>JARFPK010000016.1 GCA_029167045.1 Candidatus Methanocrinis natronophilus
CCGTGGCGGCGCTGCTCGCCGAGTACGCCCGAGCCGACCGGCTGATCGTGGCCACCTCCGTCGACGGGGTCTACTCCGCCGACCCCGAGATCGATTCTGGTGCGGTGAAGTTCGATAAGATGACCGCCAAAGACCTCGTCCGCCTCGCCATGGAGACGGAGATGAAGGCGGGGTCGCGCTCCCCCGTCGACCCCCTGGCGGCGAAGATCATCGAGCGGTCGTCGATCTTCACCGTCGTAGTCCACGGCGCCGATCCGAAAAATCTGAAGAGGGGGGCCGAAGGCGGCCACTCCGGAACGGAGATATCTGGGACGGAGATGTTCTGAGCTGGGGCCATCCGGCCCCCAAGGGCCCCCACCGCCCCTGCGGTCTCTAATGCCCTTAAGGTCCCTTAGGTCCTTATGGGGCCTTAGGCTCTTATGGCCCCCGAGGTCCTCTCCTTACGACCGGATCATGCAGCGGATCAGGTCGCGGGCGTCGAGCACCCCGAGAGGGATCTGCGAGTCGGTGACCACGACCTGAGAAGCCCCGGTCTCAGCAAGCTTGGTGATGGCGGAGTGGAGCGGCTCCTCGGCGTCGACGGTGGGAAACTCCCTCTCCATCGACTCGCAGACCGGCATCTCCATCCTCCCCTCGGCGATACCCCGGAGGATGTCCTCCAGGGTGATGAGCCCTCTTCTGTCGCCGTTCTCTCCGACGAGGGCCGCCCTGGCCCCCGAGAGGTGGAGCTTGCTGCACGCCTCCAGGAGCGTCGTTTCAGGCTCTATGGTGACGGCCGCCCTCGCCAGGTTCTTCACCGGGATCTTCGGTATCGCAGCCATCTCCTTTATATCGAATATCAGCCGGTTTGTAGTGTCGTCCCTCCCGGTCACCACTCCTTTGATGTGGGTCTTGTTGACGGGGGTCGGCCCTATCTCGATCTCGTCGTCGATGTGGAAGTCCCTGATGTTCCCTATTATCTGGACGATGCCGCTGCACTGGTTCGGCCTCATGACGGTGAAGAAGGTGATCTCGTTGGCGGTGGCCCCCGGGACGGGCGATCCGTTCCTGATCACCGGGACGTCGACGACGTCATCGGCTCCGTCGAGGTTGATCGCTTCATAGGCGGCGGCGATGGCCCGGTAGCCGCCCTTGGGGCCGGGGACCCCCTCCACCAGATGGAGCGCCTTCAGAGATTGCATCTGGTTTCTGATGGTGCCGGGGTTTCTGTCTATGATGGCGGCTATCTCCTCGCCTTTGACCGCCCTCCCCTCTCTCCGTTGTAAGTTTATGAGAGCCGTCAGTATCTCCCGCTGTATCTGTGTCAGTTCCATCCTTGATCGGGCTGATCTTCACGATTATCGGCTATATATACGTGTTGATCTATGATTTAGACCGGCGGGCGGGACAGGTGCTCCTCCCCCGATGAGGGAGCTTCGCCATCTTCTGCCAGATCCTCCTGACCGATTCCCTCCGGACGTTTCCGACGACCTCGGGGAGGCAGGCGCACGGATAGACCTCCCCCTCCGGGGTGATGTGCATCCAGTTCCTCCCGGCGAAGCAGCCAAACTCCCGGAAGGCGGCGGGGACGGAGAAGATCCGGGGAGGCGGCGCCACCGAGACGAACTCCTCGATGATAGCGTGATCTTCTTCAGTCAGGGTGGAGCCGTCCTCGCCGGCCCACCTCCCCGTCGGGACGACCTCGAATAGGGTCAGCTCGTCAGCGCCGATACCGGCGGCGAGGCTGTGAATCTCCTCGATCTCGGAGACGTTATCCCGCCGGAGGACGACGTACAGGTCGACGAGGAGGCCGGCTTCGAGGGCGTTCTCGACGGCCTTCATGGCGTCTCGGAAGGCTCCGGCCCTTCCTCTCATCCGGTCGTGCTCCGCCTCGGCGGCGGAGTCGAGGCTGACGTTGACGGCGTAGAGCCCCGCCTCCTTGAGGTCGGAGGCGAGCCGTTCGGTGAAACCCGCCCCCGATGTGAAGATCGTCGATACCGCCCGGTCGTCGACGGCCCGGACGAGGTCGGGAAGCTCCCGGTAGGTCGTAGGCTCCCCGCCGTCGAAGATGACCAGGGTCGTCCCCAGGTCCAGGACCTGGCCGACGACGTCTTCTACCTCCTCCGGCTCCAACCGGTGGTCTCTTCCCGTATCCGGGAGGGCGCAGTGGAGGCAGCGGTTGGGGCAGTCCTCGGTGACGGATATCGTCACCTGGTCGGGGGTCCGCAAGCCGAAGGTGGCCTTGAGGTAGCTTCTCGCAAGCCGGTCGAAGGCCCGGCTCGGGATGGGCGGAGACCAGGTGGACAGGATGAGCCTTTCCCCGCCCATCACCGGGATCTGGCCGTCGGCGATCTTGAGGGCGGACTTGACGATAGGAAGGCGGGAGAGGGGGCCCGCCGCCTCCAACCTCACCCTCCCCTCCACGACGGACGCCTCGGCCCGGAGAAGGGGGCCGCTCGTCAGATTGTACCGGCGGGGTCCGCCCCTCACCCCCCAATCCGTCGCCATCTCCCTCACCGGTAGACCTCGTCGGGGTCGAAGACCCGTTCTCCGACGATCCGGCCTTCCAGGTCCCGATAGAAGCAGGAGCGATAGCCTGTATGGCAGGCACCTCCCTCCTGGACGACCTTCAGGAGGACGGCGTCCTGATCGCAGTCGATCCTCGCCTCCACCACCCGCTGAAAGTGGCCGGAGGACTCCCCCTTCAGCCAGAGCCTCCCCCTCGACCGGGACCAGTAGTGGGCCTTCCCCGTCTCCAGGGTCTTCGCCAGGGCTTCCCGGTTCATGTAGGCGAGCATCAGGACCTCGCCGCTCTTTGCGTCCTGGACGACCGCCGGGACGAGGTCGCCCTTGATCTCCATCATGGCCGGATGATAGGGCTATATCCTATAAAAGCCGTTTTCGATCCGTTGGCTACGAGGTGCGTCCGGTGCAAGGGGCGGGGGCTCTGCGGAAGGCCGGTCTGCCCGATCCTTCAGAGCTTCCGGGTTGTGGAACAGATCCCGAAGCTCGGGACGACGATCGAGGGGCCGTCGCCCCCGGAGGTCTTCGTCGGGAGGTTCGGCTACCCTCGGGTCTCTGCCGGCCCCCTCGTCCCGGCGGATGGGAGGAGTTATGGGGACGGGATCGGCTCAGCCCTCTCTTCTCGATCCGCCTCCTCCCGGTCCGCCACCGCCTCCGATTCAATTGATGTCACCGAGACCAACCCCGTCACCGCCCTCCCGCCATCTCTATTCACCCGGCCGGCGGAGCTGGCCAAGATGGACGTCGGGGAGATCGTTGCCCTCCGGTCGTCGATGGTGAGATCCTCCTCCAGGGTAGAGGTCTCGGACGCGAAGAACCCAGGAAAGCTACTGGAGATGGCCCAGGAGATCGCCATCTCCTCGACGCCGGTCGAGACGGAGGTGACCTTCGCAAAGCCGCCCCGAGGGCGGTTGCGCTTCGACGGGTTCATGATGCCTTCGGGGCCGGTCGGGACCGTCGAGGAGATGGAGATCATATCGAACCCGACGGTCCCCCGGAAGGTGGACGAGGTGGTGGGGGACACCGACCTGCTGGCCACCGCCGCCGTCGGCGAGCTATTCGAGGCCGGGGTCGAGGTGGACGGGATATCAAGGCTCCTCTCCCTGGGGCTCCTGGGAAAGAATAGAAAGCTCGTCCCCACGAGGTGGTCGATCACCGCCTCCGACGACATCGCGGGAAAGCATCTGATAGGATCCATACAGGACGATCCTCCCATCAACGACTACCTCCTCTTCTCAGGTGGGAGGCTGGCAAACCACTTTGAGATCCTCCTCGCCCCCGGACCCTTCACCTACGAGCTGCTCGAGATCTGGCTTCCCCGGTCCGTCTGGTCGGGGGAGGAGGCGTGGATCGGCGCCGACCGGGAGGGCCCCGGCCCGAAGAAGGGGTACAGCGGCCTTGCCGGAGGGTACTACGCCGCCCGCCTCGCCGTTCTCGAAGGCTTGGCCGAGATGAGGAGGCAGGCTACGATCATGGCGGTCCGGGAGATCACCGAGGGGTACTGGGCCCCCCTGGGGGTCTGGGTCGTCCGGGAGGCGGCCCGGGCCGCCCTGGCAGGCCAGCCGAAGAGGTTCGAGACCCTGGAGGCGGCTCTAGCGGATATGGCGATGCGCCTGCGGACGCCCGAGCGGGAGTGGCGCGCGCATTCGCAGCTCGTGCGGGGGGCGGGGCAGACGACGCTCGCGAGGTTCTTCTGATGAACGCCCGAATTGCCTACGAGTCTGCTGAACGATAGTTTTATTTTATCGAACGATCGTTCAATGGTTTGAGATGATCTGGTCCGAGAAGTTCGTCGGCCTGAAGGTGCTGGGATACTTTCTTACCCACCCTTCCGAGGAGATCCACCTTAAAGAGCTCGGCCGAGTTCTAAAGATCAGCCCCGCAAGCGCGAAGAAGTACTGCGATGATCTGGTGGCCTCCGGTCTGATCCAGGAGAGCGCCCTGGGAAATCTCCGCATGTTGAGGTTGAACCGGGACGACTTCGCCGTTCGAGGCATGATGAGGGCCTACCAGCTATTCCGCTTCAAGGATCTGGGGATCGAGAACCTCGCTCTAGGGTGCACATCCTTCGCCGTATACGGCAGCTTCGCCTCCGGCAACTTCGACGAGCGGAGCGATCTCGACCTTCTGGTGATAGGCGAGGAGGCGGATGTAAAGAGAGATCGGGTCCTGGCGCTCCAGGAGAAGTTGGGAAGGTCCGTCCAGCTGACGGTAATGCCCTACTATCGGTGGGAGGCGTTGAAGAAGGAGGGCGACGGCTTCGCGGAGAACGTCTTGAGAGATCACGTACTGGTCAAGGGGGTCGAGCTGTGAGGTTTGACGAGTGCGTCGAGAAGGGCATGATCAAACGGGACCCCAAGGCGTCGATGCGGGTCGAAACCTCTCTCGATGCAGCAGAGCGGTTCCTCTCGTCTTCGAAGAGAAACCTGGAGATCCGGGAGTATGAGATGGTGGCGATCGCAGCCTACAACAGCGCTTTCCATTCGGCAAGATCTCTCCTCTTTGCGCGAGGTTACGTGGAGCGGAGCCATCTCTGCCTCGGCCTGGCCATCAGAGCCCTTTACAGCGGTCCGGTCATCGATCTGATCAAGACGTGGGACAAAAATAAGGCTCTCCGGGCATAACGTCCAGTATGGCGGCGGTCTCGTCAGCCCTGAAGAGGCCGAATTTGTGATAAATTTTGCAGAATAGTTTCTCGAAGCCGCGAGGAAGGAGCTCGGAAAGGCGGATTGATGGATCGAAAGCCTTTTTGGCAGGCTACGGCTGTACACGAAACGTCCCGGCCGAGTTGCCAAGGTGGTGGGGATGGCCCCTGGGTTTATCAAGGAGGCGCTTTGAATTATCGACGAAAGGTATATGATATCTGCAGATCATGATCTCTATGATGGCTTCCGTCAAGGTCAGGCGAGATCCGGTTCGAGATCTCGATGTATGCGAATCTGAGGTCGAGGAGCTGGAGAGGCTCGCGCAAGAGACGAGGGAGAAGGGCGTTTCTTGGAAGAGCCTCAAGGAAGAGCTCGGATTATGAGCTATGAGGTTCTTTTACACCCAAAGAGAGTAAAAAGGATGATCGCGGCTCTTCCTCTGGCTCATCAGAGGAGACTTAAGGAGCTGATCGATCAGCTCGCTGAGGACCCGTTTCTATCAAGGTCGGGGCATATCTCCGGCTATCATCTCGATAAGGCGAATTTTGACGTCAAGCGGTGCAAAGGCCACAAGAACCGTTTTCGGGTCAGGTTCGGCGATTTTCGGCTCGTCTACGAGGTGGACGAAGAGGAACGGCTCGTCCTGCTTCTGAAGCTGGACGTCAGGGGCGAGGTCTATTTAGGGCCGCCAGATAAGAAGTAGCTGCCTGGGGGTCTTCCCTGTTCCTTGGTAAGATGCCCCCCGCTGCACGGCTCATCATGCATAAATGGCTCGCCGGGTGCTCCGAACCGCCCGCCTCGCGGTTCTGCAGTGCCTAGCCGAGATGTGGCGGCAGGCATCGGTCCTCGTCGGGGAGGCGTCCCGGGCCTCCCTCGCTGGGAAGTCGGGGAGGTTCGAGACCCTGGAGGCGGCGCTGGCCGACATGGCGACGCGCCTGCGGACGCCTGCACGGGAGTGGCGACCCACTAGGAGATCGCCCGGGGGGCGGCCCAGACGACGCTGGCCAGGTTCTATTGATCGAAACTTGAAGAGATCTGGTTGTGATTTCCAATCATCACAGCCGGATATCACGCCATTTATTCGGGGCCGCTTCTAAGGGACGCCAAGCCCTTCATAGAATATTCCAGAGTATGAAGGCCGCTGCCAGGAAAGGCAGGCTGCGTCCTATGACGTAAATTTTGAACTCCCACCAGCGGCTCTTCGCCCCCAGGGCCTGGGCGATCCTGGGCCGGGGGACGAACCAGCATACCAGGCCGGTACCGATGATCCCCGACGCCACCACCATATTGGTGCCGCCGAACTGGTCCATGAAGTCGAGAAAAGGCATGCCCATAACGCTCAGCTCCAGGGGGCTGAAGCTGAGGGCCGATGGCACCCCCAGGAAGATCATCAGACAGCCCACCGCCAAGACGGAGCGGAGGTTGCCCATCCGGAACTCCTCTGAGAAGGCAGCGGTGATCACCTTCAGCCCGGCGAGGCAGGAGCTGAAGGCGGCGGCGAAGAAGAGGAAGAAGAAGCCCATGGCCAGCCAGGCGCCGTGCTCCATCTCATCAAATACCCGGGGGAGGGTATCGAAGGCGAGCTGGCTGCCGGCGCCAGGATCGAAACCGTAGGTGAAGACGAAGGGGAAGATCATCAACCCCGCCAGGAGGGCGATGGAGGTCTCGGTGCCCGCCACGATCAGGCAGGCCCGGGGGACGTTGGTCTGCTGGGGGATGTAACTTCCGTAGGTGACGAGATAACCCTGACCGATGGCCAGAGTATAGAAGGCTTGACCGAAGGCGAAGAGCCAGATGGTGGGGCTTTTAAGATGGCCGTAGTCAGCGACGAACATGAAGCTTCTGGCCTCTTCCCAGCCGTCCATCCGGGCGGCGAAGATGACGAGGCCGATGATCATCAGCACCAGAACCGGCATCAATATCTTGGAGAACTTCTCGATGGCGCTGACCCCCCGTATCAGGACCGCGGTGGCCAGGACCGTGACGGCGAAGAAATACCAGAGGGAGTTGTAACCTGCGGTGAAGTCGTCGAAGGGCTCTACAGCCATGCAGAAGGCCGAAACGGCATAGCCCATGGTCCAGCCGGTGATCACCAGGTAGTAGCTGGTTATCGCGATCGTCAACATCACCACGAACCATCCGTAAAGAGTTCCGAAGCGGCGAACGGTCCTGAAGGTGCCGACGACGCTCCCCTGGACGAGGCGGCCGGCCCCCACTTCCATCATCATGATGGGGAGGGCCACCAGGACCAAGGCGATGAGGTAGGCGACGATGAAGGCTCCGCCGCCGTTCTCCCCCACCATGTAGGGGAAACGCCAGAGGTTGCCGAGGCCGACGGCGGCGGCGGTCATGGAGAAGACGAAGGCGGTTTCAGAGGACCACTGGGCGCGCTGGCCGGGGCTGTAGGGGACTTCGCAACCGGTCATGGCATCACCCGTCCTCCCTCCAAAGGATCAGCGTCTATATGACGCTCTCCTCCGATGATCCATCTCCCTCCGGTCCACCGGGAGGGACCCGGCCCATCCCCCAGCTCCGATGGACATAGGCGACGACCCGTTCCAGCTCCTCCTGAGTTACGCTGCCGAGCTCCCCATGCTCCAGCGGATCGAGATGGAATATGTAGAGCCGCGAGGCGAACTGCTCGAATGGGAGGGAGGCCTCCCCAAACCTCTCCCCATTACCTGCTGTGTCGACGATCAGACCGTCCCCCCAATCCTGGCCGCTATCGTTGTTGGGGTTGTAGAAGTATACTCTCATAACAGCATGAGGATCGAGGGCCACCCTCAATATTGTAATGGCGTGCCAGCCGACGAACCGGCCAGCGCTATCGGTGGCGGCGATCCCGGCCGGCTGAGGGTGGATAAGCGGCTGGTTGCCGTTGTAGAGGGGGTGATAAAACGCGTAGAAATGGCGAAGAAAGTCCTCAAGATCGCGGAGGTTCCCGGTCTCAACGTCAACATTTATTTTGAACCCCCTCCCGGACCACCAGCCGTGGAACTCGGGGTTCACCCAGCGGTGGGGGTCGCCTTCTCTGTCTTCACAGAGGAGCATCATCTCGGTATAGATCCAATCGAGGTGAGGAACCAAAAGGAGAGAGACCGGGTCGAGATCGGCAGGCAACGCGGACTCCTCCAATCCGACGACCCCTCTGGAGGATAGGGCCTTTCCCTCAAAATGCATTATGATCTCATCGTCTCGGGCGGCCCAGGCTACCATCTGGAGGAGGTAGTCGGGGTCGTTATAAGCCCACATGGAGAGGGCCCGGGCAGACTGGCAGGTGGGGTTGTTCCCCTGACCGACTCCCAATGGGAGTCCGAGGATGCATAAGACCCCCTCAAGCAGCCTCACCCTCGGAGGTACGTCATCGCCTAAGGCGGAGGTCAACCGGCGGCAAGACCGCTCTGAGAGGTTCAGACCTAGCTGGCGCCACAGGGCGGGGGCGACGGGGTGCTGGTATAATATCCCCCGTTCCAGCATCAGGGTCAGCCCATATACCGCCTGGGGGGTCTCAGGGTAGACGGCCTCGTCGATGAGCGCATAGACGAGGTCGCGGTAACAGAGGAGACAATCCCGGCCTGTAGAAGAGAGCCCAAGGGCGTCGGGTATCAGGTTATCTGGCCCGCTCAGAAGATGACGGATCAGCACCGGATGGTAAGGGGAGACGAGGCCTGTATCATGCATGGCCCGGGCAAAGCCAATAGCCTCGTTACGAAGAGAGTTCAAATCCATGGTCTTTAGCCGCATGTGGTAGATCTCTATACCCGGATCCTCCCTCGAAGCCTGAGTCGGTCCGAAGAGGCTGGTCACGAGCCTGTCTACTCCCAGGGCGCCGTTCCCCAGATCGATGGTGGGGTCCGCCTGGGAGACGGCGATACGGGTTATCATCGACTTCACCGAGTCGACCTGTATCGGTCGCTGTTGGAGAATCCGCCAGATCTCTTTTACGAGCATCTCGATGACGTATTGGTAGCCGAGTTGGTCCGCCAGATACCTTAGGACCCTCCTGGATAGGAGGGCTAGGCGCCCCTGGGTTATCCGTTCGACCTCGCTAGGAGGAGAGAAGAGGTGGCTGATGTTGACGACCAGGACCCGGGTCAGGAAATCCCGGGCCTCCTCCGCGGTTATGAGGGGATGATGGTACTGGCCGCGTGCTACCGCCAGAAGCCTCAGCTCACTCAGGGATTCAACGACGACGGTATCCGCACTGGGGCTCTGGAAGGCGTGGATGGTGAAGTCCGGGACGAGGATCTGGGGTGTAGCCCAGTCGGATCCCTGGAAGACCCCCGCTTCTTCGAGATCCATCGCCCTCTCCTCGATGGCGGCGCAGCCGCCATCCCTCATCATCACCCGTCTAGCTGTATCCAGGACCATCGCCATCTTGGCGGGCTTGGCGAAGTCTCGGGTTCCGGCTAGCACTGCTATGGCTCCATCCAGTTTTTCAAGGAGGTAATCAAGACCGACTACGGGTCTTGCCCCTTCAACACCGGCGTCCACGGCTCTCAAAGGCCATCACCTCGATCCAGACTCAAAGATCGGAGCCGACCGTCCTGACCGACCCCCCTCTGATACGTCATATGTCTCTGATACGTCATATATAGAAGTCCAGCTCCTCCTGCCGTTTGAGAAGGTCGCGCATGACCGTTGGATCTTCGCCGAAAAAATATAGGAGCCCCCAGTGGGTACCGAAGGCTGTCCTCTTGGTTACCACCTCTTCGAGGGGGGGCGTAAGCTCATGAGACTCGAAGTAAGGGTGATCCTCGGTCTCTTCAGGGATCTCCAACCGACTTACGACCCGCCTTCGGGGATAGACCCCAAAGCACCCCGCGTGCCCCTTGGCATCCACCACCTCCCTCGGGAAGAAGGCCTCTATCTCTTCCTCAGAGGTCTTGGGGTCGAAGACCAGTATCGATGCCTGATACGCATTGAACCCATAGACCCGCTCAAGAAGCTCGAAGACCTTGAACCCGGGGGGTCGATAAGCCACCTCTCCAAAGTACATCGCCCCGTCATTGCTGATGAAGTACTCCGGGTGAATCTGACCGAATTCTATATCGAAGGCCTTGATAAGCTTCTCAATCTCCCTCGTTATCTGGGGGCGGTACCTCTCAAGCTCCGGTGAGGCGGGGACAAATACGGAGTAGCCCAGGGTCACGTACTCGGAGATGTTCAGAAACCGGATCTTTCCACCATGTATCCAGGCCTCTACCGCAAACTCCCAGCCGTCGAGATGAGATTCCATGAGGGCGGGGAACTCCTCGGCCGGTATGGTGTCCACATCTTCAGAGGTCCTTATAACCCGGTGTCCAAAGCATCCGGCCTTGTCGAAGGGCTTGAAGTGGACCGGATCGTTCGGGTCGCCGTCCAGCTTCATCAGCGCCTGGTTGACGCGTATCAGAAATCGGATGACGTCCTCGCGATCTTGGGCCTCTTCGAATATGCCGACGCGGATCCCCCCGAGCTGAGCCCGACGCTTCATAAGGGACTTGTCCCGCATCAGAATGGACTGGCTAAAGAGGCGGGGGTTGCCCAGGAGCACAGAGTTTATGGCGCCCGCCCACTCAACCGTCTCCTCGAAAAGGGGGATGGCAACGTCGACGCCCATCTCCTTGAGCATCTCTGCGATCTCCACCGAACGCTCGTTCAGCCGTTCGAAGTTCCATAGAATGTAAGGAATATCGTGCTTTTTGCAGTACTCTTCGGCCCAGTCCGGAGCCACAACGACGTATCTACGGTCGAAGAGCTCTGCGGCCTCGACGGCGTTGAGGCTCCAGCCAAGGAGAGCTATGTAGCCCTTATTCGGATCTTTCTCCATAGATTGCCCCCTAGTTCTACTCTGTGCGCTCTTCAGAATCTCCAACCAGAGGGTAGACGCCATCTTCGTCGTGGACCTCGTCCCCGACGAGGGGCGGGTTGAATACACAAGCGAGCTTCAAGGTGGTCTTAGCCCGGAGGAGGTGGCGATCGTGCTGGTCGAGGATGTAGATGGTGCCGGGGGCGATCTTGTAGATCTTGCCGCCCTTTAATCCGGGTTCGGCGTCGACGTCAGTTAAGGGATCGGTGACGGGGCTTCCACCTACCCCGCCTTCTCTCCCGTCGAGGACCTCCACTTCTCCCTCGCCCTCGATGCAGTAGACCGATTCGAGGTGGTTTTTGTACCATATGCAGGTCTCGGTACCTGGATAGATGGTGGTTATGTGGAAGGAGAAGCCCATATCGTCGTCCTTCAACAGGAGTCGCGTGCTCTCCCAGTTCTTGGCGACGACCCTCCTCTCGGACCTCTCAGCGTCCCTCAGGTTCCTCACGATCATGCCAGAACCTCCATCCAGAGCGTCTCCACCTCTTTATCCAGGGCCAGATCGGGTATCTCCAACAGGGCGGAGATGACCGACTCCTCCAGGATGGCCAGGCCGCGCTTCAGCTCGTCGTCGGTGATGTTCAGGGGGATCAGGCACTTCAGGACCTGGTCCTCGGAGCCGGAGGTCTCGATGACGAGCCCCCTCTCGAAGGCCAGGGCCGATATCCGGCTGGCGAGATCGCCGGTTCTGCAGTCGAGGGCCTGCATCATGCCCCTGCCCCGGGCCGAGAGGATACCCCTATCGTCCAGGTCGGCGAGCCTCTCGAGCCTCTCCCGTACGATCCCGCCCTTCCTCTTGATCTCTTTTTCAAAGGCGGCGTCCCTCCAGTACTCCTCGATCGCCGCTCGCGCGGTGACGAAGGCTAGGTTGTGTCCCCGGAAGGTCCCGTTGTGCTCGCCGGGCTTCCACCGGTCGAGCTGTGGCTTCATCAGGACGACCGCCATGGGCAGGCCGTAGCCGCTGAGGGACTTGGAGAGGGTTATGATATCCGGGGATATCCCCGCCTCCTCGAAGCTGAAGAAGGTCCCGGTCCTGCCGCACCCCACCTGGATGTCGTCGACGATCAAGAGGACGTCGTGCTTCCGGCAGATCTCCTCGAGGGACCGGAGCCACTCTTGGCTAGCCACGTTGATACCACCCTCTCCCTGGATCGTCTCGACTATGACGGCCGCAGGATGGTCTAGGCCGCTGCTCCCGTCGGTGAGCATCTTGTCGAGGTACTCGGTGGTGTCGACCCCTTCGCCCATGTAGCCGTCGTAGGGCATGAAGACCGTCCCCTGGGGCTGGATGCCGCAGCCGTCCCGGAAGTGGCTGTTGCCGGTCGCTGCCACCGATCCCAGGGTGACACCGTGGAAGCCGTTGGTGAAGGAGACGATCGTCTGCCTTCCCGTATAATTTCGGGCGATCTTCATCGCCGCCTCGACGGCGTTCGTCCCCGTCGGCCCCGTGAACTGGATCTTGTAACTCATCTTTCGGGGCTTGAGGATCAGGGAGTCGAAGGCCTCCATGAAGGCCTGTTTCGCCCCCGTGACCATGTCAAGGCCGTGGACGATCTGATCTCTGTTGATGTAATCGAGGAGCTTCTCTTTCAAAACCGGGTCGTTATGGCCGTAGTTGAGGGCCCCGGCTCCGGCGAGAAAGTCGATGTACTCCCGCCCTTCCTCGTCCTCCAGGGTCGAGCCCCTGGCCTTCGTGAAGACGACCGGGAAGTTCCGGCAGTAGCTTCGAACATTAGATTCAAGACGATTGGTTGTGCTAATATCGTTGATGGCTTTATCTCCTTCACCATCACCTTCCTCTTTTGTGGCTATATCCTTCATGACAATTTCACCTCATACGTTCAAGATCAAACGGTCCTATGCGGAAGAGATATTCCGCCTCATGATCTCCTAACTGATCTGCTCCGCGATCTGCTCCGCGATCCGTCTTGCGATCTTCTCCTCCGTCCGAACTGCCGAAATGAGACTCCGAGAAGCAGGCCGAGACCTCGCACCGAGCCTGCAGCTCTCTGGCAAGGGATGTAAAGAGCCTCTTTGAAGGCTCATTTGACGGCGATATCGTCGTCTCGAGGAACCGGCAGCCTCTCACCGATGGCCTCTTCAAGACCTCGTGGAGCATCCGCTTTGCCAGCCCCCCGTTCCTGGTGTCGGCGTCCACCGCCACCTGCCAGACGAAGAGGACGTCTCCCCGGTCTGGAGGCCTGTATCCAGAGAGGAAACCGACGATCTCTCCTCTCCCTCCCGTCCGACCCGCCTCATCCGCCATTCCCACCCCGGCCATATCTTCGGCGACGACGCAGGTCTCGGCGAAGTCGCGGCAGAGGAGGAGGTAGCAGTAGGTCGAGTTCGGGTCGAGGGGCTTGGAGGAGTCGACGAGGGCCGATATCCCGGCGCCGTCTTCGACCTCGGGCTTGCGGAGCTTCAGACGGCCCCGATCTCGGCCGAGGCTTACCAAACCGCCTTTTCGCCCTCTCATCCTGCCTATGAGCTCTCCGGCACCCATCGTCTCTATCATGGGGGCCTGCTCGGATTTGGGCATGAGACTACCTCAGAAATTAATATGTATTAAGTGTTTGGTTTTAATCAATGAAATTTGATTTAACACAAATTTATTTGTGTACCAAGGCCGTCGCCCAACCCCCATTCCAACTCTCAGAGAGGCTGGACGATGCGAGTTGGGCGGCCTTGGCCTAAGTCGACGAGGAAGGCGCTGAGGAGCGTCGGCCGTCAGATGGAGATGATGGGGACGGGTGGCACGCTGGCAAGGACGGTTTCCGGGGCCATCGTGCAGGCGTATCGAATTATTGACTAAAGGTAGATGATATCTGCAGATCACTATCCCTGAGATGGCTTCCGTCAAGGTCAGGCGAGATTCGGTTCGAGATCTCGATGCAGGCGAATCTGAGGCCGAGGAGCACGAGAGGCTCGCGCAAGAGAGGAGGGAGAAGGGCGTTTCCTGGAAGAGCCTCAAGGCAGAGCTCGGATTATGAGCTATGAGGTTCTTTTACATCCAAAGAGAGTGAAACGGGTGATAGCCAGCCATCCTCAGGCTCATCAGAGGAGGCTTAAGGAGTTTGTCGATCAGCTGGCTGAGGACCCGTTTCTCTCAAGGCCGGGGCTTATCTCCGGCTATCATCTCGATAAAACGAATTTCGACGTCATTCGGTGCAAAGGGCACAATAGTCGCTTTCGGGCCAGCTTCGGCGATTTTCGGCTCGTCTGCGAGGTGGACGAGGAGGAGCGGATCGTCCTGCTTCTGAAGCTGGAGTTCAGGGGTGAGGTATATTCTGAGGCGGTGAATAAGGTGTAGGGGGATCCGGAGGGTCTGCCGGCTGGGCGGGCTCAGCTCATCCTGCATAAATGGCTCGGCGCGTGCACAGAGCGGCTTGCCTCGCCCTATCACCAAAAAGCGTATATCCGAGAGCTCCTATAATAATAACCTCGACCGATAAAAAAGAGGTGAGAGATCATGAGAAGAAGGAGATACCCGTCCATATTCGACGCCTTCGAGGGGCTCTTCAGAGGCTTCCCCTTCGAGGAGGAGCGCGAAGAGGGGATCTATAGAGACCCCTTCGACGACCTGATCAGGAGGTTCCAGGAGGGGATCCCCGAGGACCTCAAGGAGCTGGTCCGGGAGGAGGAGACTCCCGGCGGAACGTCCCGGCGCTACGGCCCCTTCGTCTACGGCTTCAGCTACACCGCCGAGCCGGGAAAGGAGCCGACCTTCCGGGAGTTTGGGAACATCCGCCCCGGCCGCGGCGGGATCGAGCCGAGCGCCGGGCGAGAGCCCTTAGTCGACGTGATGGAGGACGGCGACCTCATCAAGATCTTCGCCGAGCTTCCAGGGGTCGATAAGGAGAATATCAAGCTCGACTCCACCGAGAGGACGGTCCGGATCGAGACGACCGGTGAGAAGAAGTTCGCCAAATTGATCGCCCTCGACTCCGAGGTCGACCCCGACAGCGCCAAGGCCGGCTACAAGAACGGGGTCCTCTCAGTAGAGCTGGAGAAGAAAGTGAAGGCGGAGAAGGGCAAGGAGATCAAGATCGAGTAAATTAATTTTTTAATGCGGGCGCGCCGACGGTTGCCAGCGATGCCGCAGGCCAGGAGGCCCAGAGACCTTCTCCTCCCCGTAAATCTGCAAGCGACGGTTATCCGCGGTAGGTCTGCTCCCTTCCGGGCCTGAACCGGTCCCCGCAGTTGAGATGAACAGACCTGCCCTCCGGCAGGCCCGGACACCAATGCCGTCCCCACAGGTCGGAGAATCACAGTCAGCGACTGGACTGAACCTGCAACACCCTCAGTCGTCCGCCAGCTTCGTCCCCCGCATATCGGCGATATCGGGTTACAGGTGACGCCGAGCCACCCGGACTAGCCCGCGAGGATGAGAGTCATTTGGTGGAACATAAACCTAACGCAAGATCTGACCCGCGGATTTGCCCCGCGGTTTGATCCCGGGATCTTAACCGGGATTTGATATGTAATCTGAACTGTGATCTGAACCGTGATCGACCAAGGAGGTTTAGCGAGATGATGGAAGAGATGATAGGCTTTGTCATGGGAAATAAGCAGAGGATAAAGGTACTGGAAGTGATAGAATCGAAGGGGCCCCAGCCCGCCGAGAAGATAGCCAAGTTCGGCAGACTCACCGGTCCGGTGGTGGGGAGGACCCTGGAGGAGGTCGCAGGAAAGGGGCTATTGAAGGAGACGGACGGCGTCTGGAACTTCACCGACCTGGGGATCGAGCTCTCCAAAGAGCTGAAGAAGAGGGTGTGATCGGATGGACGTCTACGAGGCGATCGGAAGGAGGAGGAGCATCAGGAAGTACCAGCCCCGGAAGGTCGAGAACGACAAGCTCGACCGGATCCTGGAGGCGGGAAGGCTCGCCCCTTCGGCGAAGAACCTCCAGGAGTGGAGGTTTGTAGTCGTTAGGGACGAGGGGAGGCGCAAGCGGCTCGCCGAGGCGGCGAAGGGCCAGACCTTCGTCGGCGAGGCCCCGGTGGTGATCGCCGCCTGCGCCACCGTCACCGACTACGTCATGACCTGCGGCCAGCTGACCTACCCCATCGACCTCGCCATCGCCGTCGACCACATGACCCTGGCGGCAGCGGCCGAGGGTCTGGGCACATGCTGGATCGGGGCCTTCTACGAGGAAGAGGTCAAGAGGATACTGAAGATACCCCCCGAGGTGAGGGTCGTCGCCCTCCTCCCCATAGGCTACCCAGCAGAGGAGCCCTCCGCCAGACCCCGAAAGGAGAGGGACGATATCGTCACCTTCGAGACCTGGAGCTGAGGCCCTTTGGGGCCAGATTCCGACGCCGAGCCGACGGCAATATCGGAGAGGTCGTCGAAGCCAAGGTCGAGGTCGAGGTATTCGAGGTTGATGTATAGAGAGGGAGAGGCTGGAGGGTGCTAATATGGCCGAGAAGGTCGTCAGGACCGATGAGGAGTGGAAGGTAAAGCTCACCCGGGACGAGTACATAGTCATGAGGAGGCGGGGGACGGAGCCGCCCTTCTCCGGCAAATATTATAATTTCAAGGATAAGGGGATCTACCGGTGTGCGGCCTGCGGAAACGAACTATTCGACTCGGAGGCGAAGTTCGACTCGGGGTCGGGCTGGCCGAGCTTCGTGGAGCCGATCTCCGATGAGGCCCTAGGCGAGCGGAAGGACGAGAGCTACGGGATGGTCAGAACTGAGGTCGTCTGCGCACTGTGCGACTCCCACCTCGGCCACGTCTTCGAGGACGGGCCGCCCCCGACGGGGCTACGGTACTGCATCAACTCCGTCGCCCTGAGGTTCGCCCCCGACGATCGGCCATGACCCCCTCCCATCTTCAGAAGGTCGATATCTTTGGCTGAGCATCTGGTGGAGATGGCCGGAGCCCTCGTCCGGGTGAAGGACGGCGAGATCGAAGTATTGACGGACCCGAAGGTCAGATGGTGCCCCCTGCGCGCCTCCCTCTACGGGATCGAGGAGGAGTCCAGGACGGCCGTCGAGTTGGTCCTGAGGGGTCACATGGAGGAGCTGGGTATGTACAGCCCCCATCGCGTCCTGGAGCTCTCGGATAGGCCGGTCAGCTTCGGCGCCTCCGAGATGATCGCCGACGGGATGAAGGCCGCCATAGTCGACGCGGCCGTCGTCGTCTGCGAGGGGGCGGGGACGGTCGTTGCAGCAAGGCCGGAGGTGGTGGCGGCCATCGGCGCCCATATGACCGGCCTCGTCAGGACCGAGCCGATCGAGGAGGTCCAGGCGGGCCTTTCGGAGAGGGGATGCATCCTCCTCGACGACCGGGGCACCATCGATCAGGTGGAGGGGTACAAGAGGGCTCTAGCCGCAGGCTACGAGAGGATCGTCGTCACCATCACCGGGAAGAGGGCCTTCGAGGCCGGAGAGATCAGAAAGCTGGCTTCAGCCTCGGCTTGCGGGCAGGCGGGCGAGGGGCTGGTGATATTCGCGGTCCACAACCTCTGCGTATCGGAGGAGGACGCCCGCCTCCTCGCCGAGAGCTGCGACGTCGTCTGGGGCTGCGCCTCGCGGCCCGTCCGGGAGGTCATCGGGAAAAGGGCGAAGCTTCAGATCGGGATATCGATACCCGTCTACGCCCTCACAGATATGGGTAAGCGGCTGGTTTTGAATAGGGCTCTGCATTTTGACGAGAGCCTCGTCATGCACAGGGCGACCCTCCCCTTCGGGCCGGAGGAGAAGCAGCCGGATACTCTTTCCTGAAATTGGCGGCTCCTCCTACTCGATCCACTCCACCTTCAGGCCGGCGTTGTCGACCTTCGTCGATATGGCGACGGAGAGGCCCATCGTCGCCAGGATCTCGGCCATCTCCGTCTCCGACCGCTCGGTGACGACGGCGATCGACGGCCCTACGGAGCTCATCCCGACGAACTCGAGGCCCGCCTCCCGCAGGCGGCTCATGTACTGGTAGATGAGAAAGCCGTGGTGCTCGACCTCCGCCCGCTTCGACCCCCGAAACTCGATCTCCCAGATGACCTCCCCGATCTTCTTCAAATCCCCCCGCTCCAGGGCGGGGATCAGGTCCATAAGGATGAAGTAGGCCTTCAGCTCCCGGTCCTGGTAGTCGAGGTTACGGGCCCGGTTCATCAGAAGGTCGAACTCCGCCCTCCCCGAGGAGGAGACGGTCGTCTCGGGGATGATGACGAAGACGTTCTTTCCTTCGGCGAAGGGGTGATGGTAGGCAAGAGTCAGCTCGTCGCCCATCACCGCCATCCCGCCGTAGGTGACGGCGGCGGGGCCGACCCCGGTCTCGAAGCCCAGCGTCACGCGGCCGTCCTCCGTCTCCTCGACGTAGTTGTTCCCGATGAGGAGGCGGATCTCGTCCTTCGTCAGGGGTCCCCCGAGGGCCTCGTTCATGGCGTTGGCAAGAGCCACCAGGACCGAGCCGGTGGACCCGAGGCCGACGTGCTTTTGGTCGTGATCCCGGACCTTGATCCGAAAGCCGCCGGAGTAGCCGGTCGCCTCTTTGAAGACGGCGACGAAGTGGCGGACGATCGGCTCTCGGGAGTAGTCGATCTCGGTCTTTCCGGGCGTGCACTCAGCCTCGGCGAAGCAGCTTATCTGCAACGCGAAGCCGACCCCGCCGCCGCCGGGCCTGTTGGGGGCGAAGCGGTTCATGTCCAGGACGGTGAGGTGGATCCTCCCCGGCGCCGTCACCCTCACCTTCCCCTCCCGGGGGGCGAGGGTCCGGCTCCCGATCCCCAGGGTGTTGATCTTCTCGCCGGGGGAGAAGGGGCTGAACTCGTACTCCACCAGGTCCAGGTCCCCGCCCCGGATCTTCAGCTTGGGCATATAAGGGGCCTCCGGGCGCATCTTCCGACAATCGAGCTTCCTCTGGGCATATTCTCCTAAGGTTGCGGTCAAAGTATATTCTCTTGGCGGGGATCGGGGAGCCGTCGGCCAGGGATAAGATGGCGGCGACGCGGACGGCGAGGTGGATCAAGGTATTGCAGAGAAGGTGATCGCGAGGATGAGGATCATCGGGGCGGGAAGGGCCGGGTAAGGCGGCGGCGCGAGGAAGATCGGGGGCGCTGCTGCGGCGGGGAATTGTGAGCGGTTGTGTGCGTCGGTTTTAGACCTCTTGAAATCAAATCATTCTATCCCTCAATCATGTAAGATGATATACAATGATGGGTGGTGGTAATAGGTTTGGTTGAAATGGAGTTCACTGTATGTGCTTGCCAGCGCTCTTCGGGATTTGCAACTGAATGGATGAGGATATTCCTTCTCGGTGCGGAGAAATGGTGGCATCTCGCTTAGGGTGTAAAATACGTAATCTATACACCATGAGAATATCAGGTCGACTTGAAAATCAAACACATCGAAAAATCTCGGATTATAGAAAGGTATTTATATTCGCTTATCCGATGCTGTTTTAAGTTGAAATACCCCTCCCGTTTGTGTGCGGTGGGTATTTTTGTGTGGCTGGTGGGGCTCGAAATGACAGAAATGGCACATGAATCAGGAGATGTCTGGGACGTCGATCTGCCAGAAATGAAGATCGACAAAACTCAAATTAAAGAACAGGCAAAAAAGTATCGCATGGGTAATGTTCCGTTAGGTCTTGGCCGTGTGATGAACCGAGACGAGTTTGAAGATTATAAAATGGAAGTTTTGAGTCGGAGACTTCCTTAACCTACTTGATTTAAAGGTGTCTTGCTTGGATGACTTAAGCGACCGCGAGGAAACTCGACTCAAAGAACTTACTGAGTTATATGCGAAATATAAGCATATAATGTTATATGCAGACGCATTGCGTGGAGAATATTTTGCTCCACCTACAAATGAGATGAAAGACGCGTTTGATCATCTCATGAGAATTTATTCTGTAAAATTTGGATTGAGGCCCGACCAAAATGAAAATTATGTATTTACTAATATAGACGCCGCATATAGACATATTTACCGAGCGACTTTTGAGTGGTTGGACTACATTAGGATAGTTCAAATGGATTATATTACAAAAAAACTTGAAGATATCTCTTCTGAGACGTTATCAGCCGTTTTTCCCGATTATTTTAAGGATATTAGGCCGGAAATCTCGCGGATAGTGGCCGAAATTCCAGCATACAAGAGCGATAAAGATATCGGTTCTCCTGATATTGCGATTGTAACTAGATATTTTGAATCTGTTAAGCAACTAAGATTTCATTTATAGGACTTACGCAGTTAGCGTGGCTGAGACATTATAATTTAGATATTTTATATACTCTCTTATAGCATTTCGAATGACACTTTGCTTGCTCTCGAACCAGCTCCGAGACGTTCTGATCCTATCGACTTCAAATCTCAGAAATGCCCTTATTGAGAAGAGTATATGTGTTCTCTGAGATTGCCCATTCCGCGCTTGACATCGTTCTACGCCACAAAACTGTTTTAGTCCGCGATGATACTCTTCTATTTTCCAAGACTTGCGTGCTAGTTCTTTTCGATCTGGTTCTTCCATGTCGATTAGATCGGTTGCCCAATGTTCTTCGTCACCGTCTTTGGAAACTATCCGGAACACTTTGACAAATCCATAACCCTTCAGGTGGACATTTCTACCATCTGAAGGAATGTCTATTGTTGAGATCTGAACGTTATTTGTTTTATCGGGGTTTACCAGTCGATTTTTCTTGAGTCGAGTTAGCCAATGCCACCCATGGCCACGGATTTTTTTGAGATTATCTAAGCTGGAATACCAACTGTCGAAGAGAACGAAATCGGGTCGAAAGCCTCGTTCCTTTGCTTTTTCCAACATGTCCTGGAGGTGATCGTTCTTGGTCTTTCCATCATTGTAGTTGTCATAGATCCGAAAATCAACAGGAATCACGGAATTTCCATCTGTCCATACCAATGTAGTAATATTGATCCCATTAACAACACTATGATGTTTTCCACTATATTGTCGGTAAACTAAATCCATCTTTTTTGCATAAGGCTTGTCTAAAGTGGTATCGTCCACGATTAAGATGCCTTCACCAGGCCGAACGAGATGTGATGATTCGATCCACAATGCCTCCGTATCTGGCGGCCATCTTTGTAGAAGTCGAGTAAATGCATCGTGGGAGGGTGAATCTGACCCCTCCGGATAACATCGAGCTGCTTCGGTACACGTAAAAACGTTGGCAGCAGCCATCAGAAAGTGGATATAGTCCAGGTCGCAACACTTGGGTGGATTCAATTTTATACGTCACCTCATATTTGTGTTTGTATTTGGATGGACCGTATCATCTAAAAATCTTCCGTCAAATGCGTAAGTCCTAATTTGGATGGACCGTATCATCTAAAAATCTTCCGTCAAATGCGTAAGTCCTAAATACTATTCGCTATAATAGTCCGATTTTCTGTTGTGGCATTGAGTAAATATCCCAAAATATCGTTAGGATCTCGATCTCGGTGTCTAAGATCTCTTTCCATATAGAGAGAACCACTTTCTCGTGATCTCATTTGTGGTGTCTTCATCTCATTGACACCAAATGCTATACAGAGATCAATACAAGCGATGCTAATACTTCTGGTCACTCCTGGACTGGGGATTATGAATTCCAGGCACTGAGCTGCAAAAGATAAAATATTCCACTTTTCATCATCTGCTGATTCACGAGCCTTATCAAGTAAAGATAACAGCAATTCGTCGCCTGCGTCATCAAAGTTCTTATATTGAATCTGAAAGGCTAATTGTGCAACTACGTCCCACTCTCTCTTAGCAATCCGAGGATGCAAAAACCCGATTAAATCTCTCGGAGTAATATATATCCTGGATAAATGAGATGCGGCAAAATATTCTAGAAAAGTTCGATGTGTAAAATGATATAGACCCTCACCATCCTCGGCAGACCCCACTTCAGTGAAAACCCATGCCCTGCCTCTACAAAATTCAACAAAGTCTTTGGCTGCCATTTCGGCTTCATCTGAATCCTCAAAACGTCTTTTATGGAGATACTTGGAAGCGATCCGTATAAGGACCTTTTCAGATACTCCTCCACGTAATTTCTCATCTGTATAGATGTGGTACGCTAGGTACGTCATAGCAGGCCTAATAAGAGCTTCAATAGGAAGGGGGATGTATAAGTTTCGTCCTTTATCCCACCGTGAAAAAAGCATATTAGCGCATTTTTCATAAACATCCGGCCTATTTTTAGGAATATAGTTTTCGCCTCGATATATGTTGCATAACAAGGCGAGAATCAATGGATTTTCACGAAGATCTGGCACAAATCGACTCTCGTTGAGAAAACCTTCTGATTTTTTCTTTTGTTCATCCGGCGTAAGATCTGTATCGGCAGCAAACCATTTAGTAACATATTCTTTAACTTGGTCATCGTTGAACGAGGCTAAACGAAAAACTTCAAATCGAGTTGGGTCGAGGGGTGCTTGTTCATATCCGACCTCTCGCGATGTAACTAGTACTGGAACTGACGGATAAAGTGTACAAAATGTCTCTATATCGTTACTGATTTCTAGTCGATAATTCGTCTCAAGCAATTCATCCAGGCCGTCGAAAATGATTACAGAACGACCATTAAGCAACATATATTCAAATGCACCATTAGGAGGTGATATTTGGTAATTAGAGCTGGCCGCCATTTCGATGAATTTTAATATCGAGCATCTAGTGGCTTTTTTCTCTGTACCATAATCTCGAAGAATAACCAGAATCGGCGTTACTTGCCTTCCAGCAAATAGCTTTTCAGCATATCGCGTGGCAAGATCATGGCAGAGTTTGATCGCAAGAGTCGATTTTCCGCTACCGGGATTCCCAAGAATCACAGATCTATATGATGCCGAAAGAAATTCTGGTATAGATAGTTCTTCAGGCTCTTCATCCTTTTTAGGATAGATTGGTGTGAATATCGGATTAACATAAACACTATCTATGGGACGTTTTCGAAAAGCGTCAAAATCCGGAGCTGTGATATTTTCATGTCTGCTGCCGACTTGGGCGCGGTATTTTTTCTCAAATTCCAAAAATTCTTCTACATCAGGTTTATTCGATGCCTTAAGTATATCAATATTTTTGCGAATAGATGCTAAAGTATCACTTAGCAAGTTATATCTCAAGTTAGACCTCGCTTCGTGTGCTGAGAGCATACCTTCTTCAATACCCGCCTCGAGTACGAGATCACATACTTTTATTAAAGAGTCGAAGAGGGCATTTGCAGAATCATCAGTATGTCCATCCTCGATCCCAAGAAAGATTGACCATAGCTTTAGATATTCCTCTCGAATCGATATTAATGTGCCTTGATATGACCATTGATCTGTATCCCCTAAGAGCTTCATAGAATATATCTGCCGAACGATTTCATCAACTTCAGGTGATCCCAGAAAAGCAATTATTTCGTCAGAATCCAGCGATTCGTCTAAGCCAACTTCGGTTATTATATCGACGGATTTTTGATGAACTCTTTGAAGAAGAGTCGATTCATCACCTGTAATACATTTCAGGCTCTTGCGACATAGATGTCCCGCAATGCCATAAAGACCATTTGCCGCAACACCCAAAACAACGGATTCTAATCCGGTAACAATAGTTGCATTCCTCCACAAAGTGTTATTGATGCTGATTTTTTATATCGAACCAAATCGTATTTCAACAGTAATTCTTGATGGGAACTCATATATAAAAATCCTTTGGCGCAATATCAAATATTAATAATTATATATATCTAAACGTTCGTAGCATATGATATCGAACCTAACCTCCGCCTCAGTTAATAATTATGCCCTCGGCTCGATTGGTACCTGAACCCCCATCTTCTCCAGAATCGTCCTTATCCTCTTGGTTATCTCGGTCAACCTCCACGTCCCCCCCACTTTGACAGCCCTTAGCTTCTCCATCTCAAGCAGAATATCCTCGACCGACCTCTTGTCCATCAGCCCGGCTTCTCTAGCCTTCCTGAGCAGCAATGCCCTCATAATGAGCGAAACCAAAAACACGAACAACAACCCTTGTAGCGTCTCGACCTTTTGCACCCGCAGCGGCATCAGATCAAGTTCGTTCTTTAGCTCGTCAAACTGCTTCTCAACCACTTCCCTCTCTTTGTAAAGGGACAACACCTCATCCCAGCTCCTGGGGGTCGCCGATAGAATAATCGTCTTGCCAAACCTGTTAATTGTCTGGGATATGGCGTTGACCCGTCTTCTTAGACTGATAAGGCCGTCGACGACTTCCCACTCGAAGTACCTGGCGAAGTTCCCCGCAGTGCGCTTGAAAAGCTCGTGGGGCTCCCTGTAAGCCTTCTTCCCGTCGAGGCTAGTCTCGATGTCGATCAACCTTCCGTAGAACGAGCTAATCTCTGAGCCTTCTCGATGCTTGTTTAAGAATACGTAAGCCTGGGCCTTGACACCGCCGATATCGACCTCGTCCTCCATGACGTAATAGATCCGACCTCCGAAAATCCTGGCGTTGGCCGGGTTTTCGATCTCACGGTTAGTCTCGCTGATGAGCCCCTTGCCGATCTTGACTCCGAAATGCAGGGGCATGATGAAATCGATACCTTCAGAAGCCATCTCCACGACGTTACTTTCGCTATAGAAACCCCGATCAAGGATGAAGAGGCTTTTTGATATGCCAAAGGATTTCACCTCAGCTATGAGGTTCTTAAGGGTGGTCACGTCGTTTACACTGCCCGGAAACAGTTTCAAGTAGAGGGGTATCTGGCGGTGGACTGAAGTAACCAGGCCGAGGTTGACCTGGGGTAAGTCAATCCCGTCGCGGTTGTATCCGTACTCCAGCCAGTTGATGTTCTTTGAGAACGAAGATAGGGATGTTATGTCGAATATTAATGTCTCGTCATCGGTTTGTGTCAGCGAGTTGTAGAAGGACAGCATGCTGGTGTCTTTGGATGCAAGTCGTTCGAGGAATGTCGATGACCACTGGGAGCTGAAGGAATCTTTGAGTGAGTACATCTCGGGGATGTACGAATCTTCTAGGACGTGATGTAGATTCTTCAGCGACGTCGGGTAAATTAGATTGGCCATCGCCATGGCGTATATGACGTCGCCATCCTCGCCGAAGGCATCCTTCAGCTTCTTTCGGATGGAGATCTCCTTGCCCAGTTCGTCTAGGAGGTAGACGGGACCGAAGGATTTGGCTGCAGTTACGTCTCTTTCCGCTGTTTTAGGGATGATCAGGCCCGTCTCTTCGTCCCAGATCCCCAAGTAGCGACGTTTCTGTCTGGCCTGTTTTTTGTCCGGGTCCCAATAGCTCTGTACCTCGTAAGCATAAGTTCGACCTTTGATCTTCTGCTTGACGACGTAAGTCATAGTTATGAATAATAACGATGATAATATTTAAAGATTTTGGCTGTTTAAGAGGGCGCGCAATTGTTATGGGTAGTTATCGCTATTAAAAAGGAGGGA
This sequence comes from Candidatus Methanocrinis natronophilus, assembly GCA_029167045.1. Classification (GTDB taxonomy): domain Archaea; phylum Halobacteriota; class Methanosarcinia; order Methanotrichales; family Methanotrichaceae; genus Methanocrinis; species Methanocrinis natronophilus. The sequence continues at coordinate 25,374 of JARFPK010000016.1, forward strand.
GTTTAGACCCGGAGGGCGTGGCGATCGCCTCTTCTGGAACGTGTGATCTTCTTCATTCTTTGATCTCGTTATTTTGGGTTGATCGTCCTTGCTTATCAGAAAACGGGGCCCGCAGAATCAGCCTTCGCCGAAGGCCGCCTCGATGAGGCCCCAGCCCCGATCGCGATCGTAGGATTCCTGCACTTCCTTTATCATTGAGTCGAGCTGTTCCTGGGCGTAGCTGAGATCTGAAGTTAGGGCATCCACCGCCGGTCTGATCTGCCAGGCTATGGGATTTCTTATAGACTCCAGTATCGATACGCCCAGAGCTGCCAGCCGCAACCCCTCTTCGGCCCGACCGATCTTGGCGGCCACAAGCCCGAGTTGAGTGAGGTTCATGGCCTCGCTCGCCTTCTCGCCCAGCCGCTGGTTGATCGCCAGAGATTTTAGCAGCTTATCGGCACCGGCTCGGTAATCGCCCCGATCCAGGTCGATCGAGGCCATGTTGTGCCAGGTCGTTGCCATCCCCTTTTCGTCGCCGATCAGCCGTTCCATATACAGAGCTTTCTGGTGCTTTTCCATGGCGGCTTCGAACTCTTTTTGGCTGAAGTCGACCAAGGCCAGGTTGTGCCAGGCTGCGGCCTCGCCATAGTTGTCGTCGATGCTCTGCCAGATCTCAAGGGATCTCTTGAAGGCCTCCCGGGCCGATGGCCACTTTTCCTGGTTCAGCCAGATAAAGCCCATCCGGTCCAGGGTGTTGGCCTCTTCAACTTCGTCGCCGACCTCCCTCCAGAAATCAAGGGCCTTTTGGAGCAGCTTGATGGCGGCTTCGTCTCTCCCCTGCTCGATATCGATCTCTGCCAACTTATGCAAGGTTTCAGCTTCCCCGAATCGATCGTCGACATCTCGCAAGAGCTTTAGCGCTCTTAGATAACTCTCGTAGGCGGTATCCTGATCGCCGATACGGATATCGATCGAGGCGAGGTTTCTCAGGGTTGAGATCTCGCCGGCCTTGTCGCCGATCTTCTGGTGAATCTCAAGCTCCCTTTGGAAATTATCGCGGGCTGTGTCGTACTTTTCCTGATACGCGTCGACCAGAGCAAGACCGCACAAGATTCCGGCCACATCCTCGGGCGAGCCCATCTTCTCAAAGCCTTCTAGGACCTCACGAAAGCTCTCGCGAGCCTTATCGTAGTTGCCCTGTTTCATGTCGATCCTGGCGATGGCGGCCTTTGCATTGATCTGGCCCATTTCATCGCCGATATGTCTAAAGATCTTAAGCGATTTCTGGTAGTTCTCGCGGGCCTCTTCGTACTGTTCTCGTTTCACATAGAAGGTGCCCAGGCGAAACCAGCCCTTTGCCTCGCCCTCCTTGTTCTTGAATCGCCTGTTCGTCTTCGGTGATCTCTGGATCTTTTTTCGCCGCTCCCGAAGGTCATGGCGATCACTTGTGTCGGAATACACGATCTTCTTCATGGATTCGATCTCGTTTCTGGTTTTATGGGCTTTTGTGGGTAATAGTTCTTTGCCGATCGCAAGTCGGGGCGCGCAGGATCAGTCTTCGCCGAAGGCCGCCTCTATGAGGCCCCAGCCCCGGTCGCGCTGGTGGGATTCGGCCACTTCCTGGAGCATGGCGTCGAGCTGCTCCTGGGTATATTGAAGCTGAGAGGCCATTTTCGACAAAGACTGAAAATCGCTCTCTGTATCTCCGTGACCGATCGAGGCGTCTATCATGTAACATAAGGCTACCAATCGCGTGCCTTCGGCCAACCTTCCCTGTTTTGCCGCCAGTTGACCCAATTGGAAGAATGCCGCTCCCTCGCCCGCCCGGTCGCCGATCTGCTGCACAATCTTCAGGGCCGTCTCGAACTTTTGGCGCGCCTCGTCGTCCTCGCCACGCTCGAGGTCGATCGAGGCCAGACTGTGCCAGGTCGCGGCCTCCCCCACCCGGTCGCCGATCTGCTGCATAATCTTCAGGGCGGTTTCGAACTTCTGGCGCGCCTCGTCGTACTCGCCACGGCTAAGGTCGATCGAGACCAGCTGGTGCCAGGTCGCGGCCTCCCCCGCGCGGTCGCCGATCTGCTGCCTAATCTTCAGGGCGGTCTTGAACTTCTGGCGCGCCTCGTCGTACTCGCCACGGCGAAGGTCGATCGTGGCCAGACTGTGCCAGGTCGCGGCCTCCCCCACCCGGTCGCCGATCTGCTGCACAATCTTCAGGGCCGTCTCGAACTTCTGGCGCGCCGCCTCATACCCGCCACGGTTCAAGTCGATCGAGGCCAGGGAGTGCAATGAAAGGGCAGCATCTTCCTTGTTCGACTCGCCCGCTTCATCGAGGGCGCGGAGACACCACTTGCTTGCCTCGGGGTAGTCTGCTCGCTGCAGTGAGGCCCTCCCGATCCAGTTCATGGGAGCTGGATGTTTTTCGTACCCAAGGAGCTCCTCGTTCAGCCGTCTCACGTCGTCGTAGAGGCCTATTCGCGTGAAGAATCCGGATAATCGATCTGTAACCCCTCGCGCCCGGTCGTAATACCCGGCCTGCAAGTATTGGGTCCGCGCCTCTAACAGGCAGTCTGCCCAGAAGAGCCCCAGCTCTCCCTCTCGATCTTGCTCATTCAGTTCAGAGAGGAAATCGCCAGCCGCCTTGTGCGCCGCCTTCCGGTCTTCAGGGCTGATCTGCGCCAGGAGCCAGCCTCGGAGGAGGCCGTAGACCGCCCAGAGCTCCCCTGCCCCTCGCTCAGAGTCGGGGTAGGCGAAGGCATGGTTCTGCCACTCCCGGAGAAAACCGCGCAGGGTATCGGCGGGCTCGCCGGTTGCGGCCTCCAGGCCCTCCAGGTTGACGGCGACGCCGTATACGGCAGCTTTAGCGAGCGCTTTCTGAGACTCGGGGATGAGGTAGCCGAAGAGCCGTGAGGTGAAGATCTCCTCGCAGTACTCGTCCAGCTTCTCCTGAAGCTCGCCCTTTTCGAGGCCTGTGGGGACCTTCACCCCCTCAAGCTGCTTTTTCAGATCCTCTGCCGAGATCTCCCGGAGGACCTTTCGGATCTGGTCGAGGAACCGGGGAGTTCCGCCGAAGAGCCGGTGGACCTCCCGCATCAGCCCGTGAGATAGCTCCCCGGAGCGGAGGCGAGCTTCCACGAGATCGTCGCGCCTCATGAACTTGAAGAAGGATGTCTCGCCGAAGTCGCCCAGGGGCTCCTCGCGGACCTTCGGCGGGAGCTTTCCTGCCGGAAGGTATCGGGTGGTGACGATCGCCCTAGAAGTTCCGGTTAGGCTTGCGAGGAGGTACTCGTAGAACTCGGCCAGCTTCGGGTCTATGATGCATCTTTTCGCCTCGTCCATGTTCGACTCAAAGTTGTCCAGGACCAGCAGGAAGCGGTTATTGTTTAGAATCGTGATCGCATACCTCAGCCGGGCATCTGCAGGAATTTGGGGGCTATTGAGCTTCTGGTAGGCGTCGTCGAGATCGGCAGCCAGGAATGCGTCGCTGAGAGTCCGGAGCAGAAGGTCCCCGGTCAAGGGCTTCTCCCGAGAACTGGGAACCGCTATGGGCGTGAAGCCGTCGCCCTTCAGCTTCCAGGCGAGGCGGGTCGCAAGGGAACTCTTGCCGCTTCCACCGAGGCCGGTGATGATCACCGTCTGAAGAGAGCCGTCCCGGAGCGATGCGAGGACCCGCTGTTGCTCGCGCCTCCTCCCTACGAACTGCTCGGCATAACCCTCGACCATACCCGGCAGGGGGTGCTGCGGGCCGATCTGGCGGAGCGGCTCCTCCTTCAGCCTTCTGGGGTCAGGATCGAAGATGAGGCCCTGGTCGGTGGCGGAGTAGAGGACCGGGAGGGTCCATGACGGATCGCCCCACTTCTCGCAGTCCTTCGCGACATCCTGTCGGGCCTGGACGAGGGCCCTGTCGATCGGCCTTCCTGCGGCCAGGGTACGATAGAAGGAGCGGGCGAACTGGTTTGCGACGTCGTCGGATATCGAGGCCGCCCAGCCGATGGCGAGGGGCACCTCCTCGCCGACCAGCCCCTGGCAGACGCCGCCTATTGCTTTTACAGGCGGGGCCTTTCCGGTCTCGCAGCCGGAGACGAAGACACAACAGACGCCGCTCGCCGCCATCAACCTTCCTAGATCCTCAGAGGATACAAAATCGGCCTTGCCGCTCTCGTCCTCAAAGGCGAAATGTCCCAGGGCGGATACCCCCTCCAGCGAAGCCGAGCATTTCTTGCAGACGGTCTCGTCTGGCCCGTTCAGCCGTCCACACCAGGGGCACTTCTTTCCTACCGCTCCGTGGCCGGTCAGATGGACGACGTGGGGCTGGAACTGCTCGACGTGATCGCGGAGGTCCTGGAAGCTTCCGAGGTCGCCGGAGTCGAAGGCCACGTCCAGCCCCGAGATCGCTCTCATGAGGTACTCCTCCTCCCTCTCGTAGTCCAGGTCCGCAAGATCTGTCGGAGAGGAGACCGCCAAAAGCAGGCGGAGGGGTCGGGGGCGAAGCTCTCCATCGAAGGCCGGGATCATTCCTCCCGCTCGGGGAAATCGGCGTATGCTGAACTTGGAATCCACGCCCAGGAAATCCCCCCCTGGCGGGCGGAGAAGCTCCCAGGGGAGGTTCAAGACGTCCGGCAGATCCGAGGCGATTACCAGGAGGCGGAGAGTGCCCGGCGCCACCTTTGCTCTGATCTTCTCCCAGGAGATGGCAAGCCAGAGGTCGAAGAGCTCCGCGCCGAGGGCGGCCAGCTTCTCGCCGGCCAATTTTGGCATGCATCCTCCTTCGAAGAGTCCGTTGTAGCGGCGGGAGATCTCACGGACCGCCTTGGGATCCTCGGACGAGAGGCTCTGGTTGCTGGCTACTACCTCGCCGTCAACCATGACGTGAAAGAGGAAGGTGGACTGGGGTGGGGTTCCCGCCTCTTTTATGGAAAGGGTGATGATCGCGTCCTTTGTCATTCCATGCGCCTCGGGAGATGGTCTTGGGGTGGTTTACCTTTGGGATATCTCCCTAAAAACTTATCCCAGATTCGAGGAGGGGGGGGCTCTGGGCCGCTGAAACGTTGAAGGATGGATCTTCATCGCCCTCTGTATTCTGAAAATAGCTCCTGGAACTCTTCCAGGCTCATCTCCAGATCGTCGCAGATTATCTTTCGAAGGAGGCCTTTGGGGACCTCTTTTTTGGCGTGGAGGGGAATAGTAGTCCTCCTGCCGTCCTCCGCCCTCAGCTGGAGATGAGATCCCCTGGTTCTTACCACCGCAAACCCCAGTCTAGAGAGAAATTTAAGTAGTTCCTGGCCGTCAATCACAGGAAGCTTCTGCATCGCAAACGACTTCCAGCTCTCTATATCCGACGAAAGTGTTGAGGTCTTCGATAGGAGTATCTTCCAGGCACATCTCGATGACCTCCCTTATCTTCTCCATCGCCTCTTCGATCGTCTCACCGAAGGTGTGACAGGCCTTGAGGAGCGGGCAGCTTACGATGTAATATCCATCCTCGTCGATCTCCACAATTATAGGCAGATGCAGCTTTTCCATGATCGATCCAACCGATAAGATGTGGAATCTGAAGTATAAAGATTATACCGTCCTTCATAATGCCATGGTCTTCGTTGGGGCCGTCTCATTCCGCCTGGATCAGACGATGCCTGGGGATTCTTGATCGCTGACTGATCAGCAGCTTATGCCTGCACCCACTGCGACGATATGTATGGAATCGCTTTATGCTCCTCCATATAATGGAAAGTTTCGCCATAATCCTGTTATAAATATTCCCATCACCAACCATTATCACTATGGAATACACCGTCGTCCTCGAACCGCAGGAAGAGGGAGGCTATACCGTCCGGTGCTTCGAACTGCCGGGAGCCATAAGTCAGGGCGAGACGAAAGAGGAGGCCCTGATGAACGTCAAGGAGGCGATCGGGCTCGTTTTTGAGGTTCTCGGCCAAAAGCTTCTGGTTGAGAACGCCTAGGTCCTGAAGGTGAAGCGGACGGGTCAGTTATAACCCGCCCAAAATGACCTAAACTGGAATCCTGCCTTCCTTCATATCCATCAATTTAAAAGGAGGGAGGAGCAAAAGTCGCTGTAGGAGGTAGAGGGAGAGAATAGCTCACGACTTTTGCTATACCCTACTACGTCATTTGTCGAATATATACCTTTCGGTCCATTATAAGCTGGGCGGCGCCACCGCCTCCTTTGAGGGCTTCTCCACCCGGAAGTCGATGACGATGTTGTACCGGTGCGGCGCGTAGCTCCTGACGACAGCTCGGCGGAGGATCTCGACTTCGACGCCTGAGGCCCTCGCCGCCTCTTCGACGAAGGCCGTATCCCGGCCGAAGAGGTCGTCCTCGGGGGCGATGGCGTAGTAGTGGACGACACCGCCTTTTTTAGCGATCCGCATCGCGACGCCCAGGAAGTCGTGGCCGATATGGGGGAGGTTCATGATGATCCTGTCGGCTCTCTTCTCGAACTCCTCTGCCAGATCCGAGGCATCGGCCTCCAGGATGACGATATCTTCGATCCGGTTGAGGGCCGCGTTCTCGCGCAGCAGCCTCACAGCATCGGGGTTCTTGTCGACGGCGACGACCCTCGCCCCCCTCTTCGCCATCAGGAGGGCGAAGGGGCCCACCCCGGCGAAGATGTCGAAGGCCGCCTCCCCGGGCCTCACCAGCTCCGCGATCCGGAGCCTTTCTGTCCCGAGGCGGGGGGTGAAGTAGGCCCTCTCCAGGTCGATTCGATACCTCAGGCCGTGTTCTTTGTGGATGGTCGCCGTCCGCGCCTCCCCGGCGACGGGGCGGAACCGGCGGGTCCGAAACTCCCCCTCCACCGCCGATAAGGGAGATATCACCGCCCGGACGTTCCTGTGGACGGCCATGATGGCGGCGGCGGCCTCCTCATCCGGGTCCTCCAGGATAGCGATCTCCCCCACCACCTCGAAGGACGGTTTGCGACCGATGAGGCCCTCCACCGTCTCCTTAGGAGGCTCGTCATCGAAAACCGTGAGGACGACCTCGAACTCTCCTATCTTGGCAAGCTCCTCATCAGCTCCGGCGGAGAGCTCCAGGATGGGTAGGTATAGATCCTCGCCTTCTGACCGGATCTTCCTGGACCGGTCGAAGGCGCCGATCTCGACGAGCCTCCGCCGGAAGATCTCCCCCCGGATCTTATCGACCTTCAGCCCCCGGGCCTTCGGCGTATCGGAGATGACCTCGCCCCCGGCGTTCTCTCGACCCTCGTCCCCGACGCCTCCCTCTGCTCCCCCTTGATGGCGGCGTATATCTCCTCCTGGCTCGGCCGGAGGGGCTTGACGTACCTTCCTCCGGCCTCGATGGCGATCCTCTCTGCGAGATCCGAGCCCCCGGCGCGGACGTCCACCACCAGAAGGTGAACCCCCGACCGGCCGAGATCCCCGGCGATCTCCTCCGCCTCCTGGCGAGGGTCTGCGGCCACCTCAAGGGGGACGTTGGCGGTCCCGTCGGTGATCAGGACGAGGATCGGGACCGCTGATGGCTCCTTCTCCCGTTCCCGGGCGAGGAGGGCGGAGCCGGTCAATAGCCCGCTGGCGAGAGGAGTCGTCCCCGCGTACTCGATATCATCCAGATGCCTCCTCGCCGTCTCCACCGAAGGGGTGAAGGGGAGGACGACCTTCGCCTCCCTCCCCGAGCAGGAGACGAGGGCCACCCGGTCCCTCCTCTGGTAGGCGTCTTTCAGGAGCTCCATCACCACCTTCTCGGCGACCGACCCCCACTCCTCCATGGAGAAGCTGGAGTCGAGGACGATCCCGACGAGGGTCGAGGCCTTCCGGCGCCTCACCTTCTCCCGGAGGTCCTCCTCCCTTATGACGACCCCTCCGCTGCCGATGCCGTCGGGACGGGCCAGGGCCGCCCTGATGGTGGGGGCGAGGGCGATGTCGTCGGTCTTTCCCCGGGGGATCCGGGCCCGGACATACCTTCCCCTCTTTCCTGCGGCCAAGACCTCCGCCCTCCTCCCCGAGGCCGCCGACTTTGAGCAGGTCCTGACCAGAGTCTTCGCGAACTGGTTGAGGATCTCAGGGAGGTCGCAGGAGCCTCCTTCAGCGGATCGACGTCCCAGGAGGGCGAGGCTTTCAAGGGACAAAAAATCCATCCCGATGAGGCTCTCGTCCCCGAGGACGAAGACGGATGATATCTCTTCCTTTCTGATGGAGTCCGCCTTCGAGGAGAGGATGGAGCTGATCTCCCAGCCGTCCTCACCGGTGATCATCCCCGCCCTCTCCCTTGGGATCCTGATCCCCATCACCGGAGATCCTACAAAGAAGACCTTGCAGCCGTAATTCCTATCCAGGTTTCTCCTCAGGAGGGCCGCAACCTCCTGGTCCGGGGGGTGGGCAGGGTCGAAACCCAACGGGACCATCAGGCCACCATCGATCGGAGCCTCTCGGGGCTGAACTCGCCGTCGTCGAAGGGGGTCTTTCTCATCCGGTGGGGCAGGACCATCTCAGCCGAGGCGACGATATCGGCGGCCTCGACCCTTCCCCTCCCCTCGAAGGCGGCGTTGGTCCTGGCGGCCCGCTCGATCATGATGTCGGCGCGATGGCCGTCGACCCCGAACTCCACGGAGATCTTCGCTATCTTCAACAGCTCACCCCTCCCGCAGCTGACCTTCGCCAGCGCCTTTTTCGCGGCGATGATCCTGGTGGCGAGCCTCCTATTCTCGACCTCGAACTCCTCTCTAAATTTAGCAGGGTCGGCGGCAAACCTCTTCCTCCTCTCGATGATCTCGACCCTCTGCTCGATGTCGGAGATCCCCATCACCTCCACCTGGAGGGCGATCCTGTCCAGAAGCTGGGGGCGAAGCTCCCCCTCCTCGGGGTTCATCGACCCGACGATGATGAAGCTCGCCGGGTGGCTCGCGCTCACCCCCTCCCTCTCGACGGTGTTCATCCCCATGGCAGCAGCGTCGAGGAGGGCGTCGACGACATAGTCGTCGAGGAGGTTGATCTCGTCGACGTAAAGGATCCCCCGGTTTGCCTCCGCCAGGACACCGGCCTCGAAGGCCCTCTCCCCACCCCGGAGAGCCCGCTCCATATCCAGGGACCCCACCACCCGGTCCTCCGTCGCTCCCACCGGCAGGTCGACGACCCTCATCGCCCTCACCTCCGTCGGGAGGACCCCACCCTTCAACCGCTCGGCGCACTCCCAGCAGAGGCTCTCTCCGTCCCCGGGATCGCAGCCGAACCTGCAACCAGAAACCACCTCGATCCCGGGGAGGATCTCGGCGAGGCCTCGGACGGCCGTCGACTTCGCCGTCCCTTTCTGCCCCCTGATCAAGACTCCCCCGATGGAGGGGTTGATGGCGTTGAGGATCAGAGCCCGCTTCATCTTCTCCTGGCCGACGATGGCGGCGAAGGGGTAGAGGAGCCGATTCGACCGCGATAAGGTGAAGGCGAAGGAGCCCCCCCTTCCGTCCGACGGCCCTTCCGCCCCGCCCTCTCCCCTCTCCCGACCTGTTCCAATCTCGGAACCGTCTTCGTCCGGGCCGGACGGGGCTCTCCTCCTGGATTTATATGTACCTGCCTCCTGAGCGATCTCGTCGGAGGATCTCCCTCCGCTTCTTTCCCTTATGACGCCGGTTATCCGCAATGTTGCCACCTCAAGAGTACCTGAGCATTATAGCCGAGAGGAGGGTCACTATGAGCAGAGATAGACCGAGGAAGTAGAGGCCGAAGAGGGGGTTGAGGTTCGGCCTCCTCTTCTTGGTCGATATTTGGTTGAGGTAGACTAGGGATATGCTCATGGTCAGAAGAAATATGATCGCCGATACCAGGATCACCGACCCCGCCACGATGACGTACTGCGCCGTCCAGGTGTAGGAGGTGGCGTATAATAGATCTAGGAAGAAGTCCTTCCCGTTCCTCTCGTAGGCGGAGGTGACCCACAGCATGGTGTAGGCTATCTCCGCCGCCCCGATCACCGCCGAGGTTACGGCGATCCCAAGGAGGGTGAAGATCGAGCCTATATCCGAAACCGATACGTCTATCTCCCATTCCCTCTCCAACTAAGTTCACCGGGGATGGATACGTCCTGGTGGATTAAAAGGGTTTAGATCGTCGCCATCTACGTTGTCTATCTTTCCTTTGGGGTGCGTTTGTTGCCTCTATCTTTATCTCAGCTGCTACCATCCGAATATCATCAAAGGGGTCTGCTTCTAAGGTCGCTGCATAAGATTCTTCATCTTCCTCCATCGAGGGGGCCAAAAGCGTCAAATATAATACTGTATCAATTTACAACGTGTTAGCGATCAGGATAGCCTTAAATCGGGCGAAGCCCATCATCGGCTAAGGTGTGAGACGTGAAAGAGATTCAGCTCAAGGTGGCGAAGGCCTACCCCAACGACTCGGCCCGGGGGATCGCCCGCCTCGACCCCAACGCCCTCCTGACCTTACGCCTCTCCCCAGGGGACATCATCGAGATCGAGGGGAGGAGGACCTCTGCAGCCAAGGTCTGGCGCGCCGACAGGCAGGACTGGAGCCAAGACTACATCAGAATCGACGGTTTCATCCGCCACAACGTCGAGGTGAGCATAGGAGACCGGGTGAAGATCAGAAAGGCGACGGAAGCGGATGCGGTGAAGGTCGTCCTCTCACCCCCCTCCGGGGCTCACACCTACTACGGGGAGGACGCCGCCGAGCAGATCAAGAGGCAGACCCTGAAGCGGCCGATAGTCCAGGGTGACATCCTTCCGGTGATGTCCGCCTCAGGCCACCCCTTCATAGGGAGGATGGAGGCGGTCCCCCTGGTGGTGGCGGAGACCGACCCCGGAGGGGTGGTGGTGATCACCGAGAGGACCGAGGTCTCCTTGCTCGATAGGCCGGCGAAGGGTTTCGGCTCGGTGAAGGGGACGGGGATCACCTATGAGGACGTCGGAGGCCTCCGAAACGAGGTCCAGAGGATAAGGGAGATGATCGAGCTTCCGATGAAGCATCCCGAGGTCTTCACCAGGCTCGGGATAGAGCCCCCCAAGGGCGTCCTCCTCCACGGTTCTCCCGGAACGGGAAAGACCCTCATCGCTAAGGCCGTCGCCAACGAGACGAACGCCAGCTTCTTCTCCATCGCCGGCCCCGAGGTTATGTCCAAGTACTATGGAGAGTCGGAGCAGAGGCTCCGGGATATCTTCGAAGAGGCCAACCGCACCACCCCGTCGATAATATTCATCGACGAGCTCGACTCCATCGCCCCCAAGAGGGGGGAGGTGACCGGGGAGGTGGAGCGGAGGGTCGTAGCCCAGCTCCTGGCCATGATGGACGGCCTCAAGGAGAGGGGACAGGTGGTGGTGATCGGAGCCACCAACAGGATCGACGCCATCGACCCGGCCCTGAGGAGGCCGGGGAGGTTCGACCGGGAGATCGAGATCGGCGTTCCAGACAGGATCGACCGGAGGGAGATCCTCCAGATCCACGTAAAGAACATGCCGATCGACGGGTCCGTCGACCTCGACGACCTCGCCGACAGGACCAACGGCTTCGTGGGAGCCGACGTATCCGCCCTATGCAAGGAGGCGGCGATGAAGGTCCTCCGAAGGCACCTTCCCGACATCTCCTTCGACGACGACATCCCCCAGGAGGTCCTCGACGAGATGTCGGTGACAGGCCAGGACTTCGAGAACGCCCTCAAGGAGATCGAGCCCTCCGCCATGAGGGAGGTCCTGGTGGAGATATCCGACGTCGGCTGGCGGGACGTAGGGGGGATAGGCACCCTCCGCCAAGAGATAATCGAGTCGGTGGAGTGGCCCCTTAAGCGCCCTGCCAAGTTCGAGGAGATGGGCATAAGGCCACCCCGGGGCGTCCTCCTCTACGGCCCTCCGGGGACGGGAAAGACCCTTATCGCGAGGGCCATCGCTTCGGAGACGAAGGCGAACTTCATCTCCGTCAAGGGCCCCCAGCTCCTATCGAAGTGGGTCGGCGAATCGGAGAAGGCGGTCAGGGAGGTCTTCAAGAAGGCCCGCCAGGTCTCCCCAGCCATCATCTTCTTCGACGAGCTCGATGCCATAGCTCCCATGAGGGGGATGGAGGAGGGTCACAGGACGAGTGAGCGGGTGGTAAACCAGCTCCTAGCGGAGCTCGACGGCCTGGAGACCCTCAAGGACGTGGTGGTTATCGCGGCGACGAACAGGCCCGACATCATCGACCCCGCCCTCCTCCGGTCCGGGAGGTTCGACCGGCTCCTCTTTGTAGGCCCTCCCGATCGGGCGGGGAGGCTTGAGATCCTCAGGATCCATACCAAGAAGACGCCGAGCGGCGACGACGTCAGCCTGGAGGAGCTGGCTGAGCTGACGGAGAGCTACGTAGGGTCGGACCTCGAGTCCCTCTGCCGGGAGGCGGTGATGCTCGCCCTGAGGGAAGACCCTGAGGCGGTGGAGGTGGATATGAGACACTACCGGGAGGCTCTCAAGAAGGTGAGGCCTAGCTTCGAGGAGAATATGGTGAGGTACTACGAGCGGATCAACGAGAGGTTCCGGGGCGGGGTCAAGGTCGACCCCGCCTCTTATCTGGGGTACCGGTGAGGTGGGTTGATGGCCAGGATATACGCCCGGAGCCTCGCCGGAAAGGAGATTGTGACGATGGGGGGGACGGTTCTGGGGGAGCTTGAGAATATAATCCTCGACCCGGAGACGGGCAGGCTCCTCGACCTTCTGGTGAAGCCCGACTCTGAGTTTGACTTCGCAAGATATAGGAAAGAGGGAAAGCTGATCCTCGTTCCCTTCTTCTCGGTCTGCGCCCTTAAGGACTACATCGTCGTCGACGAGAAGAGGGCGGAGAGGTAAGGAGAGAGGGGATCCCCGGAGGCCGTCGCCATATGAGAGAGGTCGGAGGATGATAAAGCCGATAACCGGCCTCTTCCTCATCTTCTGGGGGATTTTCAAGGCCTTCCAGGGCTGGGTCCTCCTGGACGGCGGCGAGGAGTTCGGAGCAATTTTGGTGGCGTTAGGGGGCCTGGCGGCCATGGTCGGTGGCCTTTTTTTGAGAGACTCCCTGAGATGACCGGAAAAACTATAACTCCGACCCCCGCCACTATCCATCGATGGCTATGACCGGATCTCATATTGTTGTGGTGATCTTATTCATGTCAGCGGTCTTTGGAGATGGTTGCTTGACTAAAGATGAGGATGCAAAAAAGGATGTAGGGGCGGCCGGGGGGAAGAGAATCCTCTTGGAGACGAACATGGGCGATATCACTATACAGCTTCGAGATGATATGCCCGTAACCGCCGGCAACTTCGAGAAGCTGGTCTCTACAGGCTTCTACGACGGCGTCATATTCCACCGGGTCATCGACGGGTTCATGATCCAGGGAGGCGACCCCACGGGAACGGGTCGGGGAGGCCCAGGCTACACCATAAAAGATGAGTTCACCCGTCAGAATAAAAACAGCAGGGGGACCATCTCCATGGCCAACGCCGGCCCCAACACCGGGGCAAGCCAGTTCTTCATAAACCTCGTCGACAACAGCTACCTCGACAGGATGCACCCGGTCTTCGGGGAGGTCGTCGACGGCATGGACGTGGTCGATAGGATAGGGAAGACTAAGACCGGCCCCGGGGACAGGCCCCTCGAGGATGTCGTCATAGTCAAGGCGAGGGTCGTATCCTGAGCCCCCGCCTTTTTTCCTCCGGCCCGCCGGCTGGTGGCTCCGGGACCTTCCAAAAGTCTTAAGCTTATATGGAGGGACCGCCAGAACACCGGACGAGTGAGATCGGTGGGTATTTCAAAGATGCTGTTACTGGGATTGATGCGAGGATTAGCTATGAAACTGTCTCTTCCATTCATGCTCACGATCGCGCTCATCGTCGTCGCCTCCCCGGCTCATGCACAAGAGGTGACGGAGATCTACTCAGACCTCCAATCCTGCGACGTCACCGTAAGGGGGGATGTGGCTGGATCCCTCCTCCAGCTTGCCCTCACCTCTCCGAAGGAGGGGACGATTCAGACCAGGACCCTGCCCCTCGACGGACCGGGGACCTGGGTCGTTAAATGGGAGACTGCGGCGGCTCCGGAAGGACCTTACAGCGCCTGCGCCAGTTTGATCCGAGATGGAGAAGTCCTCTCCGAGAGGTGCACCGACTTCTACTACGGCGGCAGAGTGGCCATCAGATTCGACGTTAGGGACGTTCACGCCGACCATCGGGGGGCATGACCCTTCTCGTCTACTCCGAAGATCTGGCGGTGGTGGACGTCTACTACATGCTCGTCGAAGGCGATAAGGCGGTATACGTCACCAGGAGGGATTCGGTCCCCATAGCCGGTTCTTTCCGTTCTCCTTCGGATCTATCCCTCGAATGGAAGCAGATCCTAAAGAACGGACGTGAGTATTTAGGTCGGGTCAAGATCGTCGAAAAGAGGGACGGCCAGACCAGGGCCTTCATGAACTCCTTCACCGCAAGATACGACGCCGAGATCACTGACACCTACAGCGATGAGACCGGGGCGAGCGCGACGGTGATGGGCATCTCCCGCGTCCCCTTCGAGGGATCCCTCAGGTTCAACCTCCATCAGGACGGGATCCTCCTCGCCAGCGTCGAGGAGAAGACGCCGATCCTCCTATCTGGGGACGACGAGACGGTGGAGGTCTCATGGAACCGGACCCTGGATCCCGGGGTCTACAGGCTCACCATCCAGCTCCTCGGCAACGACGGCGACCTCCTCGACTTCGAGGAGACGATAATCGAGGCGAAGATTCCTCTGAGGCCTGCGACGACGAGGACTGACGATGGGGCGGAGGATGACGGATCCGGCATCTCCAGATCTTTGTCGATAGCTCTGCTCCTCCTGCTGGTCGCTGCGGCCTTCATCGGATTTAGAAGGCGGCAGAAGAGCTGAGATGATGCTGCAGAATAAGAGCTCAGATGAGACGGCTGAAGAAGGCCGAAGATGTAGAGGAGCCCCCGGCGATAAACCGGCGAAAATTCGATTATAACCTGGCGGGGGCTCAGAAGCCTGCGATATACCAGTTGGGAGAAGGGGGGGGCGGGATCATATCCCACTGACTACCCCGTTCTTCAGCTTCGATAGACCCTGTACCTCCACCTCCACAAAGTCCCCGGCTTTGAGGAGACCTACGCCCGGCGGTGTCCCCGTGGCTATGACGTCTCCGGGGAGGAGGGTCATGATACCGCTTATGAACTCGATCAGCTCCGGGACGGAGAATATCAGGTCCGAGGTGTCGGAGCTCTGTCTCAACGAGCCGTTCACCCACGTCTTGATCTTCAGGGATGAGGGATCTGCCTCGACGACGTAAGGCCCCATCGGCGCGAAGGTGTCGAAGCTCTTAGCCCGGGTCCACTGGCCGTCCCGCCTCTGGAGGTCCCGGGCTGTGACGTCGTTGAAGTTCGTATATCCCAGGATGTAATCGTCCGCGTCCTTGGCGGAGACGTTCCTGCACCTTTTTCCTATCACCACCGCCATCTCCCCCTCGTAGTCGACCTGGCTGCTCGAAGGGGGGATGACGATATATCTCCCCGGTCCGATCACCGCCGTAGGAGGCTTCAGGAATATGATCGGCTCCTTCGGCTGCTCCATAGAGAGCTCCTTTGCGTGCTCTGCGTAGTTGAGGCCCGCGCAGACGACCTTAGTCGGCTCCGCGGGAGCGAGGACCTCCACCTCATCCAGATCGTAGACCCTCCCTCCGGCATCGATAGACCTTCCGCCTGCCTCTCCGGTCAAGACCTCGTCACCGGATCGAAACCTCACCATCAATTGAAGATCACCTCTTCCATCATCTCTTCCTCCCGCTGGGACCCCTCTTGTACCTCCCAAACTCCGTACCTAGAAGCCTATCGCCCCTGATCACCGGCCCCTCTACGCAGGGCCTGATCCCCTCGGGATCGATGGAGCAGGATCCACAGATCCCCAGGCCGCACTTGAAGTACCTGTCGATAGACGCCTGGATCTTGGCCTCCATCCCCCCACACCTCCCTATCAAGTCCGCCATCATCGGCTCGGGGCCGCAGAGGTAGATCTGGTCGTAATCCTCCAGGTCCAGGCACGATAGCCCCGCCGAGGCCCGGCCGCATATGCCCATAGAGCCGTCGTCCGTCGTTATGACCAGGTCGCCCGCCCCTTCAAACCTCTCCCTGAATATCAGGTCGTCGCAACCCCTGATCCCCAGGATCGTCGTGACCTCGATCCCCTTCTCCGCCGCCTCCTCCCCCAGAAGGGCGAGGGGGGCCGCCCCCACCCCGCCCCCGACGAGAAGGATCCTCTCCCCCAGAAGAGCGAAGCCGTTTCCCAGGGGCCCTCTGACCCCAAGGCTATCTCCGACCTTCAGGTCGAAGATCGCCCCCGTCGCTTCCCCCACCTTCTGGACGGTGATGCCGTTACTGTAAGAGATGGACATGGGGATCTCGTCGACCCCCCTCACCCAGACCATCAGGTACTGGCCGGGGACCGCATCGAAGGTGATGTCGAACCGCAGGGTCCTCACCGAGGGGGTCTCGGAGACGATCTCGGTGATCACCGCGTCCTTCGGCCTCATGGAAACCTCCTCGCCGCTCCCACCAGCTCCTGAAGGGCCATATCCTTCCGGTCCAGGTAGATTGAGAGCCCCTCAGAGATGGACCTGAATATACCGTAGCCTTCGGCGTTCCCCAGGGCTGTTCCCACCTGGACCCCCCGGGCCCCGGCGATGATCATCTCGCAGGCGTCCTCCCAGGAAGATACCCCGCCTACCCCGATCACCGGGATCTTAACGGCTCCTGCGAGGTCGTAGACGCATTTCACCGCCACGGGCTTTATGGCGGGGCCTGAGAGGCCTCCGAACCGGTTTCCCAGGATAGGGCGGCATGACTCGACGTCGATCGCCATCGCCCTCAGGGTGTTGATGGCGACGATGGCGTCGGCGCCCCCTCGCTCTGCCGCCAGGCCGAGGGCGGAGATCTCGGCGACGTTGGGGGTGAGCTTCACCCAGACGGGGACGGAGGAGCTCTCCTTTACAGCCCTGGTTATAGCCTCGACGTTGTAGACCTCGCAGCCTATCTCGGCGCCGTAACGCTCGGCGTGGGGGCAGCTTAAGTTCAGCTCGAAGCCGTCGGCGTCCAGCCCTCTAGCCACCTCCACGAACTCGGCGGGGGAGGAGCCGAAGATGCTGGCGATGACGGGTGCTCCGCCGTCCCTGCCAATATCTATCTCCTCCTGAAAGTGGCGGTAGGATGGGTTTGGAAGCCCCATGGCGTTCAACAGCCCACCCTCGACCTGGACGACGGCCGGGCCCCGGTGGCCCTCCCTCTCGGCCACCCCCACCGACTTGGTGACGACGGCCCCGGCGCCGGAGAGGACCGCCCTCTTCAGAGAGGCGCCCGTCGTCCCCAGTATCCCCGCCGCCAGCATGACGGGGTTGTCCATCCAGATTCCTCCTACATCACCCGAAAGGGTCGCCATGGCTGAAAGTCGTCGAGAGAGGATAAAAAGCCTTCTCGGAGGGTTGACGCCACCGGGCGAAGGCGGGAAGACCCGCGAAGGGCGCCCAAAGGTTCTTCGCCGATGAGGATAGAGGAGAAGATGGAAGTGGTGAGGTTGAAGCTTCGTCTTATCCTCTCGACTTTGATGATATTGCTGGGGTCCGTGGCGGCATCCTCCCTCCCAAACCCGATGGTGGCGGAAGGGTCCGGCAAGATGGGGGGAGGAGACGGCTCCCTGGAACTCCTATCCACTCCCAGTCCAGCGGAGGTGAGGCGGGGGGGAGACGGTCACGTGGAATCTGACAGTTAAAAATCCCACCTCTAAGCCGGTCGAGAACGTCTCCTTGAAGGTCACCTTCCATCCCCCGGTAGAGGCGGTCGCCTCCTCCATCAGTCCTTCGTCCCCGTCGATCTTCAGCTTCGAAGAGGTGGGGGCAGAAAGCTCCATCACCCTGAACCTTCAGGTGAGGGTGCGTCGATCCGAGAGGAGCTTCTCCATGAGCCGCACCAACACTGGAGTGGAGTTTGTAAGCGTCTCTGAGAATTACTCCACAGAAGGCGAGGATTACGAGATCAGGTGTGAAGCTGCCGCCTGGGCGGAGGGGATGGGGGGGTTGGTCGAAAGCGCGTCATCGATCGGCGTCCTCGGAGAGGCTGGGGATGCTTCCAGGGTTCGGGAGATGGGGAGCGGATAGTACAGCAGTCTGAAGGCGGTGAGGGTCGATAGGGGGAACGGGTCGATCGAGTCATCGAGGAACGTCTCGGCGGAGCACCGCCCCTCCGGCCTCAACCATTGGGAGGAAGGATTTCCAAACCGTAAGACCCTCTGGTTTGAGATGATCGACCTCATAAAAGATGGCGCTGGGGAATTCTCCCGCCTTGGCCATGTCAACGCTACCACCCTCGACCGCCGGTATTAACCGAAGCTAGACGGAAACCGGACGATCCTGGTTTCGGGGGCGGGGCGTCCCCCATCTCGCCTCGAGGACCTCGAAGGATCTTTCCAGCCGTCAGCATCTCATCCAGCTATCCAGGAAAGAGGCTTCGCATGATCATCGGCCTGATCTTCTTCTAAGCTGGAAGTGGGGCCCTCTCCTGTGAGGTTTGCCCCTGCCGTCTCATTGAGGCCGCCGGCCTCGTCAGACGCGGGCTGGTCTGGCCCGGATCCTATATCCGAGGAGTTTATGATCTTCACAGGTATCGCGGGGTCGATCACCGTCACCTCTCCTGTCGAGTTGATCACGGTTATGGCGCCCGCCGGATCGATGAGGGTTATCGGTTCCGTCAGGTTCTTGAATATTAAGGGTCGGCTTTCGTCTTCGATAGGAATAAGACCGGTATCCTCGGGCCCCTTCACCGTTCCGGTGTTCTCGAATGCATCCTCCGTCTGATTCTCTGTCAAGTTCGGATGGCCGGGGTTGACGTCTATCACCGGCTTTTTGGGATTGACGTTGATATTCGGCCTATTGGGGTTGACTTTGACGTCCAGCCCCGATATGCTGACGTTGACGTTAGGCCTGGCGGGGTTTACGTTGACGTTGAGGCCTGAGAGGCTGACGTTGACCTTCGGCCTGGTGGGGTTTACGTTGACGTTGAGGCCGGTGGTCTTCTTATCCGCCCCCTCGCCGCTAACTTCCTCATCGGTTCCATTATCCTGGGCAGGCCACCACTCCGACGGATCGAACTCGTTCTCGGCGGAGTCGTTCACCTCGGCGATCCCGTAGTCCACCAGCATCCTGTTGAAGGTGGGGGAGATGACCGGCCTTCCGTCCAGGCCTGAGAGGCGAAGGACCGCAACCAGCTCCCCGTCGGAGTTCCGTCCGTCAGGAGATCTGTCGTCGATGTCCAGCCATACGGTCTTGTTGAGAAGGATCGCGACGGCGAAGTCCTTTGCTGAAGGGACTGCTAAGATGGATCCGTTCGTCGATCTGTCCGCCTCTCCTTCTATCGATCCGTTCATCGATGCCTCGATCGTTTCGTTCCCGGGTCTGGACTTAGAATCGTTGGCGTGCCAGGATGTCGGACTCTCCTCCGCCCCTCTCATCGACCTCTCAGGGATGAGAACGTCTGCCAGGGTTACCCTCTCGACGGTCTCGTCGATTCTGGGGTCGGCCTCCACGATCAGGATATCGAAGGTCTTCCCATCGATGACTGAGACGACGATTCCGCTCGCCTCATCCGGTGCGGCGGTGACTGCCATCGGCAAGATCATGAGAATCAATAACGGTGCGATCTTATCTGCGCCCACCATATTCCCCCTTCAAATGTTATTGTGGACTATGATCAGAAATAACTTTCTATCCCCTCGTTGGACGGGCTTCGCCAACCATCTCTTCGGCATAATTCGAGTTAATCCTCCATTGAAAGGTGGCCGATTGAAGGGTTTATGCGGATTTTCCTCCGCGACGATAACTTCGAGGATGAGGGTCCTCCTCGAAAAAAAGGGGGGGGTTTCGGCCATCTCTGATGAGATGGACCGCTGCTGACGGCCACCCAGCCTAGCGACGGTGGTGAGGACGACGAGATCTTCGAGAGCCAGATCTTTCTGTGCCCTTCTCTCTCTTATCTCTCGGGCTCCTCGATAGGGACCTCGGTTTCCTCGCAGCAGGCTTTGCCGCCGCGCCGACGGCGTTCTTAGCCTCCTGCGAATGATATCGGTGGGCCATCTCTCCGATCTTCTTTCTCGTCAGCTTCTCGATCTCGCGGAGGAGCTCCCTCTCGTCGGCGGCGCAGAATGAGTATGCGGTTCCTGCTGCCCCCGCCCGCCCCGTCCGACCGACCCGGTGGACGTAGCTATCGGCGTCGATGGGAAGGTCGTAGTTTATTACGTGGGATATATCTTCGACGTCGATCCCCCGGGCGGCGATGTCGGTCGCCACCAGAACCCGGAGCCGGCCTGACTTGAAGCCGTTTAGGGCCTGGTTTCGCTGGTTCTGAGACTTGTTGCCATGGATGGCGTCGGCCCGGATCTTTTTCTTGGAGAGCACCGATGCGACCCTGTCAGCCCGCCTCTTCGTCCTGGTGAAGACGAGGACCCGATTGAGGCACCTCTGTTGGAGGAGCCCCAGAAGAAGAGGGTCCTTGTTCTTCTGGTCGACGAAGAAGACCCGTTCTTCGACGGTCTCCACCATCGTCGCCTGAGGTGCCACCTCTATCCGGATGGGGTCTGAAAGGAGCTTACCGGCGAGCTCATCGATCTCTCTTGACATGGTGGCGGCAAAGAAGAGGGAGTGGCGTCTCTTCGGCAACGCCGAGACGATCTTTCTGACGTCGTTGGCGAAGCCCATGTCGAGCATCCTGTCCGCCTCGTCCAGAACGAAGAACTCCACGTCCTTCAGCTTTATGTAACCCTGATCCATCAGGTCCAGGAGCCGTCCAGGGGTGGCGACGAGGGTGTCTACGCCTCGGGAGAGGGCTCTAACCTGAGGTCCCTGGTTGACGCCGCCGTATACGGCGGCATGCCTGATCCGGAGGAACTGGCCGTAGGTCCCAAAGGACTCGTCTATCTGGGCCGCCAGCTCCCGGGTCGGCGCGAGCACCAGGGCCCGCGGCACCCCGGGTGCTGCAACCTTCTGCGTCTCCGCCATCCTCTGGAGGACGGGCAGAACGAAGGCGGCGGTCTTTCCCGTCCCCGTCTGGGCTATGCCGAGAAGGTCCTCGCCCTTCAGGAGATGGGGGATGGCCTGGGCCTGGATAGGCGTTGGCGTGGAATAGCCTTCTTTGATCAGCGCCCGCTGGAGCGGCTCTGTAATATTTAGGTCTTCAAACTGCATTTTATGCCTCGTTTGGGTTACGCAGTCGGACGCTGTCATATGAATTTGGGTCAGAACAGTAGTCATAAATTAGATATGATCCAATTTGATCCAATTTATGTCCCTTATTTTGACGGTCTAAACGATAACATACGAGCTTTGAACATCCAATTGTGTAACTCTTGCGCTTGGGATCACCGTAGATTTCGACAGGTTATCGCGCTCGGCTTAGAAACCGCCGCCTCTATTTAAAGATGGTGCATTAGGAGAAGGAATGGGGTGGGAAATAGCTTCAAGCTTCAGTACTATTCAAATTTTTAAAATAGCAGAAAGATCTTTAAGGGATGAGTCTCTAATAAGATAACTAGTATGGGTAGGATCTCTCAGGAATAGGTGGTGGATGTGAGCATCGAATCTGTCAAGAGAAAATACGAGGTTCAGCTGATGCGTCTTCCCAACGTCACGAGCATAGGCATCGGGGATCGAGAAGGAAGTGAGGTCCTCAAAGTCTTTGTTACTCAAAAAGTTCCAGAATCCGAGCTCAAACCTGAAGAGATCGTTCCAAAGGTTTTGGACGGATACGATACCGATGTCGAAGAAATTGGTTTCGTGACTGCGCAAACTTAGGAAAATAAGGAGATGCGTCCATGAAATATGAAAGCAAAATGATGTTAGATGCAAAGGATCTCACAGCTGTGCAGAAAGTACAAGGAACTGCCGTCGAAGAGTTTATGAACCCCCAGGAACCCTGTGCCAACGTCGTTGGGATAGCAAGCGGAGTTAAGTGGTCCGATGGGAAGCCAACAGGCAAACCAGCTCTAATTATTCTCGTATCGCAAAAGCTGGAAGAGAGTCAATTGGACCCGGAAGAAGTGATCCCTAAAGAAGTAGAAGGTATGCAGACTGACGTGCTGGCCATAGGATACCCCTACGCAGGAGAATGCGAACCCCTGGAAGCAGGCGCTCAGACCCTTGCAAAAAAAGCCCGCCCGGCTAAAGGTGGTTACAGCGTCGGCCATCCTCGGATCACAGCAGGCACTATCGCCACAGGGGTCTATGATGTTTTGCCTGGAGGAACTGTTAGCCCGCCCGCACACGGCCTCGGCATCCCGCCCAAGTATTACATCCTGAGCAACAACCACGTCCTAGCCAATAACAACGATGCATCCATTGGAGATCCCATCCTCCAGCCAGGCCCTTATGACGGCGGCACGCGTGCAGACCGTATCGGCAATCTTAGCAGGTTTATCCCCATAACCTTCGAGCCGCCAGTTCCCAGAGAACAGCATAAAAATCTGGTAGATGCAGCAATTGCGGAGGTCCAGTTCGACGACGTCGATCGAGATATCTATTGGATCGGGATTATGCGTGGCTGGCGTAGGAAGGCCAATGTGCCTGTCGGCACGCTGGTAAAGAAGTCGGGACGGACTACCAACTTTACCACCGGCAGAATTACAGCCATTATAGTCTAACGACTAAATTGATATAATAGAACAGACAAAATAGATCTTATGAAGGGAGATATTGTAAGTATACAAAATGCTGAGGAGCTACCGGAAAAGCTTCGTGCAGAGACTGATGGACGTAT
>JARFPK010000017.1 GCA_029167045.1 Candidatus Methanocrinis natronophilus
TCGATGCCGCTCTTTGTTTCTGATGGTTTGAAGTTCTACACCAGGGCGTTGCTGAAATCATATGGAAAGCTGGTCGCCTTTCCAAAGACGGGAAGGAGAGGACGGCCAAGAAAGCCAAAGTTGGTGCCAGATGCTGATCTGAGGTACGCTCAGGTTATAAAGTTCAAAGCAAGAGGAGCTATCAGGCAAGTCAAAAAGAAGGTGATATTCGGGAAGGATATCGATCAAAAAGACATTTCAACAAGCCTGGTCGAGAGACAGAGCCTGACGTTGAGACAGAGCTACAACCGCATATCGAGGAAGACCATCGGCTTCTCAAGGAAACTTTTGCAGAGGGCATTGGTCCCTGATAAGCTTGGATCGCTTGGGGAGGAAAAGAAAAGAACAGCCCTGCGAAGAGATGTGGTTTGACTGACCACGATTGGTCGTTTAGGGAGCTGTTGACTTTTCAGTATCAAAGAATATCAACCAATTGATGGTGCGATGCCCGCCATTTTGAAAGAAGTTCTATGTCCAGTGTATCCCTAAGCGTTAAATCCCTTAAGAGTCATGACTAGGTGATAGAATGTTTTCAGAGTACGTGGAGACGGCGCTCGCGAGAGCCGAATACAAGGTTATCGAGGACGACGAGCCCTTCTTCGCCTCGGTCCCCTAGTTTCCCGGCGTCTGGGCTTCTTGCAGTACGGTCGAGGAGTGGAGAAGGGAGCTGATCGAGGTCATCGAGGAGTGGATAGTAGCAAGCCTCCAGATAGGCCTTCCTATTCCGCCGATGGGCGAGCAGAGGATCGGCGTCTCCGAGGAGCAGGTCTCCGTTGTCTAAGCTTGCTCCGGTCTCTTACAGGGAGCTGGTGAGAAAGCTAAGAGCGCTGGAGTTTGAAGACCCCGATTCCGGCGGAAAGCATCCGTACATGGTCAGGAGGATCCGATCCTGATCATTCCAAACCCTCACAAGGCGACGATTAGGAGTCGGGCTGTTGGCCGAGATCTTGAAGAGGGGCGATATCGATCTAATGGAGTGGCTTTCCGCCTGAGGAAGTAAGGGAATCGTCAGAATATTTTTCGAGATTTTTTTGAGGCAGAAGCAATCAGTTTAAATTATTTCTCTTCTGTGTCGGACCTGCTCTTTCACCAGGGGACGGCGGGAGGCGCGGGGGAGGGGCGGTAGCCTCCCCGCCGATCGCCCCCCGAAGGTCCGCGATTCGTCAGGCCCGTAAGGTCCGTCGGACTAATCCGACCCGAAAGCTCCGCCAGGATCTCTCCGTCGCCCTCGCGGATCACCTCGCCGCGGAGGATCGGACCGAAGGAGGGCGGCCGGGAAGACGCTCGTTTATCAAGAGGGCGGTGAGGACCTCTTCCCCCTCGGCGAGGCCTTCGGGGTGGCGCGAGTTTTTGCAGAGGCGCTGTCACGGTCCGGAGGCCTGGGGCGCAGGCGACCGGACGGCGCCGGATGGAGGGGGCGGCCAGAAGCGTTGAGTTGGGGCTAAAGTTGCAGGATGTGGGGAGGGATCAATTCGAAGAGCTTTTGTGTTCCCTGAATCTGTGATCGTATGCAGATTCTTTTATAAGGATTGGACCGTCATCATCTGATGTAGTGATGATATGCCGTAAATATTCTCAACAGAACTGGGGTTATCGGGGGCGCTTGAATGGAGACGGTCAGATCGAAGAACGACGTGCAGATCCGGCTGCCGGATGAAAGATGGCTGCACATAATAGAATCTCACACCGAGATGGCGGGCCTCTATTCCGAGGTCCTGGACGCGGTAGAGGACCCTGATGCGATCTATCAAGCCGAGTCCGGGGAGCTTCTGGCGACAAAAGAGGTGCAAAGCGATAAATATCTGGTCGTGGTTTATAAAGATGTAAGCCGAGAGGATGGCTTCTTAATCACGGCTTTTCTTACGAGAAGGTCAAAGCAGCTTGAAAGGAGGTCGAAGATATGGGCGCGGCGGAAGTAGAGAAGGTATCGGCGCTGGTCCCCCACCTGCTCACCATCCCCCATAAGAAGATCTGGGTCGATTACGACGAGGAGGCGGATGTGCTCTATGTGAACTTCAAGAAGCCGAGCCGTGCCGACGACTCGGAGCTGACCGACAACGACGTCATCATCCGGCGCGAGAAGGGAGAGGTGGTGGGGATGACCTTCCTCAACGTTGCAAGGCGGTTCGGGACGAGGGGCCAGGCCGGATCCCGGTGACGATGATGGCGGCCCTCGCCGCCTCGGATTCGATTCTTCTGCCCGGAAGGTCCATCATGCTCATCATTTCGCAAGCTCCGCCAGGATCTCTCCAACGCCCTCGCGTGTAAATTCGCCCCAGAGGATCGGACCGAAGGAGGGCGGCCGTGGAAACGCTCGTTTATCAAGAGGGCGGCGAGGACCTCTTACCCATCCGCGATGTTTTCGGGGTGGCGCGAGTTTTTGCAGAGGCGCTGTCACGGTCCGGAGGCCTGGGGCGCAGGCGACCGGACGGCGCCGGGAGAGGGTCTGGTGCCGTAGGCGGCGTTGTTAAAAGCACAAAATCGGTTCGTGGCTAAGTCCTCGAGAGTTTTTAAAATACTTGGATGAAGACCAAAAACCTGTTTACTGGTGCCTTTCGAACTCTTCGGGATCGATCTTCGCCAGCTTCAATATGCTTCTGAGGGTTCCAAGCTTCAGCTCTTGATGCATGGGAACGATGGTTCCTACCTTTCCTTCTGGCGTCATCTTCGAGAGCCTCACGTGGCTACCGGATCGGCCGGATATCGAAAAGCCGAACTCATTGCAGAGGATCTTGACTACTTTTTGGCCTGAGGCGGGCTTAAGTCCCCGCAACCTTCGCCACCTCGAAGGTGGTCACAAAGGACCTCTCGGACCTATCGAGGGGGAACTCCTCGAGGTAGAGCTCCGTCGCCTCTTTCAGGTTTTGCACCGCCTCCTCTATCGTCCCCCCCTGGCTTGCGGTGCCGACCTCTGGGCATTCGGCGACGTAAACGTCCTCTTCTCTATGGACAACGGCGGTTAGGGTGACCATGGGCGATCGCCTCCTATCCAGCATTGGACCCCTTTCGATAAGTAGTCTTTTGTCATTCAGCCTTCTTCTTGGAGGCGACGGGAGGGAGGCAGTTCTTGCGGTGAGGGAGACTTGGGCGAGGGGCGGCCGCCTCCCCGCTGATCGCCTCCGCGGCCCCTCGATCCTCCTGCCCTCGAGAGGTCCGTCGGGCTCTTCATCCCGCCAAATCCGCCGGCGTCTCTCCTTCGCCCTCGCGGATCACCTCGCCCCGGAGGATCAGCCCGAAGGAGGGCGGCCGGGAAGACGCTGGATTCCTAGAAAGGGCGGCGGGGACCTCTTCCCCCTCCGCGAGGCTTTCGGGGTGGCGCGAGTTTTTCCGGAGGCGCTGTCAGGGTCCGGAGGCCTGGGGCGCAGGCGACCGGGCGGCGCCGTAAGGAGGCGGGGCTACTCCCGGAGACCTGGGGTTTGCGTGAGGGGGCCGGATCTATCCGACGGCAGGCCCCTCTTTCTCTTCGAGCTCCTCGGTGATGCTCAAAAACTGCTCCAGCGCCGACTGGAGGTTCTCGACGATCTCCAGGGCCAGGACCTCGGGCTCGGGCAGATTCTCGGAGTCTTCGATGCTATCGTCTTTCAGCCAGAAGATGTCCAGGTTCGCCTTGTCCCGCTGCATAAGCTCGTCGTAAGAGAAGGACCTGAACCGCTCCGCCTCCTTCCTCTCGTGCCGGTTCTCGGGGTTGTAGCAATCGACGAACTCCCGGAGGTCCTCAGGCCTGAGGGGATTTGCCTTGAGGGTGAAATGCTTGTTCGTCCGCAGGTCGTAGATCCAGAGCCTCTCGGTCCAGGGGGTCTTGCTCGCCTCTTTTCGGTCGAAGAAGAGGACGTTGGCCTTAACGCCCTGGGCGTAAAATATGCCGGTGGGAAGCCGCAGGAGGGTGTGAACGTCGCAGAGTCCCACCATTTCGCCCTTGAAGGAACAATGATTCTGTGTTAGGACCGAAGATGAAGTCACAATCCGGCGCCTGAAGGGGAAATGCCCTTAGGATGAGGGATCGCCTTCCTCAACGCATCCAAACGGTCCGGTAAAAGTCCCCAAGGCCCGAAATCGCTGCTGTTTTCTGAGTTGCCAGTCCCAAAGGCTCGGAAGACTTTAATATTTGTCGGAATAAGTATTCTTCTGCATGACGGTGAGGTTGAAGCTGGAGAACGGCGAAATTAAAGAATATCAAACACTTCATATGGAGTATTGGGGCGATGGATATTCTAATTATTTGACTAAATGTGGTATGAGGTGGAGTGGTGGCTCGTCAATGCCTTGGTCCTACATCAAAGATGGATGTGACCATTTAGATTGTGCGATTCATATGTCGGGTTGTGGACCAAAAGATGCTAAATATTTATTATTAATATTTTTAGCTATATCTTTGGGTTTATTAAAAATAGGCTGGATCGGTGTATTTGGGTCATTTTTCCTGATTCTTACGGGTTTCTTATGTTACATGCTTTCTCGATTTGAGACGACCAAAGATAGAGAGCTGAAAGAGTTCAAGATGCATGGGACGGTGAACGGCATAAGAGCTCATCATATCTTTGAGAACGCTGAAAGGGAGGCTGAGATCGAGAGGCTCAGGGAGAAATTTGGCGGGCTTAAGCCATGGTAGGCCGGCTGATAAGCCTCTATTAATTATGTTAAATTTGCAGGAAGACAATTTAAAAGCCTCCATAGAATAGAAAATGGTAATACTCGTCCCCCACCTCGCCCCCCGGCAGGGCGGACGCCCGCTTTGGCCCCCGCCCTCCCGATGGCTTAGCATCCCTCCTTTAAGAGATGATCTTCAATCTTTTTTGAGCCACGGCATCATCGACCGAAGCTCCGCCCCCACCTCTTCGATGGGGTGCTCGGCCTCCATCCTCTCAAGAGCCCTCTTGACGGGAAGGCCGGCCTGGGACTCCAGGATCCACTCCCGGGCGAACTGGCCAGTCCGTATCTCCGAGAGGATCTCCCACATCGCCTCCCTCGACTCTTCGTTGATGATCCGGTCGCCCCGGGTGAGGCCGCCGTACTCGGCGGTGTTGGAGACGTTCTCCCACATCCTCATCAGGCCCCCCTCGTGGATCAGGTCGACGATCAGCTTCAGCTCGTGGCATGTCTCGAAGTAGGCGACCTCCGGCTGGTATCCGGCCCTGATCAGGGTCTCGAAGGAGGCCTTGACTAGCTCGGTGACCCCGCCGCAGAGGTTCACCTGCTCGCCGAAGAGGTCGGTCTCCGTCTCCTCCTCGAAGGTCGTCTCCAAGACCCCAGCCCTCGTTCCACCGATCCCCTTGGCGTAGGCCATCGCCTTCTCGAAGGCGGTGCCGGTGAAATTCTGGTGGATGGCGACGAGGCAAGGGGTCCCTATCCCCTCGAGGTAGGTCCTGCGGACCAGGTCCCCGGGCCCCTTGGGAGCCACCATATAGACGTCGACGTTCTCGGGGGGTATGATCTGAGAGAAGTGGATGTTGAAGCCGTGGGAGAACCCGAGGGCGTTCCCCTCTTCGAGGTGAGGCTCGATATCCTTCCTGTATATTATCGGGTGGAGCTCATCGGGGAGGAGGATGTGGATCATGTCCGCATCCTTCGCCGCCTCTGCGGTGGTAGCCACCCTGATCCCGTCCGCCTCCGCCCTCTTCCAGGCCTTCGAGCCGGGGACGTCGGCGGCGACGACCTCGAGCCCCGAGTCCCGGAGGTTCTGGGCCTGGGCGTGCCCCTGGCTCCCGTACCCGATGATGGCGATCGTCTTTCCCTTCAGAACGCCGAGGTCGGCGTCCTTGTCATGGTATATATTTGCCATTTCCTGTAGTCCTCCCTATCTGATAAGTTCTGATCTCTCAGACCATCACGCATTAAATATAAACTTGATCTGGCGAGGGTCGATCCTGGTGGACTCGATCCTGCGAGACAAGATGCTGTGGGACTCGATCCTGGGAGATTTGATCTGGTCAGATTCGATCTGATGAGATTCGATCTATCGGGCATGATGGGGGGGTCTGCCCAGGACCCCCCTCTGACCAGATCGCCCCAATCGGTCAGGGTCCGACGGCCTTCGTCCCCCTGACCATCGAGACCCTCCCAGTCCTCGCCATCTCCTTTATCCCGAACTGCCGGAGGAGCCGGACCATCGCCTCGACCTTGTCGTTGGTCCCCGTCACCTCGATGATGAGGGACCGGGGAGATACATCGATGATCTTGGCCCGAAAAACGCTCACTATCTGCATGATCTCGCTACGGTCCTCCTTCTTCGCGGTGACCTTGATTATCGCAAGCTCCCTGTCCACCGACTCTTTTGGGTCCATCTCGCTGACCCGGATTACGTTGACGAGCTTGTTCACCTGCTTTGTCACCTGCTCGAGGACGACCTCGTCCCCCTCGACGGTGATCGTCATCCTGGCGTAGTCGGGGTTGTCCGTCGCCCCCACGGTGAGGCTGTCGATGTTGAAGCCCCGCCTGCTGAAGAGCCCCGCTATCCTCACCAGGACCCCGGGCCTGTTCTCGACTATCAGGGCTATGGTATGGAGCATCTTCACCCCTCCAGCTCCAGGATCTCGCTAGCGGAAGATCCGGCATACGACCTCTGGGGCTCATAGGAGGTCCCGGCCTTCTCCAGCTCCAGGATCTCGCTCAGGGAGGCTCCCGCCGGGACCATAGGCGATACCTTCTCGTCCGGGGATATGATGACGTCGACGACGGTCATCACCTCAGATTCGATCGCCTCCACCAGGACAGCTTCCAGCTGCGAGGGCTTCTCTGCCCGTAGGCCCAGGGCCCCGTACGCCTCCGCCACTTTGACGAAGTCGGGAATCCGGTGGAGGGTGGTGCTCGAGAACCTCTTCTCGTAGAATAGGTCCTGCCACTGCCGGACCATCCCCAGGACGCCGTTGTTGAGGACGATCACCTTGACGGCTACCTCGTTGACGACGGCCGTCGCCAGCTCCTGGATGTTCATCTGGAAGCTTCCGTCCCCGGCTATATCGAAGACCTCCTTATCGGGGCATCCCATCTTCGCCCCGATGGCGGCGGGAAATCCGTACCCCATCGTCCCCAGCCCCCCCGAGGATATGAACCTTCTCGGGTCCCTGTGGGTGAAGAACTGAGCCGCCCACATCTGGTTCTGCCCCACCTCCGTGACGATGACCGCCTCGGGACAGAGTTCGTAGAGCTTCTCCAGGACGCACTGGGGCTTGATCGACTCGCCCTCGGTCGCATAGCAGAGGGGGTACTCCCCCTTCCAGCCGGCGACCTTCTCGTTCCAGGGGCTCCAGGCCTTCTCGCCTACGGCCTTAGCCAGCTCGGAGAGGGCGGACTTGGCGTCCCCGACGACAGGGATGTCGACCCGGACGTTCTTTCCTATCTCTGCCGGGTCGACGTCGACGTGGATGATCCTCGCCTGGGGCGCGAAGCTCGCCACCTTCCCGGTGACTCGGTCGTCGAACCTCGCCCCCACCGCCAGGATCAGGTCCGCCTCCTGGATGGCGTAGTTGGCGTACTTAGTCCCGTGCATCCCGAGCATCCCCAAAGATAGGGGGTTGTCCTCGGGGAAGCAGCCGACCCCCATCAGGGTCGTCGTCACCGGAGCCTTGATCCTCTCGGCGAGCTTCAGAAGCTCTCGGTGGCCGTCGGAGTACTTAACGCCACCGCCGACATATAAGACCGGCCGTTCCGCCTCCATCAGGGCTGCGGCCGCCTTCTTTATCTGGAGGCTGTGGACCTTCAGATTCGGATTGTAGCCCGGCAGTCTGATATCAGGATAATGGAAGTCGAGCTCCTCGACGGTGACGTCCCTGGGAAGATCGATGAGGACTGGGCCCGGCCTCCCAGTCCTCGCTATGTAGAACGCCTCTCTGAAGATCCGGGGGATATCTCTCGCGTCCTTGACGAGGTAGCTGTGCTTGGTCACCGGCATCGTGATCCCGGTGATGTCCGCCTCCTGGAAGGCGTCCTTTCCGATGAGGGTTGTGGGGACCTGGCCGGTCATCGCCACCAGGGGTACCGAGTCCATGTAGGCGGTGGCGATCCCCGTCACCAGGTTCGTCGCCCCAGGCCCCGAGGTCGCCAGGCATACGCCGACCCGCCCCGTCGCCCTCGCGTAGCCGTCTGCGGCGTGAGCCGCCGCCTGTTCGTGCCTCACAAGGATGTGCCTGATATCCGAATCGTAAATGGCGTCGTAGAGGGGCAAAAGCACCCCTCCCGGAAGCCCGAAGATTATCTCGACCCCTTCGAGCTTCAGGCACTCCAGTATGGCTTGGGCCCCGGTCATCTTACCCATCTATCCGTCCTCCTCAAGTTGCATCAGCCTGTTGATCCCTTCCAAAACCGCCTCCACAGAGGCCATGATTATGTCAGCTCCCGCTCCCCGGGCCGTTATGGACCTGTCGCCCATCGCCATCGTCACCCAGACCTCCACGAGGGCGCTCGTTCCGCCGGTGATGGCATCGACGTGGTACTCCTCGAGCCTCACGTCCCTCACCCCGGAGATAGCCCGGCGTATGGCGTTTATCGCGGCGTCGACGGGTCCTACCCCCGTACCCGCCTCCAGCATCTCCGTCCCGTTGACGGCGATCTTGACGCTGGCGGTCGGTGTCGCCCGGTTTCCGCACACCACGGTGAACTCCTCGAGCTTCACCTTCGGCTCCTTCTGGATCGAGAGGACGATCTCGGCGATCGTCTGGAGGTCGGCGTCGGTGACCCGTTTTCCCTTGTCCCCCAGCTCTTTGACCCGGGATAGGATCTCCGCCAGCTCTCTCTTCTCGCATTCGATCCCCAGCTCCCGCAGAGCCAGCTCCACGGAGCTCCTCCCGGCGTGCTTGCCCAGGACGATCCTCCTCTTCCTCCCGACGGTCTCGGGATGGATCGGCTCGTAGGTTGCTGTGTCGGCGATGAGGCCGTGGACGTGGATCCCAGCCTCGTGGGTGAAGGCGTTCTCCCCCACTATCGCCTTGTTGGGGGCGACGGGGATCCCTGTCAGCCTCGATACGAGCCGTGAGATGGCGTAAAGGTCGCCGGACCGGATCTCGGTCTTGATCCCGTAGAGGGACTGGAGGGTCATCACCACCTCTTCGAGGCTCGTGTTCCCCCCCCGTTCGCCGATCCCGTTGACGGTGACGTGGGCCATGGCTGCCCCGCCCCGCAGAGCCGAGACGGTATTGGCCGTCGCCATCCCGAAGTCGTCGTGGCAGTGGACGCTCACCGGAGCGGGAAGGTCGGAGAGGCGGGAAAATACCTCGAAGGCCTTCTCGGGGACGAGGACCCCCACGGTGTCGCAGTAGCAGAGCCTCTCGGCCCCGGCGTCGATCCCAGCCAGGTAGATGGACCTAAGGAACGGCTCGTCGGCCCGGCTGGCGTCCTCGCCGGAGAGCTCCACGACTAGGCCGTGGGCTCTGGCGTACTCGGTCACCTCCACCGCCGACCTCATCACCGAATCCCTGTCGGACCGTAGCTTGCTTCTTATGTGAAGGTCTGAGACCGGGACCACCAGGTGGACGGAGTCGAGGTCACATTCGAGGGCCAGGTCCACGTCCTCGGTCCTGGCCCTGACGTAGCTACAGATCTCGGCCCGGAGCCCCTCTGCGGCTACCGCCTTCATCGCCCCCCTCTCGCCCTCGGAGGTGACGACCGATCCTGCCTCGATGACGTCAACCCCAAGAGCGTCGAGATGCCGGGCGATATCCAGCTTCTCTTCCAGGTTCAAAGAGACGCCAGGTGTCTGTTCACCGTCGCGAAGCGTCGTGTCCAGGATATGGACTTTACCGAATAAAGCGATCCCACGCATTCATCTTCTATCACCAAATTGAGGCCATCCCGATGATGGCCGATCTTCAACCTAGGGGTTTTTAATCATTGATAAAGTTGACGACGGAACCGGCGGGCGCTGTCGCGATACTGGGCCTAAGATCCTTGCGGATAGAGGAAAGATTTATCACTCTATGGGCGTCATTAATGGCCTTCAGTCCAAAGGCTGCTCAATTTACGGAGCTTTTAAGATGGGGTCAGGTGCAAAAATGGGGTCAGAAGGAAAGACTGGATCAGATGGAAAGGCAGGATCAGACGGAGAGCTTCGCGATGCTGGAGCCGCGGGCGAGGTGGAGACGGCAGAGCTGCTCCTCACGGCGGAGATATACAACCGGTCCGAGAACCTGACCGAGGACGACCTCCCTCCCAGGATAAGAAAACATTACTTCGATCCCGTAGCGAGGAAGGTCAAGCGTCCGATCTACGTCACCGAGGGGGACGTCCAGGAGATCTACGCCATCGGCTCCATCCGGGAAGCAGCTAGGTCCCTCCCCTTCGTCGATCGCGAGGGGCTACGTGACCAGCTCCGGCTCACCGTCTTCGACGTGGGGGCGAGGTGGTTTGCGAAGCGGGACACCCTGGAGAGGATCAGGTCCAACCCGACCCTCGCCTACTTCTTCGAGGGGTACGACTCCCTGGATGTAAGCTACGTCGAGGCGAAGAAGAGAAATCAGCCCCTCCTCACCGACCGGGAATGGATCCAGTCGAAGGTCCGGGAGCTAGCCGCCAAGGTCGAAGAGGCCGACGATATCCTGAAGCTCGTCAGAATAAAGGCCCCCGAAGACGTCCGCGACAGGATGGAAGAGCTGGTCCTGACGAGGGAACAGGTGACGGAGATAGAGAAGGCGGCAAAAGCCCTGGAACACCGGGATTACCTCCGGGAGGTAGGCCTCTACGACATAGGAAAGCTCCTCTTCGTCGGCCCTCCGGGGACGGGGAAGACCTCCACCGCCATGGCTCTATCCAGGAGGTTCGGCCTCCCCCTCGTCGAGGTCCGCCTCTCGATGGTGACGAGCCAGTACCTGGGGGAGACCTCCAAGAACGTCGACAAGGTCTTCGACCTGGCGAAGGCCCTCAGCCCCTGCATCCTCTTCATAGACGAGTTCGACTTCGTCGCCAAGACCAGAACCTCCGAAGAGCACGGTGCGATCAAGAGGGCGGTCAACACCCTTCTGAAGGCGATCGACGACGTCAGCCTGGTGGAGGACGGGGTCCTCTTGATAGCTGCGACAAACCACCCCCAGCTTCTTGACTATGCCGCGTGGAGGCGGTTTGACAAGGTCGTCAACTTCCCCCTCCCCGACCTGGATATGAGGAGGATGATCCTCGAGAGAGTCCTCTCCAGGATGGATGCGAAGGTGGATGCGGGACTCCTCGCCGAGAGGACGGAGGGCTACTCCGGCTCCGATATCAGGATGGTGGTGAGGGAGGCGGTCTTGAACGCCCTCCTGGAGGAGAGGAAGTCCATCGACCAGGAGGATATGCTCCAGGCGGTCCAGGACTTCGACCGGAGGATCGCCGACCATCGGGGGAGCGCCACCTCATGAGAGTGACCCTCCTGGGGACCGGCGACGCCATAGGCACCCCGAAGATCGGATGCAGATGCCCCGCCTGCACCGACGCCCTGGCCGGCGGGAAGAGCAGGAGGCTGAGGTTCTCGGTATTGGTGGAGAACGGCGACGGGAAGGTCCTCATCGACACCAGCCCCGACCTGCGGTGGCAGCTGATAAGAACCGGGATAAGCCGGGTCGACGGCGTGATCTGGACCCACGCCCATTACGACCATTACGCCGGCTTCGGCGACTTTCACAGGGTCCAGAACCGGGTCCCCGTCTACGCCCTCAGAGAGACGATGGACTACATTTTAAACTACCTCTACTTCATGAGGCCGAAGAGGAACGTCGCGGAGATAGGCCAGCCCTTCGACCTGGCGGGGATGGAGTTCACCCTCTTCGAGGTGAGCCATCCTCCGATCTGCGAGGCTGCTGGGATCCTGGTGAGGTCTGGAGGAAAGAGGCTGGTGGTGACGGGGGACACCAACCCGTCGATCCCCGAGGAGAGCCTCGACCTGATGAGGGGGCCTGACCTCCTGGTCGCCGACGCCATAACCCCCCCGGGATACAGCCTTAAAAAGCACATGGACTCCCAGGAGGCCCTCGACCTCGCCCGCTGCTTGGGGGCAAGGAAGACGGTACTGACTCACATAAGCCATCTCTTCCCACCCCACGAGATCGCCGCCAAGAGCTGGCCCCTCGGCTTCGACATGATGACGATGGAGCTGTGAACGAAAGTTGTTTATCTTCGCGTCTCTGGAAGATGTCCATGGGGAGTTGCTGCCTTTTCCGACGGTCTTTGGCGATCGTCGCCGTCGCAACCTTCTTCTTCCTTCCTGCCAGTGGGGATGAGCGTGGCTTCAACTGGACCCTGAGCTTCGGCGACCTCTTCGATCAGGATCTCGACGGCATATCCCGCAGCGATCTCATCCTCATGAGGGTTCCTCCGGGGAAGGGTGACGGGCCGGGCGGTCCGGCAGCTGGGGGGCCAGCTCCGGCGGGAGGCGATCCTCGGCTCCTCGGCCGTTCTGGAGGATGCGACCCCTCAGATCCCTGCCTCGCCTTCGCGACCCCGGCGGGCTGGAGGGCCGAGGTGGCCGGGGAGTTCAACGAGGGGAACCTCACCCTGGCTGGGGCCTGCGCTTCGGCTTACATCGGCTGGTTTGAGGACTCTGGCATAGACCCCGAAGGCGTTCTGAGACAGGTCGTCCGGGGCTACAGGGCCGGATCTCTCCGGTTCTCTGTCCTGACGGCGGAGCCTGGGGACCCTGTCACCATCGACGGCCAGAGCTCCTCTACCCTGAACGTCTACTATAGATATGGCGGCCAGGAGTCGAAGAAGCGGCTAGCAGCCTGGGCCTCCCCGATATCCGGGAGGTTCTTCTACGCCTCCTTCTGGTCCTGCCCCGATGAGTGGGATGAGAACCTCGCCAGTTTCACCGCTTTCCTGGAGAGCTTCAAAGACGGAGGGTCTTACGATTTTGTCGTCCTCGAGCCCCGGCGACCAGCCCTGGACGGCTGGGGGACCCTCCTCTCCCTCACCCTCCAGTCGTATCACTTTTCAGGATGCTATGACCGGGAGAACCCCGTGGTGGAGGTTAAGGTGGCGATGAAGAGCCGTCGGGAGGGGGAGAGGGTCGACGAGGTCGCCTCCGAGGAGGTCCTCTCCCTCATCCGGGGTGCGCAGGTTCCTGCGGATGTGCAAGCCCTTCAGGAGTTCCTCGTCGATAGGGGCTATGGGGTCGCGATCCTGCGCAGGGGAGGAGATTTCTGGCCCGTGGTCCAGGGGCCGGAGGGTAGGTGGCAGGCGGTATCTATCGCAAGGTCCGGCCAGGGTGGGGGCCTGGGATCCCTGGTCGATCTCGACGAGGCCTATTGGTACCGGGGTCTGGTGGTGGACTATCCAGAGGATCGTATCGAGAACCGATCCTTCGAAGGGCTGAAGATCGAGAAGGACTGCGACCCGCCTTTCATGGTCGATCTCCTCCCGGCATCAGAGGTCAACCTCACCTGGATCCTGGGTTTGAGGGACCTTCTCGACCGGCACAGCTACGTCCCGGGGGGGTCGGACCCCGAACCCTTCCATAGGGCCCAGATCTGCTGGGCGCTCCTCGAAAGGGAGGGGTACGACGCCTTAATGGTTACGGGTTACGAGGGCCATCCCCTCGATACCGGGATGTGGGTGGCGGTCCGCCATCCCGGCGGCGGAGGCCACCTGGCCGTAGCCCCGTCGTCTTGCGGGGACGGGGGACTCGGCGAGATCGTATCAGGAGCCGAATACCTCCGGGGGATCGCCTACGAGACGAGCCTCCAGTTCTCCTGCCTCCATCCGGATAAGGGGCTCTCCATCGATCCGGAGACGGTCAGGACGCCGGCTATGGGATAGACCGGCTCCTGGGATGGCGGTTAAAGATTTAATCTCAGATGATCCCCTGAGGAGGGTATGAGCTCCAGCATTCGCCACCTCTCCCCTCAGGAGCGGGAGCGTCTCCTCTCCGCTCTGCGATCCGAGGGGGATAAGATGATGCTCCGTCTCCTCCTGGAGACGGGCCGCCCCATAGAAGACCTCCTGGCTACGAGAACCTCCGACCTCGATCGCGACCACAAGACTCTCCGTTTGAGGAGAGGAGGGGTAGGGGGAAGAGTGGACGGCAGGAGAGGAGAGGGGCTGGATGAGGAAGAGGTGATCCGCCTCTCACCGGAGCTTTCCGCCGCCGTCGAGGATTATATCGAGAAGAACCCGGGGAAGATCTACCTCTTCGAGGGTAGATGCGGCAGGCCCGTAGGTCCCAAGTGGGTGAGGTGCACCCTCCTGCCCGCCGCCATCAGGAGCGGCATAGATGACCCTGCCGCCGGGGAGGGTTGAATAGTCGGCTTCAGCCCCATCCCCTCTCCCTATCCCGCCATCCTCCTATCCCGCCATCCTCCTATCCCGCCATCCTCCTATCCCGCCATCCTCCTATCCCGCCATTCCTCCTATCCCGCCATCCTCCTATCCCGCCATCCTCCTATCCCGCCATCCTCCTATCCCGCCATCCTTCCATGCCGCCATGCCCCCATCCCGCCATCCTTCCATGCCGCCATGCCCCCATCCCGCTCTCCACACCGAGATCGTCGACTTGGATCGTCGACTCGGTTATCCTTCTCCCAACCCCCTATCCGGCATTTTTCGGCGGTTATCGCCGGCATTACTCCAAGGCTCAGGTCATCCGGAGGCGAGCTTCTTGCGGAATATGAAGGCCAGAAGGCCGCCGACGAGGGCGTATATCCCGGCCCCGAGGATTATTCCGACGCCGGAGAGGGTCACCTTCCCTCGACCTCCAGGGAGGTGGGATCTCTTCGATCTGTTCTGCGGCTCTCAGATCAGAACGGCTATTTCGCGAATGTCGTAGCTGCCAGAAGAAAGGATGGAAGTCGGGAGTCGGGGGACGGATAGCCCTCTTTGAGGGACGATCAAGGATTTTGTCCGGATATATCGGTGCATCAGCGGATCAAATCCTCATTTATCGGAATATAGGCTTTGAAAATTGGTTTTTCGGAATTATTTTTCCAATATACCGATAAACAGAATAATCAGGATTTTTATAAGATAACCAATGACGAATAGGCTTTTTCGGAGGATTATACTCTCGGATCAACAGGTTTATTTACCTGGTATAGATAATGGCGGCTTGGTAAACACATGACCGCGAATAACTTCGCAAACCACCTTGAGGGTCATAATTCAAGGGTTTTATCTGGATCGGGTCTGCCTAATCCAGATTTGCGCAGCTATAGCCAAAAAGAGAGTGCTTTCGGAGCAGTTAATAGGATGGAATCATCCATCATAAAAATTACACCTCTCTATAGGAGAGGTGAGGCAAATGTTTGATTCGACCTGCATTTCCAGCGGAAATACCGATTTTATAGCCGAATCAGCCGACGATAAGCCTCCACAACGGGCCGAAACCGTCCACGAGCTCCTCGCCCGCCTCGGCGCAGATATGGAGGAGATCGAGCGGGTGAAAAGGGTCTACCCCATGAAGATCAGCAGCCACTTTCTCGGCCTCATCCAGGAGAAGGGCGACCCCATCTGGAGGCAGGCGGTACCGTCCCCGGAGGAGCTCTCGGACTTCCGTAACGTCGCCGACCCCCTCTCGGAGGGGAGGGACACCAAAGTCCCCGGCCTGATCCACCGGTACCCTGACCGGGTCCTCCTGATGGTCAGCTCCAAGTGCGCCATGTACTGCAGGTTCTGTACGCGAAAACGATCCGTCGGCCGGGTGGAACAGACCCCTATGCAGCAGATCTTCACCGGGATCGATTACATAAGAAGCCACCCCGAGGTGAGGGACGTCCTCCTCAGCGGCGGCGACCCCCTCCTCCGTTCCAACCGGGAGCTGGACGT
This sequence comes from Candidatus Methanocrinis natronophilus, assembly GCA_029167045.1. Classification (GTDB taxonomy): domain Archaea; phylum Halobacteriota; class Methanosarcinia; order Methanotrichales; family Methanotrichaceae; genus Methanocrinis; species Methanocrinis natronophilus. The sequence goes on from JARFPK010000017.1 coordinate 15,754, forward strand.
GATCCTCCGGGAGCTACGGTCTATACCCCACGTCGAGATCATCAGGATAGGGACCCGGGTCCCCTCGGTGATGCCGGAGCGGATAACGCCGAGGCTCGTCAAGATCCTCAAGAAGTACCATCCGCTCTACATCAACATCCACTTCGAGCACCCGAGGGAGATAAATCCCGAGAGCGAGCGGGCGCTGAAGCTCCTCGCCGACGCCGGGATCCCCCTGGGGTCCCAGACCGTCCTCCTCCGGGGCGTCAACGACGACCCCGAGGTGATGAAGGAGCTGATGCAGAAGCTCGTCAAGAACAGGGTGAGGCCCTACTACATCTACCTCTGCGACCTGGTTAAGGGTGTCGAGCACTTCAGGACCACCCTCCAGGCTGGCTTCGACGTCATCTGTCACCTCCAGGGCTACACCTCCGGCCTCTGCGTCCCCCACCTGATCATCGACTCCCCGGGCGGGGGAAAGATCCCCATCCTCCCCCAGGACTATCTGATATCCTCAGATGATGAGAAGGCGGTCATATCCAACTACAAGGGCGAGGTATACGAGTACCCCAACCCGAGGATCTGAGATGAAGGTCGCCCTGACCTGCAACATCCTCCCCTCTGACTACAGCCGAGAGTCGGGGGACGACACTTTCGCCGAGTTCGACGCCCCCTCAACGATAGAGGCGATAAAGAGGGCCCTCCTGAACTTCTGCGACTCGGTCACCGTCGTCGAGGCGGACGAGGACGCCTATGAGACCCTCCGCCGCGGTGGCTTTGACTTCGCCTTCAATATAGCCGAGGGGGTCCGGGGAGAGGCGAGGGAGGCCCAGATCCCGGCGATGCTGGAGATGCTGGGGATCCCCTACTCTGGCTCGGGGGTCACCACCCTCGCCATCACCCTCGACAAGAGGAGGACGAAGGAGGTGTTGGCTGCCAACGGGATCAGAACTCCGAGGTTTCAGCTCTTGAGCCGCGAAAGCGACCTATCAGAAGACCTGAAATTCCCCCTCTTTTTGAAGCCGAACGGCGAGGGGTCGAGCCGCGGCATCACCGCGAAATCCCTCGTCGTCTCCAGGGAGGAGCTACAAGGGGTCGTCTCTGAGATGGTCTCGAGGTACCGCCAGCCTGTCCTGGCGGAGGAGTACCTAACCGGGAGGGAGTTTACGGTAGGTCTTCTCGGAAATTCGCCGGAGGTCCTGCCGATCGTCGAGGTCTCCTTTGATGGGCTTCCCGAAGGAGCCCCTCGGTTCGACTGCTACGAGGTGAAGTGGATCTACGACTCCCTGGACGCCGGGTACGATACCACCGTCTGCCCCGCCGAAGTGGACGACGACCTCCGGTCCAGGATCGAAGATACGGCGAAGAGGACCTTCGAGGCGCTGGAGATAAGAGACCTCTGCAGGCTAGACCTCCGTCTCGACGAGGACGCAGAGCCGTCGGTCTTCGACGTCAACGCGCTGCCCGGCCTCATACCAGACCCGGAGGAGAACTCCCGGTTCCCCAAGGCCGCATACGCCTCCGGCCGCTCCTACGACCAGCTGATCGCAGAGATCTTCGCCTCCGCCCTGGAGCGGCAGGGGATGGGCTTTTGAAGACGGCGATCCTCTACAACATCCCCGGGGAGGGGTCCGCCAGGAGCGGGGCCGAGATGGGGGCGGAGCTGGAGGTCCTGGAGACGGTGGCGGGGGTCAAGGAAGGGCTGGAGATGGCGGGGCACGAGGCCGTAGCCTTGCGGTGCAGCCTCGAGGCGCTCTTCTCCCTGAAGAGCTTCGACCTCGTCTTCAATCTCGCCGAGGGGTTCGAAGACGACCTCTCAGCCGAGCCGAAGGTGGCCGGCTTCCTGGAGCTCCTGGGCGTTCCCTTCACCGGCTCCTCCGCCTCTGCCCTGGAGGTGGGGAGGGACAAGGGGCTCTCGAAGCTCGTCCTGGAGAGGGAGGGGATACCGACGCCTCGGTTCCAGATATTCCGCAGCGCCGACGAGGCTTCCTCCCTCGACCGTCCCGTCATGGAATATCCCGTCATAGCAAAGCCGGTCCTGGAGGACGCGTCGATAGGGATCACCGTCGACTCCATCGCCCGGGACGAGGCGGATCTGATGGCGAAGGTCCGCAGGATCATCGAGACCTACCGCCAGCCCGCCATCGTCGAGGAGTACATCGAGGGGCGGGAGGTGAACGCCGCCCTCATCATCGGTCCCGGCGGGACCGAGCTCCTCCCCATCTCTGAGATCGTCTTCGACCTCCCGGAGGGGACCCCGAGGATCCTCGGCTTTGAGGCGAAGTGGGTCGAAGATAGCCCTTTTTACCAGAAGACCGTCCCCCTCTGCCCCGCCCCCCTCCCCGAGGAGCTCCGGTATAGGATCGAGGACCTCGCCCGGAGGGCCTGCGCCGCCCTGGGGGTCGAGGGGTATGCTCGGGTCGACTTCCGGATCCGGGAGGTTGACGCAGAGCCCTTCGTCCTCGAGGTTAACCCAAACCCCTGCATAAACCCCGTGGGTAGCGGCTTCGCCCGGGCGGCGGCCGCCGCCGGGATCGACTACTGCGAACTGGTCGAGAAGATAGCCTCCGCCGCCCTCGACCGCTGGGGGAAGGACCAGCTCTGGGAGACGCCGGAGCCTCCGCCGGAGGTCTTCGTCTGGAGATCCCTCGCCTTCCGGCGGGTCGGAGCTGAGGACGGACCCCTCCTCTTCGGTTGGTTTGAGGACCGGGAGCTGACCAGGTACATGGACCCCTCCACCTCCCTAACCGTCGACCAGCTGACGGCGAGCATCCTCTGCTCCAAGGACGAGGACTACGTCGTCATGATGGGAGACCGCCCCATAGGCTTCGCCTCCATCTACGAGAGGACCTGCTGCACCTGCGAGATCTCCTACCTCATCGGCGATCCCGACTGCAGGGGGCTGGGCCTCGGGAACGTCGTCGTCGAGGGTCTCCTGGAGGAGGCCTTCCGCCGCCTCGGGGTCAGGACCGTCTTCGCCTCGGCGACCGTCGAGAACATCTCCTCCATCAGGGCCCTGGAGGCGGCAGGCTTTCGTAGGATTGGGACGAGGCGGGCCTCCTCCATGATGGGGGAGGAGTGCCTCGACGACCACCTATTTGATATAAAACGAGAAGAATATTTATCTAAACTAACTGTCGAGGGTTGACAGGCGGCGGCCGCGTCCTCGGCCTGGAGGGTCCTCATCTCCGTTCTTGAGAGGTGTTTTCTGACGGGTATCCATTGGTCATCGGTTAAGGATCGGTTTAAATTGTCTCGCTGATTTTTGATCCCGCTCCGGTTATACAAAGTATAGCATAACCTTATTAATAAACTATTTGAACTATGGACCACTATTATATAATTCGCCGGGGGTAACATCTGTGGTCTCTCGTAACTTAAAAGTGGATATCGACCTGATCATGATGGAACTTTCTGCTCTGTTTCCGCCTGAATGTCTAAGAGGTGAGCCGAAGGAGACAGACTTGATAAAACGTGAGTGTAAAATCGATCCAGTTTATATCTTCTGGCCATTATCGATAGGATATGGGATCTTTCTTCATAGAACTCTTGCCGCTCTGAACCGCTACTATGAGATATATTCTAATCAGATTTTGAGCGATAGCAGCTGGTACTACACACTCTAAGCTGGCAAAGATCTGGCCAGCTACCAGATCTCGAAAAGGAGCAGCAGGCGTCAAGATTTCCGTCCTCACGAGTGCAGTAGCCTGCGATCCTAAGAGCGTCGCTTTGTTCTCTTGAGAAGACGAACGAGATAAACAGGATTGGGCCATGGATAAAGGACCGGATCCTGCTTATTGGCCTGGGGTTCTACAAGTATCAGATGTTCACTCGGATCAAGGAGAATGGCGGATACTTCGTTTCGAGACTGAAAAGCAACGCTAATCCTCTCATCATCGAAACCCATCGTACCTGTCGAGGCAGAAGCATCGAGGTCCGATATATCTCCATAGTTATTGGAACCTGAAGAAGTATCGAGCCTCTACGGGGCCCGGTGGCAGATCGATATTCTGTTTAAAGAACTCAAGAGCAGGTCTGTTGTCGTAATCCAGATAGAACGTCCCGGTAGCAGAGCTGTATATCCCCACCGTATCCTCCCCTTTCCTCCCGAAGTCGATCGCAGCTATCCCGATCGGCCCCGCAACGCGAGCCCCGCCAGGGGGACGGGCCCGGAGGCGGCCACCATCTCGCCGTCCGTATCAAGATCCAAGGCCACGGGCCTCGGGCTCTGCCTCGGCGGATAGTTGATGTCATCCTCGCCGAATACCGACGGTGGTGTCAGCTCTTAATCGGGCGGAAGATCGAGATCGACGGCTGCGGTCGCGTCAAGAGTTGCGGCCTGGGCGTAGCCGGAAGAGGTCGTCATCCCACCGCCATCTCATCTCTTTATATGCGAACCTGACAATAACGAGACTATCCGATCCGGAGCGGATGAAGAATGAAGAGAGTCCATATCTTATCGGTCGTATCTATCTCGATATGCCTCATCCTGGCGGCGGCGCCTGCCTCGGGGCTGCCGACCCTCCCCAGCGGGAAGGAGAACCCGCTGCAGATCCTCTTCCCCGAGCTGAATACGGAGGCTGCACCCTCCTGGGTCAGGGAGGGTCTGAGGGCGACCTACTACGCCACCGTCGATCAGGGTCCGAGGGACGGAAAGCCCCGGTCCGGCGACGCCCTCCTCCAGACCGACGTCGTCGCCCTGGAGGGATCTTTAGTCACCACCTCCACCGCCAGCTACGTCCGGTCCCCCCTGGGGCTCTTCCAACCCCTCGCTGGAGCGGGTTTCGGGTCGGTGGTGCCGGCGGGCTGCGGCGACTTCTGGTGCAGCCCCGAGGTCCTGGCGAAAGTGCCGGAGGGAGACGACGGCGACCTGACGGTACTCCGGGGCCCCGTCGAGGCGGCGGGCTCCACCTTCCAGGCGGTGAGGCTGGAGGTGAAGCGGACCGGGATCCGGTACTCGATGACCTATGACGCTGAGACGGGCCTCCTCCTCCATCACCGCTACGACATCGTATCCTCCGACGGCGCCACCACCGAGACCGGCATAATATCCTTGCGAAACCTCCGGGTGGTGGAGATACCCTGGACCGGCGGCACTTCCCCCAACTGGCTCCGGGCCGGCCTGACGACATCGTACCGGGGTGAGACCGTCTTCGAGATGCCAGGGACGGTCCCGACCCCCTTCCCCGTCACCCTCCGGGCCGAGGTCGTATCCGTCCAGCCGAAATCATCCATAATCAAGTGGACGGCACCGGGGGACGCCGGCGAATCGATCCCGTACTATGCGGCGAGCGGCGTCCACCAGCTTCTGGGGTTCTGGCTTCCCGCTACAGCGTTAGCCATAGACGAGGTCGGGGATGTGGACTACGATCTGGATACCGGGCTATTGATCTCCGTCATCCAGAACGATCAGAACGGGATAGTCTTCCAGGAGACCAACGGCCGGGACTACCGCAGGCTCCTCACCTACGAGAAGGGGACGGGAAAGCTCATCGGGAGCTACGAGGAGAGGCTGACGGAGGCGATCACCTCCACCGTCCAGAAGACGTCGGTGGAGGTTACTGCTTAGTCACTGAGATGATGATTAGGAGATGACCATGAAGAGAAGGGATGGTGATCAGAGTTGAAGGGGATGGAGGAGATGGATACGATAGGGGCCGGGACGAAGAAGGCGACCTTCGCCGCCGGCTGCTTCTGGGGGGTGGAGGCTGCCTTCCGGGAGGTGGAGGGGGTCGTCTCGACGGCCGTCGGCTATACCGGCGGCGAGACCGAGAACCTCTCCTACGAGGAGGTCTGCACCGGAGAGACCGACCACGCCGAGGCGGTGGAGGTGGTCTACGACCCGAAAGTCGTATCTTACGATCAGCTCCTCGACCTCTTCTGGTCGATCCACGACCCCACTACGAAGGACAGGCAGGGGCCGGACGTGGGGAGTCAGTACCGGTCGGCGGTCTTCTACCACGACCCCGTCCAGGAGGCAGCGGCCCGGGCCAAGATGGAGAAGCTCCAGAGCTCCGGCCTTTATAGACGGGAGATCGTGACGGAGATCGTCCCGGCCGCCAAGTTTTATCGGGCAGAGGAGTACCACCAGCGGTACTTCGAGAAGCACGGACGGAGGGGATGCAGGGTCTGGTGATGATGAGAGGGTTTGGAGGACCAAGGCGTCTGGAGAGGATGAGGGGGCTTAGAGGATGCGGGATGACGTCGTCACATCCGTGAGGCGCGAGCTTATGGAGAAGGCGGACTTTAGGACGAGGGAGAGCGGCCAGCGGTTCTTCAGAGAGGAGGTCTCGCTCCACGGCGTCAAGGCCTCCGTGGTGAGAGATATCGCCAAAAAGCGCCTCCGGGAGATATACGGGATGGAGAAGGAGGAGATCTTCGCCCTCTGCGAGGAGCTTCTTAGGTCCGACTACAGCGAGGAGGCGTTCATAGCCTTCGAGTGGGCCTACTCCCTCAGGAAGAAGTACGAGCCCTCCGACTTCGCCGTCTTCGAGAGTTGGCTCTCCCAGTACGTCAACAACTGGGCTAAGTGCGACACCCTCTGCAACCACACCCTGGGGACCTTCGTCGAGATCTACCCGGAGTACTTGGATAACCTGAAGGGCTGGACGGCATCTGATAACAGGTGGCTGCGGCGGGCCGCCGCCGTCACCCTGATCCTCCCTGCCCGCAAGGGGCTCTTCCTGGAGGAGGTCTTCGAGATAGCCGACCTCCTCCTGGAAGATGGAGATGACCTCGTCCGGAAGGGGTACGGCTGGCTTCTGAAGGAGGCGTCCAAGAGCCACCGGCAGGAGGTCTTCGATTACGTCATGGAGAACAAAGGTCGGATGCCCCGGACCGCTCTGCGGTACGCCATAGAGAAGATGCCCGAGGACCTGCGGCGACAGGCGATGGAGAGGTGAGAGCTGGACGGTGGAGACCGACTTGCTCCAGATAATAAGCCTGGATCTGCTCCCAGGCCGCCACCGTCTCCTTTTTATCGGCCGCCCTCTCAGGTTGAAGCATGAGACCCAGCACCGTTGACGGTACGAAGCGGCGGAAGGCGATCACCGTCTTCAGGATCGGCAGGATCTGGACCTTCAAGCACTTCTTCGCAGATAAGGAGACCTTCAAGGAGCTGGCCGACCATTACAGCCGCGATAGGTACCGCTTCGAGTTTCTAACCGAGCACGAGAGGGACGGGGCCTTCGAGAGGCTGAAGGACCTGGGCTTCGAGATCCAGGTCGTCGATGACCTGGCCGGGTACGTCGTCAGCTTGGAGAGGTCCAGCAAGTACGCCCCCGTCCTGAAAAACTCCATCGAATATGCAGAGACCGAGAACGAGCGGATATTTCTTATGAAAGACCCGGCCTCGGTGGAGGAGGCCCTGCAGTTCGGCGCCGAGAAATACGACGGCATCACCCCCTTCTGATCCGGTCTTTGAGGGGCTACCATCTCCGGTAGGAGTCTCGAAACCTCTTCTTGAACTCCCAGATCTCCCGCTCCGAGGCGTTCATCCTCCACCCCAGGTCGTAGAACTCCTTCTCCCGCTCCGTCGCCGTCAGGATCGGCCGCAGGAAGCACTCGCAACGTCTCCCGTCGAGCCCCCGCTCGGTGCACCTCCAGCCGTCGCCGTCTTTTACGTGGTTTGAGAGGTGGTGGCCGCAGACGCAGCAGATGCCGCTGCGGTGATCGGGGCGGAGCGCCTCGGGCCGCCCCCTGGGGATGGTTGGGTCCATGGTCGTCAGATCCTCCTGGGCCTCGCCAGATCCCCTTGGACCCAGCATCATAAAACCGTTTTCCCGCCAAGATCGCAGCTGTAACCGGCGTGTCGGCTGATATAGACTCCCCAGAGATCGCTGACCACGGCCGCCGAAGAGGCCCGGACTAAAGGGGACCCTCCCTCCTACCCCGGAGGAAGGCTCCGCCGGTCGTCCCCCCCAGGGAGATCTCCATCGCCTGACCCTTGAGGCGGGAGAGGTCTCCTCCTCCCACCGCCTCGCCGAAGATCTCCGCCATCCTCCGGGCGTAGTCGCGGGTTCTGCCCCGAGCGTCGACGGCGATCGACGATACCCCCATGTCGGCGAGGGCGGGGACCTGATCGACCAGGGATAGCTCCACGGCGTTATAGACGCGGGTCCTGCACTCCCCATCCCTTCTGACGGGAAAGACCCGCCCGGTCTCGTCCCTGATCCCCCAGAAGTCGGCGCCGGAGGTGGCGGCCTCATCGCACCCCAGGGCGGAGGAGAGGAGGCAGTCCTCGGCGACCATCGCCTCGACGTTCCCCTGGACCAGGACCTCCAGGTCCGGCCGGTTAGGGATGAGGCGAGATCGAACTACCAGCTCTTCCACCTCCGGGGCCGAGAGCTCTGGAGAGAGGGCGAGCCTGGAGAACCTCGCCGAGAGCGCCTCTACTGCGATGCTGTTCCAGATGTTCAGACCAAAAGACCCCGAGACCCTCATCTCCGGCGCCACGGCCGCCACCGCCTCGGCGAGACCAAAACCCTCCACCATCACCTCCTCCACCTCCGCCCTCTTCAGCAGGGGCGCCGCAAAATCAAGAAAACTCCGCCGTGCTATTCTCGGCCACTTCCAGACGAGGTCGGCTCCGCCAGCGTCGCAGATCTCTTTCGCGAGGGCAAGGATCTCCAGGAGGTCAGTGGGGGCGAAGGCCTCCGGCTTGCACCTCCTCTCCCCGGCGATGGCGACTGCGGGCTCGAAGTAGACCCGGCGGCATCCCCCCTCACAGGCCCCGGCGACGGCCGGAAGGGAGTCGGCGTAGACCGAGACCGAAGGCCTCGATCCGGTCAGAACCGGCGTTCTAGCCGAAGGCCTCCGCTCGTCCATCAGCCCCTCGAGCTTCGCCCTCGCCCTCATCACCATCTCCTCGGCAGGTCTAAAGGAGGAAGCCACATCTTCCTCGGCGAGCTTCAGAAACTCCCGACGTAGCCGGTTGACCACCCCCAGGGGAGCGAAGAGCCCTCCTGGGTAGTCCATCTCGATCTTTCTTACGAAGAAGGGGGTCCCCCCGGCCTTAAAGAGCTGGGCTTTGATATCGTCCTGCGATAGGGGCCTCTTCTTTGCCGCCTCCATCGAGAAGTCTGCCTCCATAATCGACGATACGACCTTTCCATCCGGGAGGAAGACCTCACCCCGGAGGGCGGGGGTCATCCCGTCCCATCGGACCTCTAGATCGATAGGTATCGGCTTGCCGGGCGTTCCCGGACCCCCGCCAAGGCTCGCCCTCCGGGTTATATAGACTATAGCCCCCCTCTCCACCGGCTCGCTGGAAGGGAGGCTTATGAGCCCCTCTTCGAGCAAAACTGGAGATCTCGCCACGGTACCCACCTCTTTATCCCTCGAAGAGATGACGAGGCCGTCTCCCCTCTCCGGGACGAGCTCTCCCTCGATCCTCACAGACGCAGCCTTCCTCCGCCGGTCCCAGGAGACGACATGGCCGATCCGCAGCCCCCGGTTGTCGGGACGCTCGCAGCTGACGATCTCCCCCCGGCGTGCGCCTCCGATCCAGCCCGGGGTGAAAGACCGGTTGAAGGCGAGGGCTAGGTCTCGATAATCCCGCGCCGACGGCGCCCAATCGAACCTGGAGATGGCGTCGAGAGCCCGCCTGTAGATGGATACGACGGCCCTGACGTACTCGGGAGACCTCATCCTCCCCTCGATCTTCACCGCCTCGATGGGGGCTTTCGCCAGCTCCTGGAGGTTTGGATAGCAGGCCAGATCCTTCGAAGAGAGGAGGTACCGCCCGGGAAGAGGGACCTCCTCCAGCCCCAGAGGCCTCCCCCAGGGGTCCCTCTCTTTGGCCCGCATGAGAGAATAGGGCTTTCGGCAGGGTTGGGCGCATAGCCCCCGGTTTCCGCTCCTGCCGCCGATCGCCGAGGAGAGGAGGCACTGGCCGGAGTAAGAGTAGCATAGGGCGCCGTGGACGAAGACCTCGACCCCGATGGAGGCCTTCTCTCCGATCTCCACCACCTCCGGGAGGGTCAGCTCCCTGGCCAGGACCGCTCGCGATAACCCCATCTCGGCGCACCACCGCGCCCCTTCGAGGGTCGATATCGTCATCTGGGTGGAGGCGTGAAGCTCCAGGTCGGGGACTATATCTCTCGCCAGGCGCAGGACCCCCAGGTCCTGGACGAGGACGGCGTCGGCCCCCATCCCGTAGAGGGCGAGGAGCCGCTCTGCTACCTCTCCGACCTCGGCCTCGGGGATGAGGGTGTTGACGGCGACGTAGACCCGGACGCCCCGGAGGTGGGCTAGGTCGATGGCCTTGGCTAGCTGCTGATCGTCGAAGTTCTCTGCCCCCCTCCTCGCCCCAAACCTCTTTCCCGCCAGGTAGACGGCGTCGGCCCCGGCGTCCAGGGCTGCGAGAAGTCCGTCCCAGGACCCGGCAGGGGCCAAAAGCTCCGGGACCTCTCTTGATCGTCTCACGGTAGAGAAGCCGGGAGGGCAGGATATATCTTTATCTCATTTTCCGTCTTCTGTCTTAGCGTGGAACCGATCTTCGCCCTCGTCCTCGTAGTAACGGGCGTCGCCGCTGGCTTCGCCTCCGGGATGCTGGGGGTAGGTGGGGGCTTCATCATGGTCCCGGTCCAGATCTGGGTCCTCACCTCTTTGGGGGTCGAGCCTACCATGGCGATCAGGATCTCCTTTGGGACCGCCCTGGCGGTAGCCCTCCCCACCGCCGTCAACGGGGCCTTCGGCCATCACCGCAGGGGCGCCGTCGTCCCCAGGGCCTCCCTCTTCCTGGGGGTTGCCGGCTTCGCCGGGGCCTTCTTCGGGGGGGCCGTGGCCGCGGTAGCCCCCGGTGAGGTTTTGAGGGTCGCCTTCGGCCTCGTGGTGATAGCTGCAGCGGTGAGGATGGCGACCGCCCCCGATCCCAGGTCCGGAGGAGGCGACGAGGTCGAAGGAGGCGGTCGGTTAGATGGAGATGACGTGGTCGATGGAGCCGACGGAGGATATGGGGGCGGAGGGGGCGGCGCCTTATCGAGGAGCGACGGCGTCTACCTCCTCCTGGGGCTGCCCATCGGCTTCATATCCGGCCTCGTCGGGATCGGAGGAGGGCTGATGATGGTCCCGGTCCTCGCCATGGCGATGGGGTTTGGGATCCACAGGGCGGTCGGGACCTCCACCGCCGCCATCATCCTCACCTCCTCGGGAGGCGTCCTCTCCTACGTCTACCACGGCCTCGCCGTCCCCGGCCTGCCCCCCTTCAGCCTCGGATACGTCAACCTCCTCCAGGCGGCGCTCCTCGCCGGCACCAGCATCCCCATGGCTTGGGCGGGGGTCCGGGCGGCACACCGCCTCCCCGCCGATCGGCTGAGGGGCGTCTTCTCCCTCGTCATGGTCTACATCGGCCTGGAGATGATGGGGGCCTTCGAGATCTTCCGCCTTCTTATCCGATGAAGATCGGTTTGATATAATTAATTTAATATAATATGTCTCCGGATATCGCGCCCCAGCTCCCGGATAACCACCTTTATATCAAGTTGGAGAGCTAACATGGATGAATAACCAGGAGCGGTATAGTCCCCAGGAGGATCATATCGGCCTGCTTTTTGAATCTAAAATATGAGATTTCATCATTGAAGAGGGAGCGAGGGTAAGATGGTCATAGAGATGAGCAGCCCCTGGATCGCAGGGCCCGTCGGCGCGGCTGCCGGCGCGGCTCTTGCGTGGATCGCGAGCGAGTACCAGACGAGGAAGACCTACAGGAACGTCCTCCTCCTCCTCGCCAAGAGCGCCGACGACTTCGCCGGGATGGGCCAGTTGGATAAGGCCCTGTCCATATACGATCAGGTCTTAAAGGAGATCCCGAGGCTAGAGCCCGCCGTCCGGGGGGAGATGAGGTTCAGAGAGGGGCTCTGCAGGTACGCCTCGTCCTTCGAGGGGGCGAGGGAGAGGAACCTCGCCGGAGCGGTCGCGGCCTTCGAGGAGGCCATCCGCCTCTTCAAGCCAGAGAAGAGTCCCGTCGAGCATGCTCAAGCCCAGAACGGCCTCGGGATCTCCCTGGTCCGCCTCTCTGATACGGGGGCGGCCAAAGGCGATATCGACTGGGCCGGAAGGGGGGGTGGGGAGGTCCGGGAGGAGAATCTGAGGCGGGCTCTCCTCGCCTTCGAGGCTGCCCTTAGCCTCTACTCCGCCGAGGGAAGGGCTCAGGAGAGAGCCCAGACCGAGAACAACCTCGGCGACGCCCGCCTCCTCCTCGCCCGCCTCCGTCTCTCCGGCCCCGCCCCCTCCGCTGCAAAAGCGGCAGCTTCGGATCTGGAGAGGGCGATCGAAGCCTACGAGGCGGCGCTGAAGTTCAGGACGGCAGAAGATCACCCCGAGGACCGCGCCGAGACCCAGACCAGCCTAGGCCGGGCCTGGATGGCCCTCGCCGAGCTCGAAGAGGGGGATATGAGGGAGGGGCATCTGGAGAAGGCGATCATCAACTTCAAGGCAGCCCTGGAGCTTCGGACCCTCGAATCTCACCCCTTCGAGCGGGCCGAGACCCAGACCCTCCTCGGCCGGGCCCTGGTCCTGGAGGCCGAACCCCGTGCGGAGGGGGGGGAGATCCGGTGGTCCGACCGGGAGGGGCTGAAGGCGGCGATGGAGGCCTACGAAGAGGCCCTCACCATCAGGACCCAAAAGGCCAGTCCGGAGGAGTACGCCGAGACGAAGGGCCTTCTTGCCAGAGCCCTGGTCATCCTCTCGGCCCCCGCCGGGGGCTCCGAGGACGCAGCCCATCTTAAGCGGGCGATCGGGGCCTTCGAGGATGCCCTCGCCGTCATGACCCTGGAAGCCCATCCGGAAGAGTATGCTACGATCCAAAACGACCTGGGGATAGCCTACCGGAACCTATCGAAGCTGGAGGATCGGGAGGAGAACCTGGAGCGGTCGATACTCGCCTACGAGGAGGCGCTCCGGGCTAGGTCCGGCGGGGCGAGGAAGGTGGGAGGGAAAGAAACGAATGAGAGAGACGGAGAGGAGTTGGAGGGCGGAGGCGAGGTGGGTGGGGTTAGGGCCCTTTGAGCGACCATTGGGTCTCAACCGTCAGGATGAGTCCTCTCCCGAACCAGAGATGATGGCGATTGATACATCATCGAAAACATACATATCCTCCATCCCCCAACCAGGGACTACATGACGAACTTCAACGTCCTTCTGGAGGGCGCCTGGCTGGTAAAGGACGTCAAGTCCACCGACGACGCCATCGGGGTCGCGATATCCGAGGCCGGAAAGAGGCTGAACAACAAGAAGCTCGACTTCGTCGAGGTGGAGGTGGGCCAGACGATCTGTCCCGCCTGCGGCGAGTCCCTCGACGGCGTCTTCATGGTGGCGGGAACCGCCCTCGTCGGCCTCCTCTTCGAGATCAAGGTCTACGACGCCGAGAACGAGGAGCATGCCTTCCGGATCTCCAAGGCGATGGTGGGAAAGGCCCTGGGAGCCGTCCCCCTCAAGCTCGTGGAGACGGAGGAGATGGAGGGCGGGGGGGGCAGAAGGCCGGCGAGGTCGAGGTAGTCATAGTCAGGATATCCAAGATCAGATCTCCCGATTTCGAAATATGGGGTTGGAAATACTCCCTGAGAATTTAGGATCTCCGGCCCCCTATCTCTCCCACTCCGCCCCCCGCGCCCTGATGATCTCCCGGCTCTTTTTCGCGTCGGTGACGATCAGCTCATCCCGGATCCACTTCGGGAGGAAGGGCAGAACGCCGCCCCTTCCCCCCTCCCTGAACCGCCGGTCGCAGAAGAGGATCACCCCCCGCTCCGAGGCGTCCCTGATCACCCTCCCCGCCCCCTGCAGCCCCCTATTTATAGCCGGGAGGGTGTAAGCGATGAGCATCCCGTTCTTCTGGCCGTACTTCCTGACGTAGTACTGGTTTATCTCCCTCTGGATCTCGTTGTAGAAGCCGAGGGGGAGGCCGACGACGGCGACGCCGCTTAGCGCCTCCCCCTTGTAGTCTATCCCCTCGGCGAGCTTCCCACCGGATACCCCCAGGAGGACGGCTCCCCCCTTCTTTCCAGCCCGGAAGAAATCCTCCAGGATCCCCGGAACGTCCTCGGCGTTCCTCGGCTCTAGGTAGAGCAGTTTTCCTACCTTCCTCGCTGAGCCCTTGCATGTCGTCTCATACTGGCTCATCATCGAGTAAGACGTGAAGAAGACGGCGACGTTTCCTGCCACCTCCTCTATCATCGCTTCGATGTGATCGGCGATCTCCCTCCTGTTTACCGCCTCGTCCCTCTTCTCCAGCTGCGTCGTCGCCGTCTTGGCGACCATGAGGAGCCTGTTCTCCGGGGGGAAGGGGTTGGGCAGGCTCATCTTCTTCGCCCTATCCTTCTCGGCTAGGAGGTAGAGCTCGTAGGCGTCCAGGGGAGAGAGGGTCCCGCTGAGCATCACCGTGGCGTTGATGTTGTCTACGACCCTCCTCACCAGGGGGGCGGGATCGATGTTGTTCACTTCCAGCCACGCCCTCTTCTTATCTCCGGTGCCGGTGACGGAGATCTTCCTCTGATAAGAGAGGTCCCGTTCGGCCATCTCCACGTCCCCGAGGAATAGGAGGACATGGGCGAGGCTCGGCTCAATATCTCCCTTCAGATTCTCGCGGTCCCCCTCGGCGAGCTCCATCTCCGCCACCGTCACCGCCACCTCCGTCGCCGCCGAGAGCGCCTCTTCTACGTCGTCGAACCCCTGATAGAGGAACTCCCGCAAGAGGTCTGCGTCCAGGAGCTCTTCCCCCTCCTGAACCCTCGCCTGACGGCTCTGGATGTACTTCCTGAGCCTCGGGAGGAGGGTCTTGGTCACCTCCACCCCCCTCAGCCGGGATGAGGCCTCCAGGGAAGACTCCAGGAGCCTCGCCTGACCCATCGACTCCTGGTACTTCTCCACCTCCTTCTCGGCGAGGTCGATCATCCTCGGTGAGAGGACCCTCGTATTGAGGGCCCTGACGGCGTCCCCCAGGTTATGGGCCTCGTCGACGAATAACGTCAAAGACTCCCGATCCATCTCCAGCCAGTCGAAGATGATCTCCTGAAACTCGGGGCTGAAGAGGTGAGAGTAGTTGAGGATGACGATCTCGCTCCCTTTGGCGGAGAGGCTCATCACCTCGTAAGGGCACAGGTCCATGCACTCCCTCATGAAACGGTCCGGAGACCTGATCCCGGACCGGAGGTCTTCAACGAGGTCCAGGATCTGACCGGAATGTCTGAAGTGGGGCTTGCCCTGGAGCTCGAAGACCTCTCTTGTCATCATGTAATACGGGCAGAAGGTCCTGTAACCCGGGACGGATGGGGGTGCGTTCCTGTCTTGGGACGGGTCGTAGAACTTCCCCCCCACCTCCCCCAGCCTCGCTATCATCTTCCTCTTCGTCCACTCCCGCAGCCTGGCGCACCCGGAGTAGACCGACTCTCCGGAGAACTCGTCGGCTAGGGGGCAGATCTTCTGTTTTCCCACCATGTAAGCGATGGTGGGCTTGTGCCTCGTCTTCGACCAGATCTTCTCTATCTCGTCGAGGTAAATGTCTATCTGGCTGATGGTCCTCACCGCCACCGCTATCTTGCCGGGGGCCGCTGCCAGGGCCGCTGAGATGCAGCTGGTCTTGCCGCTGCCGGTGGGGGCATCGATCATCAAGACCGCGTGCTCCCCGTCTCTGACGGTCCCGTAAACGTCGTCGAGCATGGCGTCCTGGTAAGGCCTCAACGACTCGTAGGGGAAGTAGTCCAGATACACGGTGGACCCCTTTCCAGCTTAATGGTGATAAAGGCTATCCACCGTCTCCCGCAGAGGGCCCGGCTCCCATCCTCCCGGATCCCCAGAGGGGTTTCAATTAAAAAGGTTTAAATGTAATTACGTTATATGATATTCTGGGAGTAAGATGAAGACCTCTACCGCCCTTTACCTAGTCCTGATCGCCTCCGGCGCCATACTGGCGGCCACTGCATCAGCCTCGCCGGCTTTTCAGGATGGGTTCGTCACTGGATTTTTGAGCTTCACGGGTGAAGGCCAGACTGAGATCGTCAGCTCCAATCTCGACCGATGGAAGGGTTTTTCCAACACCGAAGTCCTCTACGGCAAGGGCTCTATAGACTACTTCTCCACCGGCTTTTGGAACCAGTCCGCCGGGGTCGCAACCATTAACCGGAAGATAGAGTTTCCCAAGGGGCTCCTCGTAAACGTCCAGCATTTCGATTCGTCCCGGGTCTTCAACAAAGGGTCTGGGGTGGACATATCCAACGTAAATGTCGTCTCCTCCTATTCGGGGATGGACAGGATGGTCATCTCGGAGAACGCCACCACCTTCGACGTCAAGAGCGAGTTCGATGGGATCTGGAACCTGGAAGCCTTCAGAAACGACATAAACCGCAAGATAGATACCAAGACCACCCTGGACGGGAAGTTCGAGATAAATAAAGAGCTCACCTTCAGATGACCTGGGATGGGAGCCGTAGACTCAAAAACCCTCCGCCAGGGCCACCCTCATACCACCTCAAGGTTTATAAATTCAAAAATATCAGCTCAAAGGGGGCTTTATAATGGGACTATTGAACCGCATGAGCACCGTAGTCAAGGCCAAGATGAACACCATCATGGACAGGGTCGAGGACCCTAACGAGACCCTCGACTACTCTTATCAGAAGCAGCTGGATCTCCTCCAGAACGTCAAGAGGGGGGTCGCGGAGGTCGCCACCTCCAAGAAGAGGCTGGAGCTGCAGAGGGCCAGGCTGGCCATGAAGATAGACGAGCTCGACGATAAGGCGAGGGCGGCGATCAAGGCAGATCGGGAGGACCTAGCCCGCCAGGCCCTGGAGCGGAAGTCCGCCCTCTCAGTCCAGATCGAGGGGCTGGACCGCCAGATAAGAGACCTGGAGCACGAACAGGAGAAGCTCGAGGCGACGGACCGGAGGCTCACCTCCAAGGTAGAGTCCTTCAGGGTGAAGAAGGAGACTATGAAGGCCCAGTACTCCGCCGCCGAGGCCCAGGTGAAGGTGACCGAGTCCCTCACCGGGATCAGCGAGGAGATGGCCGACGTCGGTTTAGCCGTCAGCAGGTCCGAAGAGAAGATCGAGACGATGAAGGCGAGGTCGGCGGCCCTCGACGAGCTGGTGGAGCGGGGGACCCTGGAGGAGTTCGCCGGGGGAGACGACGTCGAGAGGGAGCTGGCGCAGATCAAGGCCAGAAGCAGCGTCGAAGACGACCTTGCGAGGCTGAAGTCGGAGGAAGGGAGATGATAATCAGGATCATGGGGGAGGGGCAGTACCGGGTATCGTCCGCCCTCCTCGACGACTTAAACCTCATCGACGATCAGATCGTCGAGGATGTGGCGAAGGTTGACGAAGCTAGCTACAAAAAAGATCTCTCCCGCCTCATACAGGCGATAAAAGAGAAGGGCGAGCCCGTAGCCCCCGAGGAGATCCTGGAGTCGGACGTCATCGTCCCCCCCGAGGACCTGACCCTCGAGGAGGCGGAGAAGGTCTTCAGAGGGATCGGCCTCATAAAGGGTTGATATAGAAGGGGTGAAGATCGGCGGATAGATGGAAATTGGTGGATAACAGATCTGCTCGATCAGAGGGGCGTCCCCCACAGAGGAAACCACTTCTCCAGATCCTTCTCGATCGGTAGCTCCCCCTCCATCACCGATCGGAGCCGAAACTCCAGGGAGCTGTCCCTCTCATGCCCTTTTTTTGGGATGAAGGGGTAGTAGGCCCCCCCTTTAAAGCTGTATATCCAGTAGACCGGCCCCTCCTTTCCGAGGAAGCCGTAGAGGGCGCAGAGGAGCTGCTCGCTGAAACCGTGGTCGGTCATCGTGGTGCTGACCAGGTGGACCGTCGCCACCAGGTCGTCGAAGTCGCTGTCCTCCAGGACTACCCAGAGGTACCGGTACTCGTCCTTCTCCAACCTGAAGCTCGTCCCCGTCTCCGCGGAGCTGTAACGTAGGAGCTCCTCGATCTCGGACCTGGCAGCCTCGTACCTCGCCGACTCGATGGGCTTGAAGCAGATACCGGCCTTCCCAGCCGGCGAGAGGCCGAGGTTCGCCTGGAGGGTGATGCTCGCCGTCGATATGGCGAAGAGCCGGTCGAGCTTCGACTTCGGCAGCGTGCTCTTTCCCAGGATCGCATCCAATATCTTAAGCCTCATATCCAGATCACCTCAACCTCAACTGACCTCATCTCGACCTCACCTCAGGCGGTCCCCAGGTCCTTTCCTATCCTCTCCAGGGCCGCGATCCTCTTCTCCACAGGGGGGTGGGTGGAGAGGAGGTTCATGATCGAAGAGCCGGAGACGGCGGGGATGATGAAGAAGGCGTTCATCCCCTCCGCCTTCCGCAGGTCCTCCTTCGGTATACGGGGCATCACCCCGCTGATCTTCATCAGGGCCGATGCCAGGTTCGACGGCTGGCCGGTGATGACGGCGGCCCCCCGGTCGGCGGCGAACTCCCGGTACCTCGATAGGGACCTTATCAGGAGGCTGCTTATGATCCAGACGACGGCGGAGACTAAGAAGGCGACGGCGATCCCGCCCCTCCCCCGCCCGGAGCCCGCGCCCCCGAAGAAGAGGGAGTTTCTGACAATGAAGAAGGCGACGGTGGAGAGGAAGCTTGCGATCGTCATCACCATCACATCCCGGTTCTTGATGTGGGTCAGCTCGTGGGCGAGGACCGCCTCCAGCTCCGCCGGGGAGAGCTGGCGCCTGATGCCGGTGGTCACCGCCACCACGGAGTTATTCGGGCTTCTGCCGGTGGCGAAGGCGTTGGGCATCCCCGTCTCGACGACGGCTATCCGGGGCTTCGGGAGGTCCGCCATGGCGCATAGCCTCGATACCATCTGGTGAAGCTCTGGCTCCTCCGTCTCGGATACGACCCTGGCCCCCATGGACTTGAGGACGAGCCTGTCGGAGAAGAAGTACTGGAGGAGCATGAATCCGCTGATGAAGACGAGCATCGTCACCATCCCAGCGCCCTGGCTCGCCAGGATCGCGAGGAAGGCGAGGTAAACCACTGCTAGAAGGAAAATGGTCAAGAGCATCCTCGCCTCCAGTCCTCTATCGTGCTGCCATTTTCTTTTCATGATCTTTTTGCACCTTCTGTTAAGCTTGATCCCCTGGCTGCTCGCTGATATGCTGATATATCCACATTTGGTCGATCCCGACCTGGCCTCTCGTCAAGGGGCCCTCCCTCCTCCAGGCCCCTCATCCCTCCACCAATTTAGAGTTCACCTGGCGGTTCCTCCCGGAGATGTCGACCTTCGCCCGCTCCGTCACCGTCGATTTTTCGGGGACGACCACCACCAGCTCCCGCAGGAGGTTTCCTTCGCCGTCCTCCAGGATGACGTTCGCCGTACCCTCGGCGTCCCCGGAGTTCGCCAGGGTGATGGTGCAGTCGGCGTACCAGCCTTCCCTCAAGTTCCAGCCGATCCTCACCTCGAACTCCTCCAGCCGGATATCTGCAGCCCCCTTCACCCCCTCTGCCTTCGGCTCCGCCCCCAGGACCGATGGGGGAAGCCAGCCGGCGAAGCTTCCCGTCCATTCCGGGTCGGCCGGCGGGCTCTTTGCCAGCATCTCCCGCCAGCCCTCGTCGGTGAGCCTCTCGTCCAGAGGCTGCAAAAACTCGTAGTAGCTGTAGACCGGCCCCGCCGCCAGGCGGACGACCCCGTCGGGGTCGTCGAAGGCGACGACGGCGATTCTCACGTATCCGACCGCCTCCTCCAGGACCAGGCCGGAGTTGGCGTCGGTATGGACGTCGGCGACGACCGTCGTCTTCTTCGACCTGTCGTCGACCCCTTCCATCACCGAGTTAAGGGTCTCTGCGAAGTCGGCGATGAACTCGACCTCCTCCTCCGCAAGAGGCCTTCCCGCAAGCTGCGCCCTCGATATCTCCTCTAGCTTTGTCAGGATCGTCTCCAGCCTCTCCAGCCTGCTCTCGGAGAGGTCGTCGAGGAGGCCGGCCTCTTCGAGGACCTCCCGGTTCATCCTGGCGAGGAGGAGGAGCCTATTATAGACCTCAGGTACCGGCTCGACGAACCCCAGCTGGGCCTCGGGCTCCTCCGGGGGCATGGAGATAGCCCGGAGGGTGTAGCTCTGCTTCGCGTAGAGGATGGTATCGTGGCGTAGCTCCGTCCAGGAGGCGAGGGCGGTCGTCAGGGACTTATCCTGCCAGGCCACCGTCTTCATGAAGGCGGGGCTTTCCGCTTCGGCCTCCTGGAGCAGCGGCCTGAGGGCGTAGAGCCACGACCAGTAGAGGTTCCTCTGCCAGTCCTCTTCGGTGAGGGTCCCAAACTCCTCGGCGAGCTCTGCCCGGCGGGTCGGGTAGTCGACGTAGCTGGAGTCCTTCAGGGAGGCCAGGATCTCGTCGGCCCGGGCCGATCCCAGGACTGCCATGACGTCGAGCCCCCGGGGGAAGTGGCGGCCGTAGGGGCCCCGGGTGAAGGGATCGCCCTCTCCGGTGAAGCCGCCGACGTTGGGGATCACCAGCTTCTGGAAGATGTACGAGTCGGGGACGAACCTCTGTCCCAAGAACCGCAGGCCTGCCGTCGCCGCCAGGCAGTCGTCCGCCTGCTGGGGGGTGAAGGGTGGTTCGATCATGCAGGCGGGGGAGTCGACCCCAGTTCCCCCAAAGATCCGGGGCGGCCTCTCCTCCGCCAGGGCCGCCTTGAGGAGGGATAGGTCGTCGACGGATAGGTCCTTTGCCGGGACCGGTCCGAAGAGCCGGTCGATGGCTTCGTTGTACTCGTAAGGTCCCAGGTCGTCGGCGAAGCCAACGTAAAACGAGGTGACGTCATAGATCCGGTCCCACCGCTCCCTGGAGGCGGGGTCGTCGAGGAGGTTTTCGGCTATCATCGCCGCCGCAAGAGTCTGGACCCGGGCCTCCTGCTCAGAGACTATGCATCCTTCTTCGCAGCCCTTGAGGAGGAAGCCCATCCTCCCGTACCAGATCATCGCCTGGAAGTAGTTCTTCAGCCTCTCAGACCTGGTATAGTGACCCCGGGGGGTGTACTGGGAGTAGTCCTCGTCATAGCCAAATATCAGCGATGATCCAAACCCGGCTCCTCCCCGGATGAAGGCGAGCTCTTTCTTCACCGCCTCCGCGACCAGGGGGGGGACCTCGAATCTCTTCTCCTCGATCTCCTCTGGCGTGAAGTAGGGGTAGGCACCTTCGAAGCTCTTCGGATCGCACTCCCGGGGACTTGCCGGGCAGAGCTGATCGGCCCGCGGCGCCAGGAGGCTCTTGGCGACGGAGAAGAAGGCGACGTTCATCTTCGCCGCCTCCTTCGCCTCGCCGGAGGACGCCTCGTACTCGGCCTCGGACTTCGCCAGCATATCGCCGGTCATCGACCAGAGGTCGTCGTAGAAGTGATCCTCCTCGATCCCCCGAAGCGTCTCGGCGAACTGGATGTGGTAGGCGTGGAGGAGGGAGTCGGCGGATACGTAGATCGGAACCTCCAGCTTCCTCAGGATCTTGTAGGGAGCCGCCATATCGTCCCGGTTGGGGGAGAAGGGGTCTATTATCACCACAAAGCCGTTCTCCTCCAGTAGGCGGACCTCCTTGGGGCTCAGGGGCACCCTGGAGACGAAGTCGTCGTAATTGTCGATGGCATCTTTCGAGAGAGGAAGGACATAACCGCCGTCCTCCTCCGAAGCACCAACCCCATGAGATAGAGTCATGATCGAGATAACTCCCACCACTACAGCAAACCATATCCAGAAGGCCCGCCTCTCCGTGAAGATCGTCTCCATGATAACCCCCATTTACATAGAACTACAGGTCCAAATTATATGAAGGTTTTTGATATTGATCGAGAGATGGGGTGCGGTTAGGAGGCAGACCGACTTCGCTCATATCAGTTGGAGGGATCTTCTTGGGCTAACCCTCTCAGACGGCGAAGAAACTCCTCAGACACCCTTATATGCCCTTCCATCTTTTCTGCGCCGATCCGGTCGATCTGGCGTGCCAGGACCCTCGTCCTCGGGTTCCCTTCGAAGACCTCCCGGTGAAGATCGACAAACCGCCAGAAGAGGCCGTCCCAGACCTGCTCCCACTCCCCCGCCGGATAGTCCCCCATCCTCCGGATGTAAGCTGAGCCGCTTATGTAGGGCTTGGTGGTGATGAGCCCTCCGTCAGCGTAGGTGGACATCCCGTAGACGTTGGGGACCATCGCCCAGTCGCAGGAGTCGATGAATATCTCCATGAACCACCGATAGACCTCGTCGGGGTCGATCTCGACGAGGTTCATGAAGTTTCCAAGGACCATCAGCCTCTCGATATGATGGGCGTAGGCGTGGTCCATCGCCCGGGAGACGACCCGGTCGACAGGCTCGATCCCCGTCGTGCCGCTGTATAGAGATGGGGGGATCTTCTCGCTGTGCCCCCAGAAGTTAGATCTCCTCTCCTTCTCCCCTTCGAGGAGGTAGACCGCCCTCATGAACTCGCGCCATCCGATGATCTGCCGGATGAAACCCTCCAGAGAGTTGATGGGGACGTCGGCATTTCCCGCGTGATCTAGGGTCCTATCCAGAACCTCCCGGGGGGTGAGCAGGCCGGCGTTGAGGGAGGAGGAGAGGAGGGAGTGGAAGAGGAAGGGTTGGTCGGACCCCATGGCGTCCTCGTAGTCGCCGAAGTGAGCAAGCCTCCTCTCGAGAAAGTCCCCCAGCCAGAGATCCGCTTCTTCATGGGTCGTAGGATAGTTGAAACCCTCCACGGAGCCGGGGTTGTCTGGGAATCTATCTTCGACGTACCCCTTCGCCTCCCGGACGTGGCGGCTCTCTACCAGGGCCGGGAGCGGAGGTACCTTCAGATCCCTCGGTAGACGCTTTCTATTCTCCCTGTCGTAGCTCCACATTCCGCCGGCGGGCCGCCGGTCTTCCATAAGGATATCGAGCCTCCGCCTTTGATGGCGGTAAAAGGAGGCCATAGAGTGATGATCCTTCCCAAAGAAGAGCTCCTCGACGACGGACCTGGGCGTCAGGAATCCCGGGGATTCGTCCAGATCGATCCTGATGGAGAGATCTTTCAGCCCCTCCAAGAGGGATGATCTCAGGGGGTGGTCGACGATCTCTGCCGCCCTCACCGTCTCTATCCCCCGACCCCTCAGGGCGGCCAAGAGGTCCGATAAGGTCTCTTTGGGCCTGTTATCCAGGTATTCGACCTGCAGCCCCATCCCCATCAGAACCTCTCCATAACGCTTTAGGGACGCCCTCAGGAGGAGGAGCTTCTTTTTGTGGAACCTGAAATCAGAGAAGAACCGATCACCTTCCACGAGAAATGCCGTCGAGATCTCCGGGTCCCGGAGGGACGGATGGTCCCGGAAGAGGTGGTCCGGATATATTATCGCCCCTTTGGCTCCTTCTTCGCTCATCTCCATCTCCTTTAAGCAGAAGGCTCCTCGACCTTCTGCCTTTACTATAGCGATATTCAGGGATTTATCTGTTCCTTTGATCAATCACTCTTCCATATCTTTTTAAATATGGAACGACATCGATCAGTATATGGCAGAACCGGTGAGGATCTCTGATATAACCCTCTACCTCCGGTGTCCGCGGCTCGTCTACTTCCAGGCGATGGGAAGGAAAGTCTGGCCTGAGGCGGCGAGCCTCTCAAACCTCCTGATGAGGGAGGTGGCCCTCTCCCTCTCGGAGTTCGAAACGGAAGGGGGGATGGACCTGGATGCCTTCCTCAGAGAGAGCCTCGAGAGGGCCAAATTGGAGCTTCCCACCATCTATCCCGAGGGGATCAATACCTCCGACCTCCTCGCCGCGGCGGGGGCTGTCGGCGAGGTGGTGGGAGACCTAGGATCAAAGTTGTCGGAGAAGCTAGGCCTGCTCACCCCCTCCGAGGTAGAGGTGGACCTCAGGTCCGACCGTCTCGGCCTCTCCGGGAGGATCGACCGGATCGTATCGAGAGGGGAGAGGGACGGGAGGAGAGGAGAGGCTCTGATCCCCTCGATGATAAAGACCGACCTTCCTCCTGAGACGGGGGTCTGGCGAGGAGACAGGCTCCGGCTCACAGGGTACGCCATCCTCCTGGAAGATAAGACGAGCACCCGGGTCGATCGCGGTCTGGTGGAGTACCCCTGGGCAGGAGAGATCCGGGAGGTGGAGCTTCATAGCTCCGACCGGAGGAGGGTCCTTCGGATCCGGGACCGGGTGAGGGCTATCAATGAGGGGAAGCTCCCCGACCGCCCTCGGGACGGTCCATGTGCCGGCTGTCTGGTCATCGACTCCTGTGAGACGAGGGCGACCCTCGCCTCCAAGTTCTTCTGATCCAGAAGCGTTATATCTGAAAGCCTACGATCCTGCGACCATGTTCGCAAAGAGGCACGTCATCTCGATGCGGGAGTTCTCCCGGGAAGAGATCGACTCCGTCCTCGACCTCGCCGAGTCCCTGGAGCCCTATGCCCGGGGAGGGAGGTGCGAGGCGCTGAGGGGAAAGATCCTGGCCCTCCTCTTCTTCGAGCCTTCCACCCGGACCCGCCTCTCCTTCGAGACGGCGATGATGCGCCTCGGCGGCAAGACCCTCAGCCTCGGCCCCGCCGAGGGGTCGGCGATGGCGAAGGGGGAGTCCCTCGCCGACACCATAAGAGTGATAGGCGCCTACGCCGACGCCCTCGTCATCCGCCACCCCAAGGAGGGGTCGGCCCGTCTCGCCTCCGAGTTCTCGCCGGTGCCGGTCCTCAACGCCGGGGACGGCGCAGGCCACCACCCCACCCAAACCCTCCTCGACCTCTACACCATCAGGAAGGAGAGCCGTCTCGACGACCTGAAGATCGCCCTCGTCGGCGACCTGAAGTACGGCAGGACCGTCCATTCCCTCGCCTACGCCCTGGCCCTCTACGGCGCAGAGATCACCCTCGTCTCGCCGTCGACCCTGGAGATGCCGGACCGTATCAAGGCGGACCTGGCTGGGAACGGGACGATCGTCCGCGAGACCCACGCCCTCGAGGACGTCCTCGGAGAGGTGGACGTCCTCTACATAACCAGGATCCAGAAGGAGAGGTTCCCCGACCCCTACGAGTACCTGAAGGTCGCCAAGAGCTACAGGATCGGGGCCGATAGCCTGGAGGGGGCCAGGGACCGGCTCATAATAATGCACCCCCTACCCAGGGTCGATGAGATCGCGCCAGAGGTGGACGGGACCCGCCACGCCGTCTACTTCAGACAGTCCTTCTACGGCGTCCCCGTGAGGATGGCGCTCCTCAAGATGCTGATAGGTGATCGGCTTGAATGATGGAGAGATGAAGCTGAGGGTGACCCCCATAGGAAACGGGACGGTCATCGACCACATCCCCGCAGGTCAGGCGCTCAACGTCCTCAAGATCCTGGGGATAGACCGGACGACGGAGGCGACGATAAGCCTCCTCATGAACGTAGCCAGCCGCAGGTCGGGGAGGAAGGATATCGTCAAGGTGGAGGACCGGGAGTTGAGGGAGGAGGAGGTCAACAGGATCTCTCTCATCGCCCCGGGGGCTACCATCAACATCATCCGGGACCGCAAAGTAGTCGAGAAGCGGACCGTGGACATGCCCGACCTGATCGTGGGGGTCTTGAGGTGTCCAAACCCCTCCTGCATATCCAACACCAGCGAGCCGATCAGGTCCCAGCTCCTCGTCAAGAGCAAAAACCCCGTGATCCTCAGGTGCGTCTACTGCGAGCAGACGATCGCCGAGAAGATAGCAGACTACTTAATATAGGAGGCTGAAAGCCCCTCAGCTGATTACCCTTTCAAGGACGGAGTTTGAGATGACGGTAAAAGACGGCGACTTCATCAAGGTAGATTACACCGAGAGCGTAGACGGGCGGGTGATATCCACCACGAACCGGGACGTGGCCATGAAGAACGAGATATACGAGGATGGGGGAGGTTATGAGCCCGCCCTCATCATCGTCGGATCCGGAGACGTGGTGGAGGGGTTCAGAGACGAGCTGATGGGAAAGGAGGTCGGAAGCTCCGGTAGCGTGGAGGTCCCCCCCGAGAAGGCCTACGGGGTCCGGGACCCCGAGAACGTGGAGCTGATACCCCTCACCAAGTTCAAGGGGGAGAAGCCCGAGATAGGGATGAGGGTCTCCGTCGAGGGTAAGATGGGAATCCTCACCCGGATCATCGGCAGGAAGGCGAGGATCGACTACAACCACCTCCTCGCCGACAAGGCTATAAAGTACGATTACTCCATCGTCGAGAGGATCGAGGATAGAGAAGAGAAGCTCGCAGGCCTCATCAAGATCTTCGCCAAGATCGACCTCAAGACTGAAATTTTGGATGACGACGTCGCCGTGATCGACTCCCCGTGGGAGATGAGCTACTACAAGGAATGGCCGATGATAAGGCGGGGAGTCGCCGAGATGGCCATGAGGCTCCTCGAACTCAAAGAGATCCGCTACATCGAGAGCCACAAATTCACCCCTCCCGTCACCTCCCAGCTGGTATCCCCGCGGTCGAAGTCAGAGGAGACGGCGGAGGAGCCAAGAGAAGATGCCCCACCCGAAAGCCGAAGACCGGAAGAAGATATCTGATGCCTGAAATCTTCAGGACTACTGGACTCTTCAGTCCTCTCCTTCCATCGCCCGCCTATGGCGGGCGTAGCCCCTCCATTTCTGGCAAAAAGTTTTATAGGGCGACACCCAATCGATGTC
Organism: Candidatus Methanocrinis natronophilus; assembly: GCA_029167045.1. Taxonomy (GTDB): domain Archaea; phylum Halobacteriota; class Methanosarcinia; order Methanotrichales; family Methanotrichaceae; genus Methanocrinis; species Methanocrinis natronophilus. Next base: position 42,328 of record JARFPK010000017.1, read on the forward strand.
TATGACGCAAGAGTCATCTGCGTGGGATCGTTTTCTATAACATCGAAGCGCTTCGTGGAGAAAAAGTCAGGATATTCGACACCACCCTCCGGGATGGTGAGCAGACCCCCGGCGTCTCCCTGACCCCGGAGGAGAAGATCGCCATCGCCCGGCAGCTCGACAAGCTCGGTGTCAACGTCATCGAGGCCGGTTTTCCAGTATCCTCCCGGGGCGACTTCGAGGCGGTGAGGATGGTGGCGGCCGAAGGGCTGGCCGCCGACGTCTGCGGCCTTTCCAGGATCATAAGAAAGGACATCGACGCCTCCCTCGACGCCGGCGTCGACATGGTCCACGTCTTCGTATCGACGTCGGATATCCAGATCCAGCATACAATTAAAAAGAGCCGCGAGGAGATCGTCGCTCAGTCGGTCGACGCCGTAGAGTACGTCAAGGACCACGGGAGGATCTGCCTCTTCTCGGCGATGGACGCCACCAGATCCCCCCTCCCCTTCCTCAAGGAGATCTTCGGGGCTGTGGAGGAGGCGGGCTGTGACATCATCAACATCCCCGACACCGTGGGGGTGGCGATCCCCACGACCTTCTACCACCTGGTAAAGGAGATATGCCACACCACCAAGAAGATGGTCGTCGACGTCCACTGCCACAACGACTTCGGCCTCGCCGTCGCCAACAACCTCGCCGCCTTCGAGGCGGGGGCTAGAGAGGTCCAGGTCTCGGCCAACGGCCTGGGGGAGAGGGCAGGAAACGCCAACCTCGCCGAGACGGTGATGTGCCTCCACTCGATGTACGGAGCGGTGACCTCTATCAAAACCCCGTACCTCGTCGAGACGGCCAAGCTCGTCGAACGGCTCTCGGAGGTGAGGATCTCGCGGACGGCCCCCATCGTTGGCGAGAACGCCTTCGCCCACGAGAGCGGTATCCACAGCCACGGGGTCCTGGAGAGGACCGACACCTTCGAGCCTGGGATCATGACCCCGGAGATGGTGGGACACAAGAGGAGGATCGTCCTTGGAAAGCATACCGGAAAGCACGCCGTCAAGCAGTCCCTCTCGGAGATGGGGTACGCCCCCGACGAGAGCCAGCTCCAGGAGATACTGGGGAGGGTCAAGGACCTGGGGGATAAGGGGAAGGCCGTCACCAGCGCCGACCTCCAGACGATAGCAGAGGTGGTCATCGGCGAATTGGCGAGGGAGAAGCAGGCGGTGATCCTGAAGGAGCTGGCGGTGATGACAGGAAGCACCCTCACGTCGACGGCGACGATCAGGGCCGTCGTCCGGGGGGAGGAGAAGGTCCTCGCCGACATCGGGGTCGGCCCCGTCGACGCAGCCCTCAACGCCGTCCGCGGCATCCTGGGTAAGGAGACCTCCGTCAAGATCAGCGACTTCCGGATCGAGGCTATAACCGGCGGGTCCGACGCCCTCGCCGAGGTGGTGATCGGCGTCGAGAACGGCCGTCTCGGAAGGAAGGTGACGGCGAGATCGGCCAGAGAGGATATAGTGATGGCCTCGGTGGAGGCTCTGATCAACGCCATAAACAGGCTTATGCTCCTGGAGGAAGAAGAAATTTGAGAGATGGAAAATTCGAGGTGATAGACACCCATACTCACCTCGACTTCAAGAACTTCAATAAGGACAGAGACGAGGTTATCCGGCGGGCCCTCGATGCCGGGGTGACGACGATCATCAACTCCGGCATCGACTTCAAGACGAACCGAAAGACCCTGGAGCTTGCGAAGAAGTACGACTTCATACGCCCGACCCTGGGGCTCAACCCCAACGGCCTCGGCGAGACGACCGACGTCGAGGTCCAAGCCACCCTCGACCAGATCCGGGCCCACGCTCGCGAGATCGTCGGCGTCGGGGAGGCGGGGCTCGATTATTACCGATGCGCCGACGAGAAGGGGAGGAACCGGCAGCGGGAGGTCTTCGGCAAGGTCGTCGCCCTCGCCGAGGAGCTGGACCTCCCCCAGGTGATCCACGCCAGGATAGCCGAAGACGAGGCCTTCGATATGGTAAAAGACCTGAAGAAGGTGGTCTTCCACTGCTACAGCGGTACGGTAGGGACGATGAGGGACGCCCTCGATCGGGGGTTTTACATATCTCTCGCCACCGTAGTCTGCAAATCCGCCCAGCACCAGGTCCTGGCAAGGCAGGTCCCCCTCGACCGGCTCCTCATCGAGACCGACAGCCCCTTCCTCTCACCGAGGAGCGGGAGGAACGAGCCTGCCTACGTCCTCGACGCCCTCCACCTCATCGCCAGGATAAAGGGCCTCCCGGTCGAAGATGTGGCTTCTGCCACCGCCGCCAACGCGAAAAAGATATTCAACCTCTGAGCTCTCGTCGGCGTCGCCCTCCAGCATCCTCCTTTTCGACCTTTTTTCCAGACCGTACCGCCTTCCTCTTCGATCTCGTCCCGACAGCCCTTATAGATGCGGGATGCAAGGGTAGAGAAAAGCCCGGTCTTTAGGCCGGGGACGAATCGTACTCCGCCTTATGCCATTAATCTTTAAATACTATGACTGCATAAATAAGTATAATGCTTAAAGCTTTCAAATATAGGATCTATCCGACAAAAGCACAGCGGTCCAAGATGGAAGAGACCTTGGAGCTGTGTAGATGGACCTATAACGAGACTTTAGCATATCGGAAAAACTCTTTCGAACAAGAAGGCAAATCCATATCTAAGTATGAGACTCACTACTTGCTGCCAGAGGGGAAGAAGGACAAACCAGAACTGACGGAGGTATTGATCTGGCGTTTAAAGCGTTCTTCCGAAGGGTCAAAGCAGGAGAGGCCCCGGGGTATCCCAGGTTCAAGGGGAAAGGATGGTACGATTCGTTCACCTATCCCCAGCTGGGATTCAAACTGTCTTTCGGGAAGCTGCGTCTCTCCAAGATCGGAGA
>JARFPK010000018.1 GCA_029167045.1 Candidatus Methanocrinis natronophilus
GCTCCGTCGCCGCCGAGGCAGCGGCTAGGCGGGGGGCGCAGGTCGTCCTGATCGAGAGGAAGAGGGAGGTCGGAACCCCCGTCCAGTGCGGCGGCTTCCTCCCGGAGGTCTCTGAGCTGGAAGCTCTCCTCCCCCGCTCAGAGATCCCCGGATCCCTGGCTGATATTCCAGAGCGGTACATCCTAGCCAGGACCCGCCTGCAGAGGATCTACTCCCCCTCGGGAGAGGCCAAGGAGTTCTCTGTCCGGGGAAGGGTCATAGATCGGAGGAGCTTCGACCGCCATCTCGTCTGGAAGGCGGCCAGGGCCGGGGCAGAAGTCCTGGTGGGGACGAGGGCGGATCTCAGTGGTGGAAGCCTCCGTCTTTCGGGGGTGTACTCCGGGGAGGTGGAGGCCAGGGCGATCATAGCCGCCGATGGTCCCTCCTCCGCCATCGCGAGGGTCTCAGGTCTGGCGGATAGAAGGCTGGTGGGGGTCTGTATCGAGTACGAGATGGCGGGATTAGATATCGATCCCGATGTGGTGGAGATGTACTTTGGGACCCGGTCTGCCCCCGGTGGTTACGCCTGGATCATCCCCCTGGGCGAAGACGTGGCGAACGTGGGCGTAGGGACGATCCCCGCCCAGATCCGGGGCCGGAGGCTCGGGGACCTCCTCGACTCCTTCATAGCCGACCACAGGATCGCGAAGGAGAAGCTCCGGGGGGGGAAGGTGACGGCGGTGATGAGGGGGCTAGTCCCGGCGGGGGGGATGCCGCCGGCGATTCAGAGGGATAAGGTCCTCCTGGCCGGAGACGCTGCCGGGATGGTGATGGCCACCTCCGGGGGCGGGATACCCCTCGCCATAGTGGGGGGTGATATCGCTGGAGAGGTGGCGGCCTGCTACATCTCCGGGAATGGCTCCCTGGCGGAGTACGAGGGCAGTATCGCGAAGGCGATGGGACGAGAGCTGCACAACTCCGTCAGGATCAGAGAGGTCGTCGAGAAGATGATGAGCTCCGACCGGCTGATGGACGGCCTCTTCGCGATCCTCTCGCCAGACCAAATGAAGGCGACGATGAGAGGACAGATCCCCAGGGCCCTGGAGAGGGCTCATGAGATGATGGCGAAGAGGTGACGGGGGGTATGTAGCGAGCCCCGGCTCCAGTCCATCCTTCAGAGGGCGGTCGAGACGACGGCGAGGGTCGCGAAGATAAGGGAGGCGGTCCCCAGGACGTCCATGATGCTGGTTATCATCGGGATCGTCACGTTGTCGGGGTCGAAGCCGACCCTGACGAAGAAGAGGGTGAAGGAGTAGGTGACGACGATGGCGAGGATGGTGGTGGATAGACCCGCCGCAAGACAGATCGTCATGATCTCGGAGAAGGCCAGGGCGTCCATCCCGAAGGCCCGTGATACCAGATAGCCGAGAACTCCCAGGGTGGGAAATAGAAAGGCCGCCAGAACGAGGGTGCAGACGAAGTTGATCTTCGTCTCCTCCTCCAGCTTTCTTCCCATCTTGATCATTCCCAGGTGATACGCCGACGTCAGCCTCGAGGAGAGGATCCCCCCCAGGTTTCCTCCGACGGCGTTGAAGACCGGTATCAGCAATAGGACCGTCGAGAAGGCTAAGAGCATATCCTCGTAGATGCCCATGAAGAGACCAGCCACGGTGCTGAAGAGGGTTGCGGTCATCAGCACCGGCATCGACTGTCGGACGATCCTGGCCGTCAGCTGGTGGTTTGAGCCGATGCCGTAGATGAAGGCTCCGGTAGATATTAAGATGAAAAAGAGGGTCCCCGCCATGGCGATGGGTTCGGCGAGGGTCGAGACCAAGATGGCGGTCCCGAAGAGGATGGGTATCGTGATCACGTCCCCGGCGACGGTGATGAAGGGGACGGAGATGTTGTCGGGGTCCCACCCCTTCCTGAAGCTCTTCTCGATGACCATAAGGGTGAAGGCGAGGAGTATGAGCCCCGAGAAGATGCTGCTCAATACCGATATCAGCACCAGATCGTATATGCTCAGGGTATCGAGGCCGACGGCGATGCCGAAGCCCTTCACCACCAGGGCGAGGACCAGGGAGACGGAGAGGACCTGGACCGCGACGCCTCCCACCTGCTGGCGGAGGGATCCGGACCTCCCTAGAGGTGGGGAGATCTCCCCGGTGTGGAGGCTCGTCCCGAGCCTCGCACCGAAGGTCCCGAAGATGGTCCCTCGCATGTCAATGGCGCCCGGTATCAATATTATCAGACCGGGGTAGAGGGCGAGGAGGTGAGAGAGGTTGGCGAGGGAGAAGCCGGCGATCATCGAGGTGACGGCGCAGATCGCCAGGGCAAAAAAGCTCTGTTTAACGATCTTTGGTATCCTCGACAGAGGTGCGCCGAAGCCGGCTTCGACGGTCCGATCCGTCGGCATGGCCACTAATATCGATTGATCCGCGGCCCCTCTGGAGAGGAGCGAAACCTCTTCTCTCGCCTCGAACTCGACCATGAGCCGGACCTCTCATAGCTTTAGGCGGGGGGTCTGGTGGCTGGGCCTCTTCTGCCATGTCAGCTTCCTCCATCATCTCATCAGGGGATGCCCGTATTCGCCGACGGGCATATTATGAGGGGGCCAAAAGGCAAACCTGGTCCTATTATCCGTCGGATCGGGCCTAGGAAGGTCCCTCACTCGGCGGGGGCGGCTCCCAAAAGCTCCTCCACCGATTTGGCGCCCCGTTCTTTGATCTTGGCGTTTATCTGACCGACGTCAGCCGATATGTCCCGGCCGTGGACCGTCTTCCTCTTCCTCTTTCCCTTCTCGGAAGGGTGGTACCCGGTCCCACCGGCGATGAGGATCTTCCTCCTCTTGGACCCGGGGAGGTCGCGGCGGAGGGGGAAACCTTCCCGGTCGCTCCCACCGGTGATCTCAATCGAGTAGCCGGGCATACCCACGACATCGCCTTCGATGACGTCGCCGATCTTTCGGCCGAGGAACTTGTTGGCGGCGGCGTCCTTCGCCTCCACCTGATAAGCTTTCCCGCTCTTGGGATCTGATATAACGACTCTGAAGTCCATCTTTTTCCCTCGCAACTGAACAGGGCCAGACTACGGCCCATCAACATATAAAACCTTATCCGGGATGGCGAGCCTCTGCCATCCAGCTCATCGATCTGGAGGCTTCGGCGACCTAGCCCTCCCGGTCACAGGCCCCACCTCTGATATGGCGCGGTGAGAGGGGATCTCCTCCAGGAGGTCCCCTTCCTTCAGGGGCCGGTCCACCATCACCGCATAGATCCTGTAGACGGTCCCCTCCACGGCGTCGCATCGGGTCGACCATCTGCCGTCGCGGTTCGGCTCTAGCCTCTTGGCCACCTGGAGCTGGTCGTCGTCACACCTCACCAGGACGTAAAGCTGCTTCTTCGTTCCCCGGATCCTGCTGGATTGACCTTCTACGAGGCCGCCCCACCTATCCTCTCCATCCCGGGGGAAGCTGATCTTGACGGAGTTGGTGAGCCGAGATCGGGCCCATGTGGCGATGGACCCTGATCCGATCAGAAAGGAGAGGAAGGCGACGACGATCAGGAGCTTTCTGTAGTTCTCCTCCCAGAAATCGTCTCCTCGACCCGATGGCGTCGTGACGTTCGTAAAGGAGTTCGCAGGGCTGGCATCTTCGACGGAAGGCCGATCCCCCATGGGATCCGAGACGTCCTGGCCAGGATCCGTCTCGGCCGTCGCGACGGTTGCCGGCCATCTGGGGGTGAGGGTAACGGCAACGCTCCTGGTGGCATCAGAGAAGTCGACGACGTTGAACCAGTTCCAGTGCCCGTGGAGATGAACCTCTACCAGATGGCTATCCGGCACCACCGTGGCCAGGAAAGGGGTGACGCCGTAGAAGATCCCGTTGATGTAGACCTCGGCCCCCGGGGGGTCTGAAACGACGGGAACTCTGACGTAAGGGGCCCTCTTCTCTTCGATCTGGCCCGGATCCCTCCAAGATAGGTCGGATCCGAGCCCCTCCTTAGGAGCGTCTTCTGAAGCTGGAGCGGGGCCGGTGGCCTCCGTCTCCTCCGTAGAGGCCTTACCGATCTCCTCCGGAAGATGGGATGCAGGGTCCCACATCTCATCTGATGGCACCCGGCCCGGTGCCAAACTGCTCTGAGCTCTATCTATCAGCTCGTCTATGTCTACGGGACCTTCGCCGTAGTATCCTATCCTGTAGATGGGACGCGGCCCGGACCCGAGGTTGATCGTCTCCGAGCCGCCCGACTCATAAGATACGGCGGCGGGAGCCATGGCCGCAGAGAGTATCAGCAGAAAGGCCAGAGATAGAAGTTGGCGAATCAACGTCCCCACAGCCGCAGCTTGATCATGAGAGATCTTATACCCTATGGTCAGATTCAGCGGAGGTCTCTCATGATGCCGTACTCCAGGAGGGACGATATCGGCGCGGTCGTGATCTCGGCCCCTTCCTCCTCGGCAGCCACCACGGCGTTGACGCCGCCACAGAAGGCGATCCCCACCTTTCCGGAGGCTACGGGGCAGCCCATATTGGGCTCTCCGGGCTCGCTGATCCTCATAAGCCCTCCGATCCCGACCCCCTTCGCTCGTTCGAGGAGATCCCTGGCCTGATCGATGGCGGTGACCGGGATCTCCCGGGAGTTGGCCAACAGACCGCCGTCACCGGTTTTTGCGGCCTCGCTCACCCTCGTCGTCTTTCGCGACATGAATACCCGCATGGGATCGAGGGAAGATCCGGCGTAGGCTATCAGGTCCGTGAACTCGCAGAGCGCCCCTTCCCTCACCTCCACCACCCCCGCGAAGGTGGTATTTACGGGAATTCCCGACGATAGGAGCATCCCGTCCAGGGTGATGCTGCAGACGGTGGAGATGCCGAGAAAACCCGGGGGGATCAGGATGGACCCCATCTCTTCGCCCTCATCCTGAATCAAGACCCGTCTACTGACGGTGAAGCCTGCGTCAAATACCCGCGCCATAGTCTCAAGAGCCCTCTCGGAGTCCCTCTTATTCAGGAGGCTGGTGTTGACCACCACCCTCTTCTCCCCGGCGTCGGGATCGAAGGACGACCGGTACATGTACTCCTCGATCCGGGTGTTGACGAACCCCACCCTGTCGTCGACGAGGGCGTCGGAGAGCTCTCTCTTCCCCAGAGGGGTGAGGGTCCGGCCGCTGTAACCCTCCTTCCTGGTGAACCCCAGCTCGTCCATGATCTTGAGGTTGTACCGCACCGCCCTCTCACCCACCTCATAGCCCCTGTTGGAGAGCTCGTCGGAGATGGCCCTGGCCCCGACGGGCTTCTCCGAGGCGTTTATCACCCGGAGGATCTCTATCAGCCGCCGCTGGCTGGTATGGGGTCTGGTGAGGAGCTTCATCTCTGCCAGTGGACCCCAGGCGGGCAAGCGCATATATATCTTATGCAGATAGACTTGCAGTCGACCCTCGCGAGGCCCGGGAGCGGCGTTGAAGTCCCGTGGGGTAGTGGTCAATCCTGCAGGCCTTTGGAGCCTGGGACGGTGGTTCGAATCCGCCCGGGACTATTTTTCGCTCCCGGCCTCGCCAGGGGCTTCGGACGAAAGGGCTGGAGAGGCACCGACAAGGTACCGGCGAGGTACAAAACGTACATATAGGGGGCAGAAGCCTTGGATGGAGATGGCGGCCCGGACCTCCAGATAGCTTAAAGGCGTTCTTGGAGCAGATCGGACCCCAAAGGGAGAAGCGCTCCGGTAGTGTAGTCCGGCCAATCATTCCGGCCTTTCGAGCCGAAGACCCGGGTTCAAATCCCGGCCGGAGCATAACGCCCTTTTTAATCTCTGCAGAGTCGCTGCATACCTCTCTTTTGGAGAACCCGGAGAAATGGACTTTTATGACTTCATCTCAAAAGAAATCTTTCCCGGACGCCCGGGTGGGTTTGGACCGACCTATTCTCGATTGGAGGGCGCGTTCGTAGTGATCGGTTCATCATGACAGATCCATCTCGGATGAGATCTGAGAGCCGCCAGAATGGGGGAGGGTTTCAACTCTCCCCGCCAGCTATCCCGACGAAAAAGTATAACTACTTGAATGTAAAAGCTGGTTTCATATCACGCTGCTAAAGCGATATAACCTGTCAGGCAGGGTGAAATCTTTGCAGGCTCTTTCGCCGACGAACTGAACTAGTCGGGGTGTGGGCGCTGCAGTTTATCGATCAACTGTATAGGTGGGAGAACAACGAGGAGAGAAGTAGCTATTTTGTTGGTAGCTTGCATCGCCCTGGTGGGGATGGCAGGCGCGGCCAACTACATGTACGAGAAGGCCAACATCAAGGGCGTTGGCTACAAAAACGTAGAGATCATCATTCAGACTCAGGCCGGCCTGCATGGAAACAAGCTGGTCGAGAAGGAGTCTGGAAGCGGAAACGTCATAACCCAGAGGATGGAGCTCGAGGCCAACAGGGATCCCTTCTTCAAACCTGACGACCCCTGCGCAGGCGCTGGCATCACTAGGAACTGCACTGACTACATCAGCTTCAAGAAGGAAGCCGAGTTTGAGTACATGCCCGTGAGCTACCAGACCGGCACCTACGACCAGAAGTGGATCGAGAAGCTCTGCGTCCAGAACTACTACATCGGAGCCGTTGTGGTCGAGATGTACACCCACGCCGAGCACCTCCAGAAGACCACCGAGGTCCATACCAGAAGGGACTGCGCTGACGTGGATGAGACCAGACTTGGAGATTCCAGGTGCGGCAACTGTACCGGCGCTCTTGAGGCGAACTTCAACTCCAACGTCATCGGTGTCGCTCACCTCGGATGGCTCTCCAAGGACCCCAATGTGAACTCCAAGGGGAGACACTACGAGTGGGGCCGCTCCGTTGAGGACCTGACGGGTGTCTTCTCCATCGAGAAGTTCATCCAGCTCTGGGGCAACGACACCTGCGGCGCTGTCCAGGTCGACTGGCTCCCCTGCATCTGAAGCCGGAAGTTCCCGCTTCCCCTTTTTTTTCTGGCTTTAATATCCGGTACTGGTCTGGCGGGCGCTTTTTTTAGGTTCTGTCGCTGAATTCTTTGCCATAACCCCAAAAAAAAGAGTCGGAAAGGTTAAACAAACATTTAATCGAATTTTTCTCCCTGAATCAGACTTTATTTTGAGAAAAATCCCTAAATAGTTCTAAATATCTCCGATACATTTATATCAAATCGAATTCAAGGGGATCTCGCCCGGGAATATGACCCGGAGACGGATCGAAATCGGGCGCTGGGCGATGAGCTCTCCACGGGGGTTGTGAGGCTTTTCGCTGGAGCGGGCCGGTTTGGCAGGATCAGCAGAGTCAACCCTTCGCTGGCGGTTTCTGGTCAGGGTACCGATAAGCACCTAATCGTAGGAGCGGAGCCTGGGTCTAAAAAACTGCTGCATTATAGGAGGCCGGCGCTGCTGGTATATGAACGAGGGTATAGGATCAAGTGCAGAGGTGGGATATAGAATGAATAGAGCACTGGCTATGCTGTTGGCCGCCTCCATCGCCCTTATGGGGATGGCAGGCGCTGCCAACTACATGTACGAGAAGTCGAATATCAAGGGCGTCGGCTACAAGAACTCTGAGATCATCATCCAGACTCAGGCAGGCCTGGCCGGAAACAAGCTCGTCCAGAAGGAGTCAGGATCCGGGAACGTCATCACCCACAGGATGGAGCTGGAGGTCCAGAGAGACCCCTACGGACCTGCTGGAGGAAATAGGAACGAAGGCTGCCAGGACTACATCAACTTCTCCAAGGAGGCTGAGTTTGAGTACATGCCCGTCAGCTACCAGACCGGCACCTACGACCAGAAGTGGATCGATAAGCTCTGCGTCCAGAACTACTATATCGGAGCCGTCGTCGTCGAGATGTACACCCACGCCGAACACCTCCAGAAGACCACTGAGGTAAAGACGAGAAGGGACTCAGGAGATGCCGAGGAGACGTCTCTCAGTGGCTCCAGGTGCGGCGACTGTACCGGCGCTCTCGAGGCGAACTTCAACTCCAACGTCATCGGTGTCGCTCACCTCGGATGGCTCTCCAAGGACCCCAACGTGAACTCCAAGGGGAGACATTACGAGTGGGGCCGCTCTGTTGAGGACCTGACGGGTGTCTTCTCCATCGAGAAGTTCATCCAGCTCTGGGGCAACGACACCTGCGGGGCTGTCCAGGTCGACTGGCTCCCCTGCATCTGAAGCCGGACGTTACCTCTATCCCCTTTTCCTTTTTTCCAATTCCAGCCCACAGTTCATCCTTCCATCACCCTCTGTCATCTCGTCTTGCGCCGCCTATCTATGGCCTCGACCGGATATCTGGAACCTTTCCGGAGATCGGCGGCTTCATCGATCAATGCCATCTGCGATCAAAAGAGCGGCGTCGGAAAGGCCGGGAAAGGCCGGGAAAACGGAACAGGAGAGGCCTGAGAGGGGCTCGATAGATTTATATGCCATCAACCTGAAGAGAGGGTTGTGCCTGGCCGAAAGAACTTTGACACGATTGAAGTCGCTTGGACAGGCAGGAAGCTCCCGAGGGGGTGGTGCAGCTTCTGCTGGAGTATCCCTGCTTGGTCGGATCCGGATATCCGTCTCGTCCCTTATGGCGTCGGGATGTTTTATATATCCGATTGGGCCTAATTTCTCAGGAGCTATAGTTCCGCCACATCGAAGGCCGAAAATCCCGTCGGCGGTGTGGTCAGGCAACGAGGGTATATAGCGATAAGAACGGAGGTGGGAACTGAATGAAGAGAGAACTAGCTATTTTGTTGGTAGCCTGTATCGCCCTGGTGGGGATGGCAGGCGCAGCCAACTACATGTACGAGAAGGCCAACATCAAGGGCGTTGGCTACAAGAACGTTGAGATCATCATTCAGACTCAGGCCGGCCTGCATGGAAACAAGCTGGTCGAGAAGGAGTCTGGAAGCGGAAACGTCATAACCCAGAGGATGGAGCTCGAGGTCAACAGGGATCCCTACTTCAAACCTGGCGACCCCTGCGCAGGCGCTGGCATCACTAGGAACTGCACTGACTACATCAGCTTCAAGAAGGAAGCCGAGTTCGAGTACATGCCCGTGAGCTACCAGACCGGCACCTACGACCAGAAGTGGATCGAGAAGCTCTGCGTCCAGAACTACTACATCGGAGCCGTCGTGGTCGAGATGTACACCCACGCCGAGCACCTCCAGAAGACCACCGAGGTCCATAGCAGAAGGGACTGCGGTGACGTGGAAGCGACCGCACTTGGAGCTTCCAGGTGCGGCAACTGTACCGGCGCTCTTGAGGCGAACTTCAACTCCAACGTCATCGGTGTAGCTCATCTCGGATGGCTCTCTAAGGACCCCAATGTGAACTCCAAGGGCAGACACTACGAGTGGGGCCGCTCCGTTGAGGACCTGACGGGTGTCTTCTCCATCGAGAAGTTCATCCAGCTCTGGGGTAACGACACCTGCGGCGCTGTCCAGGTCGACTGGCTCCCCTGCATCTGAGCTGAAAATCCCCTGATTCAGATGCTACAACGCATCTGAATCAACCATGCTTTTTTATTCGCCATCTCTATCGGGCCGCCTTCGGACCAAAACACTGAAATATGAGCCCTGTATTAAATAGATAAAGAGTTCGTCTCTTTGTTGAAAGAGACAAACGATCAACACACGGTAAAGGAAGGGGGTGTAAGTAAATGAAGGGAGTAATAGCGATACTGTTAGCTCTAGCATTGGCTTGCGGACCTGCAGTGGCCAACCCGCCACTGAAGGAGCCTGTTCAGTTTGAGCAGTTTTGTGAGAACGTTCTGGTCAGCGGTACTGGGTATATCGACATGGCTACCTCCATAGTCGACAAGAAGATCGCTCTCGAGTACTACAGCATGATGACCGGTGACGGAGCCATCGAGATGGACTCCACCCACGTCTACTCACAGGAGCCGAATCGCTTGATAAGGCATGTTCCGAACTATTCCTATGATTGGGAGGATCCGGACAATGCGACCAACGCTACAAAGGCTGCTAAGCTGAATTTCTTTGAGAATACCAAGATGACCTACGACAGCGACAGGGCGCCCCTCCAGGGAGGAAAGTTCATCAACTCCAAGGCGTTCTACGGGGGCATAGGTGCCAACATCCAGGAGATGTTCAGCGTCAACCAGATGGAGAAGGACCAGACGGTCTTCTTCGGGTCGACCAAGAACTCGACCGTTACCCACACCGTGGGCCTCCAGACTCTCAACAGCTTCAACGGTACCTGGGGAACCGATGCCCACATGCACAAGATCTTCTACAAGGACATAAGGAGCCATGAGCTCTTCAGCGGCCAGTTCGAGGTCCAGAAGGAGATCAAGTTCCACGAGAACCCGGTGGCAGAGCCTAGTAGAATTCGTCCGTGCGCGGGAGTAGACTGCTGATAAGGCGGTCTGCCCCATTTTCTCCTTTTTTCCTCGCGGGGCTGAATGGGATGCCGACGAGATGAAGGATCGTGGGACTTCCTCGCGGATCAAGGCTCGCTCCAATTAACTTGTTACGGGGGTTAACGGATGAAGAAATACCTGATGATTTTGCTGCTTCTCACAGCACCGCTGGCTTCGGCGATAGTGGAGGAGACGAGGGAAGGGCCGACGAGTCTGGCCTGGGGCCCGGTGCCGCCGGCGAAGGGCGTCGTCTGGCCATCGGTCCCGCCGATCCCAGGAGAGCTTCTGGTCTCCGTCGATCTCTCTGGCCCGACCAAACCTCTCTCTCAGATCAACTACGCCACGCCGGGAAAGACCCTGGTCTACATCGTGGCCGTCAAGAATTCCGGATGCTCTGATGTGGATGCGAAGATCACGGTGACCTCTAAAAGCTGCCGTCCCGGATGGTTCGGATGGACGGATAAGATCGTAACCATCCCTGGAGGGGGGGTTATCAGCGAAGAGCTTCTCGTAACGCCAGAGATGAGGGCTTCGCCGGGAGATTACAGCTTCCAGGTGATGGCTCAGGCCCCGGAGACCAAGTCCGGCAAAGGCGAGGGGAGATTCAGGCTCCAGGGGTACGACTACGTCTCTGAGACCTCCGTCAGCGGGACGGGTCAGTTTCAGATGAACAAAGACGTCAGAAGTATGAACACCGGCGTAAAGTCGAACAAGGACGTCTACTTCAGCGGCAGCGTCGACGCTCTTATGAAGAACGAGTACCTGGTGGAGAGGGCGAAGGGGACCAACCCCAACTTCCAGGAGTGGGACGCCGTGGAGAACTATATGGCGCTGAACCCCGGAGACGCCCTCATAGGGACGGAGGTGGTCAGAAGCTCCCTCGTCTTCGGTGGCGTCGGAGCCAAAGTCCTGGAGAGCTACAACCTCCAGGAGATGGATTACAGGCTTCAAGAGATAGGCCTCCACCACACCGGCCTGGACAGGAGGGCAGAGTTCCAGACCGCTGACAACTTCACAGGATACCTGGCCATAGACGCAAGGCAAACGATACCGGGCCAGAGGAGCACGAGAGACCGGGAGGAGTTCCTGGGGTCCTTCGAGATCCAGAGAAGGCTAGTCTTCAAGGATAGCCCTCGACCGATCTTCGACTGCTTTGGAGGCTCATGCTTCAACATAGTTGAGGGGTTCAAGCCCTTCTCCAGCTGAGGGCATGGGCTAAATTTTTATTTTTGAAATAAAATAAACGCCGAGGGAGGGATTCGAACCCTCGAGTCCCGAAGGGACACAGGTTTAGCAAACCTGCGCCATACCAGGCTTGGCTACCTCGACTCAGCCACATCTAGGACCTCTCGATATTTAAATTCTGCGTCCAAAGACGGGGAAAACCAAGATCTGCCAATTAATACCGGAGCCCGGATATCACCCATCTTGTTGGTCGGGGTCCCCTTCCCCGGTGGGCCCATCCTCCGCCTCAGAACGCCCGACACAACGGAGGAGATCCTTGCTGGTTATTATCCCCACAAGGGCACCACATTCGACAACAGGCAACCTTCTTATATGATGCTCCAGCATCATCTCCGCCGCCCTTTTGGTGGAGGCGTTGGGGCCGATGGTTACGAGGGGAGCTGGGGTCATTATCTCCCAGATCATGACGTTTCTCGGATCGATCCCCCTGGCGAAGACCTGCTGGAACATTCCGCGGGTGGTGACTATCCCGACCACATGCTTCAGGAGACCTCCTTCGACGACGAGGACGCTACCTTTGTTCTCGCGAACCATCATCTGTATCGCCTCGAAGACGGTGGTTTCTATCCCCACCGATAGGATGGGGTAAGTCATCAGATCCCGGACTTTCATGAGGGCACCCAACCTGCCATCGAAGTTTAAGTTGTTCTGCAGCTTATATTAACCTTGTCGAGGAGGAACCTTCCTAAGGCTTAGAAGGGCTTGATGGAGGAAGGGCCAGCCCTTCCGGGACGGGTCGTCCGTACTCAGAGGGGCGAAGGGTCCTTTCCGCCATCTAGGTCTGTTCCTCCTCAGAGATCAAGATCAGAGCCGAGATCGTCCCGCAGGCCAGAGCCGGTCCCATCTCAACTCCAGCCCCACGGCGGGCATGTCGAGGCCGAAGCTCTGGAGAACCTGGGGATGAAACTCGCCGAAGGACCCGACCCTCTCTCCTCCCACCATTAGGTCTCCCCTCCTCCCCTCCAGGAAGGCCCCGTCTTCGGAGGAGCGGATCTCGACCTCGATGGCCAGCTCCCCGAAGAGGGCTTCCACCGCGGACCTGATCTCGGCGAAGTCGGCGCTGCTGTGGATGGAGGCTGCCGCCAGGTCCTGTCTGGTCCTTCCGCCTTCGAGGACGTCCCCGACGGCGAAGATACTCTGGGGGAGGGGATGGTGCTGGTTGATGGCGATGATCTCAAGGAGGCTCGGCAGGATCGAAGTTCTGACCATGGTATGGAGCTCGCTTATGGGGTGGAGGACCCTCGTCACCTCCAGGTCTCGGCTCCTTCGCCTCATCCTCTCGAAGTTCACCATCTCCGAGGTGAGGGTGAAGGGCATCGTCTCCAGATAGCCGAGACCCACCATTACATCCCGGAGATCGGCCTTTCTCACCTCGATAGGGTGGGGCTCCCCGACGGTGACCGTTCCAGGAAGCGTCGCCGTCAGGTTATCGTATCCATATCCTTTGGCCGCATCCTCGAAGATATCCCATGAGTGCATTATATCAGCCCTGTAGGGTGGCACGGATACTTCCAGCTCATCCGCCCCAGGGCCCCCCCGGACCTTGGCCCCAAACCTCATCCTCTCGAGGCAGGCTGCCACCTCCTCGGCCGATAGGTCGAAGCCGATGAGGGCGTTGGCGTCATCGACTCTGACATTCCAGATCGCAGCAGAGAGGTCCGGCAGGGTGAGATCTCCTTCAGCCCTCTCGACCCTCACCGATTCTATCCGGCCGCCCCTCTCGGCCAGAGCCGTGACGACGATGTTCAGGGCCTTGTATACCACGGGATCTGTCCCCGTGACGTCTATGAATAGGTCTCTGGTATCGTCTCTCACCCTCGTGAGTTCGCCGTTTATTATCGGGGGGAAGGAGAGGACGTCGCCCTTTGCGTCCACTATGAGGGGATAGCGGTCGAACCCTTCCAGGATGGTGGCGTAGCCGATCCCCTTGGGATGGCGCTTCAAGATCTCCGCCATCGAGAGGCTCTCATCGAAGTCGAGGGGGACGAACTTGAAGGAGGGGTCAGCGGCGAAGTAGGTGAAAGGGGGGACGACCCGAGAGATGTCGTGGACCCCTATCGCCACCTTCCGGCGGTTCCTCCCCAGGCCCCAATGGAGATCCTCCTGCAGGTCCATCAGGGACTCGATGGCCGGGTCGCTGAACTCGAGGTCCCTCACCACGGCGCAGCCGATTAAGGGTCTCACCCCCTCGACGGAGGGGTCGACCTTCAGGGCTATCTCGCCGGGGTGGACGTGATACTCGGGGAGCCCCACCTTAATGTCCAGGAATCCCTGGAGGGCTCTGGCCACCCCCTCAGAGCTGTAGAGGTCGGGCCTGTCGGGGAAGAACTCGACATCGACATAATCCTCTTCGTCGCTCTTTCCTATATCGGCGCCCATCATGGCGATCCTCGCCATGAAGAGATCTCTGGAAGCTCCGACCATCTCCTCCAGGTCCTCGTAATACAATCTCACTACCGGCAAGATTCATCACATCCTCGTCGAGAGGGGCATATCTCTCAGCCATCCCAGATCCGACTGATAGAGGAGGCGCAGGTCCTTCAAACCCAGCCTCAGCATCGCCAGCCTCCCTACTCCAAGCCCCCAGGCTAGGACCGGGCGTTCTATCCCGAAGGGGGCGGTAACCTCCCTCCTGAAGACCCCGGCCCCCCCGAGCTCCACCCAGCCGAGACCCTCGATGTAGACCTCCGGCTCCACAGACGGCTCGGTGTAGGGGAAATATCCGGGGCGGAAACGGACCTCATCAAAGCCCATCTTGGCATAGAACCCCTTAAGGACCCCCAGCAGGTTTGCGAAGGAGAGTCCATCGTCCATGATCACCCCCTCCAGCTGCTCGAACTCCGGGGTGTGGGTGGGGTCTATCGCCTCCCGCCGGTAGACCCGGTCGATGGAGAAGGCCTTCACCGGAGGGTTCGGGTGGTCCGCCAGATACTTTATGGTGACGGAGGTGGTGTGGGTCCTCAGGACCTTCCGGCGTGCCACCTCCGGGTCCCAGTTTCCGCCCCAGCCGGTGGAGCCCACGTCCCCTCCCCTCTCGTGCATCTCCTTGACGGAGGCGTAGTCGGGGATCTCGGCCCTGGAATCGAGGTAGAAGGTGTCTTGCATCTCCCTCGCCGGATGGTCCTGGGGCTGGAAGAGGGCGTCGAAGTTCCAGAAGCTAGACTGGACGATCTCCCCCTTGATCTCGGTGAACCCCATCTCCAGCATGATCTCCCTCATCCTGGTGAGGAGCCTTTGGTAGGGGTGAACCTTTCCGGGGTAGATCCGCTCTGCGGGGAGGGTGACGTCGTAGGGTCGAACCTCGTATCTAGTCCCCTTATAGTCTACATATTTCCCTTCCCAGACCCCGTTCTTTATCATATCCGGGGTTATCTGAGCGACATAATCGAAGACAGCAGAGGAGGATCTGGAGCTATCTTCAGCCATCTTGAGGGCGGACCTTCCCGCGTCGGTGATCTCGAAGGACCACGACTTCTCGGATCTGGACTCCACAAGCCCCCTGCTCTTGAGGAGCTTCAGAGCCTCCTCATCCAGGGCCGATCCGCTCGTCTCCCCCTGGAACAGGAGGGCTTCCAGGATCTCCTCGTCCTTTCCTGGGAGTGCATCTCCCTTCGGCGTTATCCTCCCCGCCTCGACGGTTGCCCAGCCCTTCTTCTTTAGCCAGCCGATCCCCACCTTCAGGGCGGGGTCTTTGATCTCCGATAGGGGGACGCCCTCGACCCCGGCGATCTCCAGGATCCTCCTCTCAGGAAGGCCGATCTCGGCATACCGGGCCCCCTCCTCGGTAAGGGCACAGACCTCCTCGACCCCCTTATCCAGGCTGATGAGACCCATCTCAGCGAGCCCTTCAGCCGAGGAGATGACCGAGACCTCCTTGATCTTGAGCTTCTCGGCGATCTTCCCGGGATCTGTGAAGCCGTCCGAGATCTCTTTCAGCACTTGCCTATCCCTTGGCGATAGTTTGGACCGGGTATCCTCTTCCTTTGGCATGATGATCAACCTTTGTGAAATCGTGATCTTCAAGAGTAGGCAGATGCGAGAACCATATATTAAACCTGCCCGCCTCTACCAGCCTCGAAACTTCGGCTCTCAAATTATAAGCGGGCAAAACCATGAAATCAAGATGAAAAAGGCGAAGGTGAAAACGGGGGGGAAAAAGAGGAGAGGCCGCTCAGGGGTATGGATGGCTCTCCAGCTCTTCCAGGGCCTCCAGCACCCCCAGAACCGACATCTCCATGAACTTCTCTCCCTTCTCTCTGGAGGCCTTGGAGGGGTCGCCCATCACCCCGTTACCCATCAGGTGCCTCACGTCCTTCATGATCAGATACTTCTGCCTCGGCGGAAAATGCTTCTCTGGAAGGCCTCGCACCAGGTCTTCCCGGATGGCCAGCATCCTCGAGGTCTCGATCTCTCCGGCGTGGCCGTCCCCCGGGGTCTCCACCTGCGAGGTGTCGATGAGGTCGAAGTCGGAGACGAGGCTCACCAAGAGATCCCCATCCGCTACAGCCCTCTCCGCCGCCTCCTTGAGGGCTGAGAGGTGCTGGCCCCCGGCGTGGCCTGTCAGGATGAGGACCCTCTCGAAACCCGATTCTCTGAAGGCGAGGAGGAGGTCGAAGGTGAGGGCCCTCAGGGCTCCGGGGCTGATGGAGATAGTCCCCGGAAATCCCCGGGTCGATCTGCAGACGCCATAGTGGACGGGAGGGGCGACGAATACGGGCCTTCGGCGGGAGACCTCCTTTGCCACCTCCAGGGCCTGGATCGTATCGGTGAAGGTGGGGAGGTGGGGGCCGTGCTCCTCCGTCGCCCCCACCGGCAGGATGACCGTCCTCGTCTCTTCAAGTCCGGCCTCGATCTCCGTCCAGGTCATCTCCTCGATGAGCTTCATATCTTGATCGAACTCCCGGTGATTACCGCCCCTTCAGGGACCCGGACGTCGTACTGAACGGTCCCAACCCGGAGGGTGTAGGGCCCCACGGGTCCGGTCTCGAAGTTGGTGGACCAGTCTTCGGGACCTTCGGTGGAGTAGGGGACTACGAGGGTGAACTCGCCGTTGGAGTCGGCGACTGTAGACTGCTGGTAGAGGAAGCTTCTGCCCCGGTTTGTGGTGATGGGCACAGAGATGACCACATCCGTCCCCGCAGAGGCCTCTCCGGAGATCGTCGCTCCTGGAACGTGCTCGAAGATCTTGACGTACTTCTGACCGTCGGTGGTGACGGAGGTCTGGGACTCGTAGACGAGCCTGAAATGGCTCAGGGCCTCCAGGGGGACTGAGGTCATGACCGGGCTCTGGGAGACGACCTCTGCGGCGGCGTACCCCCGCTGAAGGGTCTCATTGACCCCATCAAGGAGCTGCTGGTAGTTGCTGGATCGCATCTGGGGCTCGATGGAGATCCCGCCCTGAGCGTCGTATCGGAATCCCATCACCCAACCCTCCTTAACCTCGGTCTCGGTCCCATCGAAGAAGTGGAGCCTCGCCACCATGCTGTTGAAGTAGGGGGTCCTGTAGATGGTGATCGGCTGGTTGTTCTGCCAGTATGCGAACTGATAATTGCCGGGGTTTATGTTGCTCCAGGCGGCTATGGCGTGGAACTTGCCCATGGCCATCTCAACGTCCGTGACCACGTACCTGATGTTGTTATACGGAGATCTATCCGGATCCAGGTCTGCCGCGACCGCCACGGCCTCCGCCTCGTTCTGGGCGATGAAGAAGGGGGAAGATCCGGGGACGCCCCTCTCTTTATTCCCTATCCCCTGCTGGAAGGGGTTGGAGTTGGCGGGCCTTTCGCCTATCGTTGAGATGGCGTGGCCGTAATCCCACCACGACATGGTCCCGTAGGCTAAATCGGGATAGGGGAACCTCTCCCCCCGGGGGGGGCTTTCGTATATGGTGTAGATATCCATCCCCGGATGAGGGGTGTTATCCCGCAGCCAGATCATGGAGTCGTACCAATCATACCCCATGGACCCTGCATGCCGATCTGTGTTGAAGCTGCCTATGGGGACGCCCTGAACCGTCCCGAACATGGCTGGATATACGAAGAGGAGAGCCAGGATCGCTACCACTCCGGCGTTCATCAGGAGGCGTTTCTGGTCTAAAGCATCCTTGTACGTTCCTTTTACCATCCTGACGACGGCATCCTCCACCTCCATGAACCGCGTCTTCTCCAAAAGGATCGATCCGAGATAGCCGCAGAGGAGCGCCACGTTGACAGCGTAGTAGTAGGCGAACCTGTTCTGGGCGAGGGTGAGGGCGAATATCGTCAACGTCCAGACGATGATCAGCATATCGCCGTTTCTGCTCGGATCTTTTTGGTACCTACGGAGGATGAGCGGGAGGGCCAGGAGGGTCAGCCACATGGGGGATAGGAAGGATAGTTCGGAGATGCCGGGGAAGTTCCTCTGGACGGCGTATCCCACCGTTATCGGAGAAATCTCTGCTACGGTCGCCGCTCCACCGGTTCTGGGCAGGAATACGCTCAAACCGCTCATCAAGGGCCCCGTGAACTGAGGAAACGCCAGCAGGGAGATAATGAAGATGACGACTATCGACCCTACGACTATAAGGGGGAAGTAGAGCCCCTTTTTATCACGCCGGACGAGCTGGTTTGAGATCGCAGAGAGGACGAGCATGAAGATGATACCTGCCATCAGAATAGTCGGCTGGAAGAGAGAATAGAGGTAAGGGCTGAAGCCGTTATGGGAGCTGATGAAGGGCAGGATCGTAAGGAGGGCGACGAAGAAGGCGACAGCACCGCCGATCCCCAGATACTCGGCGTTCATCCCTCTCATGTGATCGACTATGCTCTGGACGGTGACGAAGATGATGAGGATCCCAAAGAAGAGGTGGCCTGACGACCAGGCGGTTATGTAGAGCCCCAGGAAGAGGCCTGCCAGGAGAGAATATAACAGAGGTCTCTTCAAAGCTCCCATATCGCCCCGCATAAGGGAGGCGAAGGTGAGCTTGCCGGCGCCTGAACGGACCGCCAGGACGAAGAAGAGGATCGCCGTCGCGCTGAGGAGGACCTCTGCCACGTGGTGGTCGGCGAACCCCAACATAGATCGGGAGAGGAACTGGCCGGGGAGAACCGCGACCATGATCGCGGCCGTCAACCCCGCGGCCCTACCCCCAAGCTCCCGTCCTATGAAATAGGCGGGAAAGACTATGAGGGCCCCCAGAACCCCGGGGAAGATAGCCCCCACCACGTCGACGGTATACATGCTGGGGTCTCCGAGGCCTGCTATGTATGAGAGGGTCGCGATCCCCCAGCTCATGAAGGGGCCGAAGGGTATCTCCGTACCGTTTGGAAAGTAGGTCATCGGGTCAAACCATGGCCTCTGGAGGTTTAGGAGGGTGCTCTTGGCCAGCATCATGTGGTATGACGCGTCGTTGCCGTCGAATAACAGGACTTCTCCAGCAAAGAATCTTGGCATGGGTCGATAGACCCTGAGGTAGAGCGAGAAGAGGAAGACGAAAAACAGGCCCGCGTAGACGTAAAGGTCGGGGACTCGTTCAAAAGTCCGCCTCTTCGGCGCGGGCCGATCCATCTCCTCCGCGCCTTTTTTCTTCTCCTTCACCGATTTCTTTGTCATCGTGGCTGAAGAGACTAGTTCCATCCAGATAAACATTTTGAATCCGGTCTGCGTAGCTAGAGGGGGGTCCGTAGGTATTTGATATGATTACCGTAATCCTCCAAGGGCTCCGTCGATCTTCTCCCATCTGTATGGACCCGGCCACCGAGGAGACGGCTCTCTTTGGCGAGTAGGTCCGATACGGTACGGGGGGTTGCGAGGATGATATCACCATCCTCCAGATACGATGAAGGAGCTGGTCAGTCCGAAGAGTTTCTCGTCGATTATTTTTCCACCGGGAAAGAGATCCTCTAACTCCCTTCTATTGAGGAGCCTCACCGAGTTTGCAGCCCTAGCGGCCTCCTCTTTATTGGCGATCTTCGGATACCAGCCCAATCTGAAGCGGCGGATCAACGAGACCTTGAGGGGCAGGGGGAAGAACTGGAACAACGGGAAGAGGAAATGGGGCTCGAAGGGGAAGTTCCGGTTGGGCGTCTGGACGAAGTACCTTCTCCCAACCCTCATCGCCTCTTCTGCCATCATTCGCTGTTCATCGGGGCCACCTACGTGCTCTATCACCGAGTTTGAGAAGGCGACGTCGAAGGCCCCATCCTCGAACTCGACCATATCTCTGGCATCTCCGACGACGAAGGCGATGTTGGAGTGGCTACTCTCCGATCCAGAGATGTTAAGGACGATAATCTGGTAGTCCGGGTCTTCGGCGAGCCCCATCTTCTCCCAGAAGAGGACGGTACCACCGATGTCGAGGACCCTAACCGGCTTAGGGAGGGGAGATGTCAGCTCCTTGAAGAGGGCGATCCTCTTAAGCCTCATCTTCATTATCGGCGAGTCGTCCCGGCTGGCATCGAACATTTTTATTAGAACTTCTCTGATCATCCCTCATCGCCTCGAAATCCTATCCCTACCTGCGGTAAAACCCTGACGGCATAGTAGCCGAGGAGATCTCGAATCTATCCGCATGAAAGAGGTCCGTCCCTCAGG
This sequence comes from Candidatus Methanocrinis natronophilus, assembly GCA_029167045.1. Lineage (GTDB taxonomy): Archaea > Halobacteriota > Methanosarcinia > Methanotrichales > Methanotrichaceae > Methanocrinis > Methanocrinis natronophilus. The sequence continues at coordinate 20,184 of JARFPK010000018.1, forward strand.
AGGGTCAGAGGTCAAAGCTTAAAACCTTTGGGGCGTTATCATAAAATCGGAGGAATCTTGGTGAAGAAGATATCGGATATTAAAGGACTTGGCGGGATGTTGAACGGATTTCGGGATCTGGTCAAGGATGAGAGGAGCGTGACCTTCGTCGGTACGCCGGGGTTCTGCACCCCCTTCTCTACCTTTCTCGGGTATCCCGTCAGGGAGAAGAGGCTGGCCTTCGTCCCCGGCCTTGATGTGGATAAGACCAGAGAGATGGTGGCTACAGAGCATGGAATTGAGCTGGCGGCAGAGACGACCCCCGACGCCGATGTGGTGGTGATCCTGGGAGGGATGGCGATGCCCAAGATCGGAGTGACGATCGATGAGATGGCAGAGCTGCTGGGAAAGATCGATCACGAGAAGCTCATAGGGGTCTGTTTTATGGGGATCCTGGAAAAGGCTGGATGGTGCTCGTCCCCGTCGATAGGCTTCGACTACGTCATGAATTTAAACCTCATGGGCGATATATCTGGAAAGTGATCCCCTGACCGCCTTAATGGAAAATCTGGAGAAGATATACAACCTCGGATAGACGACCCCGCACACCACTGAAATATGAAAAACTGATTTCAGGTGGGCCCGACGCGATTCGAACGCGTGACCTCACGGTTATCAGCCGTGCGCTCCAACCATGCTAAGCTACGGGCCCGGCAGCTTTTCTGATTGAGCCACCCCTTAATAACAGTTTCCCTACAATGGCTATCGCAGGAATGGAGTATCGAGCCGCAGCATGCGTATCTTTCCAAGAGATCTCCTTCGTGACCATACTCTGCTAGACGTTTTCTGAAGACGGAGGGCGTGAGACCCCCCTTTCGACAGACTTAAATCATCAAGGGATGTGAATCTCTCGGTGAAATTGGGATGGCCGGCGCTGAAATTGATAAGGATAAAGAGGATCTCTCGGGGCTTTACGACCTGGCGATCCCCATCGGGATGCCCTTGACCATCATCCAGGATCTGGTGGACAGATTCGATCTGGAGCCGGTGAGGCGGAACGCCAAGGTCGGCCTCCTGGACGGAGAGACGGAGGAGAGGGAGATCCTAGTACTCCGCGGCGAGCTTGATACCGTAAAGGCTGCAGAGAGTCACATGTTCGAGGCCCTCGACCGGAGGTTTGATCGATGGGAGAGGAATGAGCGGTCCGATCGGTACAGGGAGATGTACGAGAAGAAAGCCGAGAAGAGGATGGAGATGGTGAAGGAGAGGATAGAAGAGAAGAAGGACGAAGAAATATCATTCTGATCGAACGAAGTATGAAGGTGAGGCAGATAGGTATCCGTCATCAAGGAGCGTCATCATCATAAACGAAGGTCGTTCCCGGCCCCAGAGTCTTCGGAGTCCCTCCCTCATTCAGAGAACTCCCATCATCTTGTGGGCCTGGGGTATGATCACCACATCTCCTCGATGCTCCGATGCCGCCTGGTGAAGTTGGATCAGCTTCTCCGGACCGGGCCTTTTATCTCCGGAGACCGGCTGGAGGACCAGGGTTGCATCCAGCCCCTCGAGGCGGTCGCAAAGCTGCTCTATCTCCTCGGAGGTTGTGGCGTCAAGTATCACCGTTTTTGCTATGGTGGCGACCCCGGATCTGGTCGCTCCATCAATGCATGAGATCTCGTTCTCAAAGAGGCGGCTCCAACGGTCGGGGGGGCATGAGCGGTGGCTTTGAAGCTTTATGTCCACGGCGGCGAAGTCTATCCAGGGGATGAGCCTTCTGAATCGGCTCGCCGAATAGCCGTTCGTCTCGAAGTAGACGGGAAGGCCCTCAGCGGCGCAGCCGGTCGCCAGGGACAATGCGAAATCCGGCTGGCAGAGGGGCTCTCCCCCGGTTATCGATACGCTGTGAGTCCCTCGGGCCCAGAGGCCGAGGATCTCCTCCATCGCCCAGCTCGTTGTCACCGGATTATCCGCCCGCTGGAGGGGGGCCGAAGCTTGAGGGCTTAGAACCTCGCAAAATTCGACCTCGCAACGGAACTTCGGCGAATCGCAGTAGGAGCATGAGAGGTTGCAGCCGGCTGTCCTGACAAAGACCTGTCTATTTCCTACGAGAGGGCCCTCTCCCTGAAACGAGGAGAAGATCTCAGCGAGGACCCCGACCTCATCGGTACGCCGTCGGGTCATCGATCCCGGCCTCCACAAACCCCCGACTCCGGTGCTGGCATGACTCGCATTCTCCGCAGTGGACTATACCCTCCCTGTAGCAGGACCAGGTCAAGGCCATCGGCGCCCTCAGCTCTGCCCCCATCCTCACGATGGCGGGCTTATAGAGGTGGAGGAGGGGGGCCTCGATCCTCGGGGGGAGGCTGAAGGAGGCTACGGACTTCTCCAGAAGCTGGTTGAACCGGTCGACGAACTCCGGCCTGTTGTCTGGATAGGATTCTCCTTCTTCGGCGTTGAATCCGACGTAGATCCGCTCGGCCCCGATCTCCTCGGCGTAGGCCGCCGCCATCGACCCAAAGACGAGGTTTCTGCAGTAGACCCAGGTCGAAGGCGTCGGCTTAGGCCCTCTGATCTCGACCTCGTCCCCTGAAGGTATGGGGGCGCCGACGGTAGTCAGAGGAGCATGGTCGTAGAAGAGGTCGGTCCTCGCGAACCTGACCTTGGATGTGCCTAGGGCCTTCGCGATCTCCTCGATAGCCCTCTTCTCCCTCACCTCGGCCTTCTGGCCGTAGAGGACGTGGATGATGGAAATATCAAAGCCCTCGTCTAGGGCTTTGGCAGCCGCCACCGTGGAGTCGAGCCCTCCGGAGCAGAGGCATACCGCCCTGGGGCTCATTCGGTCATCACCCACTTGTTCTTACCCTCCCAGAGCTTCACCGATACGAGACGCGCGGGTGAATCGAGGAGGCGCTTCTCCAGGCCGACTTTGATATATTCCGCGATCCTCTCGGCGGTGGGGTTTGGAAGGATGCAGTTCAGATCCCGGTGGTCCAGCTCATCCAGGACCGATTTTAATATGCGCTTCAGTTCGTAGAAGTCCAAGAGAAATCCCGTCTCTTCGTCCACCGCCCCCTCCAGGACCACCTCCACGTCGTAGGTGTGGCCGTGGACCTGGGCACACTTGCCGTCGTAGCCGGGGAGGCGGTGGGCGGCGTCGAACTCCAGGGATAGGCCCATCTTCATCCTCCATCGCCCTCCTTCAGCCTCCCCTGGCGACGGTCTATCTCGTCGAGGTGGTCGAGCATCTTCCTCAGGGCCGTCCTGACGGCGTCGGAGAAGTTGACGAACTTACCGTCGTCGCCTACGTGGCGGTTGACGTCATCTATTATGTGTTGGGGGATCTCCACCGATATCTTTGGCACCGTAATCCTCCAGTAATCCTCTGATAATCTGCTGGTATTATCCTGAGAATATCCGGAGTCTATTAAAGCTTTCCCGGTCAGGGCTCGGCTTCATCCAGGATCTCCGGAGGAGCGGCGGCCAGGGTCACCAGCCCCTCAGCCTCCATGAAGTGGAGGCTTGCGGGGACGATGAGGACGTGAAGGGGACCCCCCAGGTCGCGGTCTGCGAGCCTTGGGAGCCAGTCGGCGATGATGACGGCGTCGTCGGATCCGGCCCGTGCGACGCCGACGCCTAAACCTCTCTTGAGACGGTCTTCCCCTGCCATCTCCTCCATCTCCAGGAGGAGGGCGGCCCCTTCGCTAACGGTCATGTATCTATCCGGCTGGATGTCCAGGAACAGGAGGGTGTGAAGTTCCCGGTGGAGGTTATCGATGACGACGTCATAGGGGCTCGTGGCGACGATCCTCTTCCCGGAAGCTACGTAGGGGTAGGGTATCGAGGTAGACCTTCCGAACCGGTAGTTCTGAAGGCCGGTGAGGCCGGAGACGGCGGTTACGATGGAGGAGGAGTGGATGATCCGGGTCACGATCCCCATCCTGAGGGCTCGGAGGCGGAGGTCCAGGTGGGTAGTCGAGATCATGGGGTCTCCTCCCACCAGGAAGGCGACCTTCTTCTCCCGGGCTTCGCCGATCCACCCCTCGGGGCTTACCTCCACCTCCTCCCGGCTCAGTATCCTGACACCTTTTCCGTAGAACTCCGCTAGCCTCTCCGGGGTGGCGCCGGCGAGGTGAGAGGTGTAGAACTCTGCAAATACCAGGTCCGCCTCCCTGATAGCAGCCAGCCCCTTCACCGATACGTCCATCTCGTCATAGAGCCCCAGGCCGACAAAAGAGAGCATAGTCGCCCATATCCGCCATGGGGCTTAAAGAAAGCGGCCGGATGGCAAAACCGGCTGGCAAAGGCTAATATGGATTAGATTCGAATGAACTCTCATGATCGGCAGGACGACCCAGGTTGTGGATTGCCGAGAGAGCATGGGGCTTGCCAAGGGCGGCGGCCTCGCCCAGCGCGGGACCCTCTCCGAGGCCTCCAGACCAGACGTGATCGCCATCGCCATGTCCCCAGGGCGGAGGCACATAACCAAGCCCGTCTGCGAGATCACCTACGGTCTGCGACGGGAGGGGGTCCAGACGAGCGTCCTCGTCCTGGAGGCAGGGGCGGGGGTCCCCGAGAGCTTCCCTTCGGCTTCCAAGGGTTTCGGCCCCACCTTCGGCCTCTCCCCCAAGGAGATCGAGCAGATAGAGAGGCACAAGATAGCCGTCATCCACCTAGGGAATATCAGGTCTCACGTCGTCTACAAGGCGAAGGACGTCCTGGCCCTGGCGGAGGTCCCGGCGGTGGTCGTATGCCAGAGCCCCGTCGACTTCGAGGACTTCGCGAAGGTGGGGGTGAAGACGAGGCTGGTGATGCCCCCGAGGAACAAGATAGAGACCCTGGGGACCATCGTGGACATCGTCTACGGCGTCACCAGAGGTGCCACGTGCCAGAGGACGAAGCTGAACCAGATGGCAAAGGTCCTAAACCACCACCTAGCCCGGATGGAGAGGGAGGAGAAGAAGAGGCGGGAAGAGGAGGAGATCCCCGAGGCGGAGAGGAAGGCCAGGGCGAAGAAGAGGGCAGAAGAGGCGAAGGCGGAGGGCGGGATGAGCACTTCTTTCTTTTAGAGGAGATCTGATAAGGAGGCGGATGGAAAGGGGACGATTCAGCTTTGAAGGTCACGACGATCTGATCGGAGACGATGGCGGGCCGAAATCTTGGTGATGGAGACGAAGATGAAGCTAGTGATACTTCTGGGGGATGGGATGGCGGACCATCCCATCGAGGAGCTGGGCGGGAAGACCCCCCTCGAGGCGGCAGAGACCCCCAATATGGACAGAATAGCCCGGGAGGGCGTCGGCGGCCTCGCTCGAAACATCCCGCCCGGGATGCCCCCGGGAAGCGACATCGCGAACCTCTCGGTGATGGGCTACGACCCAAAGAAGTACTACAGCGGCCGCGCCCCCCTGGAGGCGGCGGCGATGGGCGTTCCTCTCGGTCCAGAAGACGTAGCCTTCCGGTGTAACCTCGTCACCGTCGACCGAGATCGAAGGATCATGGTGGACTACAGCGCCGGCCACATCTCCTCGGAGGAGGGGCGGGAGCTGATCGAGGCCCTGGCGAAAGCCGAACCCGAAGCCAGGCTCCACCCCGGCGTAAGCTACCGAAACCTCCTCGTCCAGGGCGGCGACGAAGGCCTCCATGCGGTCTGCACCCCTCCCCACGACATCACCGGCCAGCAGATCGATGGATACCTGCCGAAGGGGGAGGGAGCTGCCGCCTTGCGCGAGATAATGCTCGAGTCGGTCCCGATCCTCAAAGAGCACCCAGTCAACCTCCGCCGTGCAAAAGAAGGGAAGCGGCCCGCCAACATGATCTGGCTCTGGGGGCAGGGGAAGGCGCCGTCGATGCCGAAGTTCCGCGACATATGGGGGATCGAGGGGGCGGTCATCTCCGCCGTCGACCTCCTCAAGGGGATGGGGGTCTACGCCGGCCTCGAGGTGATCAACGTCCCCGGAGCCACCGGAGTCCTCGACACCGACTACGAGGGGAAGGTGGCCGCCTGCCTCGACGCCCTCGACCGGGTCGACTTCGTCTTCCTCCACGTCGAGGCCCCCGACGAGATGAGCCACGACGGCCTTCTCGACGGTAAGATCGAGGCGATCCGCCGCTTCGACGAGCGGGTCGTCGGACCGGTCCTGGCAGGGCTGGAGAGGTCCGATCATGAGTGGCGGGTCGCCGTCCTCCCCGACCACCCGACCCCCCTCTCCCTCCGGACCCACACCGACGAGCCCGTCCCCTTCGCGATGATCGGCTCGGGGATCGAGCCGGACGGGATGGAGGCCTTCAGCGAGGAGGAGGGCGGCCGGGGCGGGTGCGGGACGGTGGACGGGTGGCGGCTGATGGGGATGTTATCGGAGAAACCGATACCGAACTGAAAATATGGCCGCTCGAAGAATTACGATCGACGTGCCCGAAAAGGTGCTTCTGTCTGAAAAGACCGACGAGAAGGCCTTCGGACGCGAGCTGCGGATTTTGGCCGCAGTCAAGCTCTATGAGCTCGGTCGGCTCTCCTCGGGACGAGCTGCGGAGCTCGCCGGTATGCCGCGAGTCGAGTTTCTGCTGACCCTTGAACGCTACAAGGCGTACCCTCTCGAAGCCGAGCTGCGAGACCTGGAGAATGCCGAAGCCTGATACCTCGCTTTTCTCCTGGATAATCCCCGCTCAGATCTATACAATCCGAAGACGGTTGGATAAAAGCAGCCCGGGGGGGTTTCGCGCCGCCCGGCACCCGCCCCACGATTCCGTCTTCATCCTCCTCATCCTCAACTCTGAGTCCCATTTTTACCGGGCGGGATGGCGCCTTCCACGCGATGTCCCATCGACCGACAGAGAATAGACCTTAATAAAAATGGGACTCAGAGTTGAGGATGAGGAGGATGAAGACGGAAATTGAAGAGCAGAAGAATGGTCAGAGCCGCAAAACGGACCTCTTGCCCCCGGAGATACGTGACGAATACCGGGAGGTAACAAGGAGCCATCAGAAGCTCTTGGAGCGGCTGGCCGATAGATAGATCCGGAGGAGGATAATACACCGTTGGAAGCACCCAGTCTACGACCTATCCTCATCAATCACCCAGTTCCATTACTTCTCAAGATATTTAGCATTACTCCAACAATCCGCGCCCTATATTCCGGGCTTAAGGACTTCCTGATGGGGTATGGAGCCAATCCCGCGGGTTTCACGCCCCCCGGCCGCGCCCCTCGACCCGCAACCTATAACCCCTTACAGCCCTTACAGCGTTTACATGGGTGAAGCGGCCGATAAGAGGATACCCGTGACCCGGGAGGTCTGGGAGGATTTATCAGATCTCAAGAGGCCGGGAGAGACCTTCGCGAGCCTTCTGGCGGAGATGATCGAGCACGAGAAGAAGCGGCGGCTCTTCCTCGATATGGAGAGGATCGAGAGGGAGGGAAGCTTCGTGGAGCTTCGACTTTGACCTACCAGCTGCTGATCGAAGAGAAGGCCCTGGAGTTCCTCCGCTCGCTGCCGGAGAAGAGCAGGCGGCTTGTTGCTGATAGATGTCTTTCTCTAGCAGACGATCCCTTCTCAGGAAGCGGCAGCGGCGACCAGGAGGCGCTCCATCTTTCTGGCTTCAAGAAGCTCTATCGCCTCCATGGTGGAAGGTCCTATACTGTCTTCTATCGGATATATGAAGACGAGAAGGTCGTTACGATCCTTGCCATCACCACCATTGAGAAGGCGCACAAGATGTACGGGCGGCTCTGAACTCTCCATCTTCACCGGATAGGATCTGCGTCAGAATTACCGTACCTTTTGACGCTCTGAGACTGGCCGGATGGAGCCCGCCCGGCGGTTTCGCGCCGCCCGACACTCGCCGCCCGATCCCGCCCGTCGCCTCTACCATGTGGTGCGATGCCCCGCGCCCATCGGGCGGTACGGGGTTGCTCGCTTCAGAAGACGGCGGCGGAAGCTACCGCCTCCGCCTCCAGGCCAGGGCGGCTATCAGCGCCGCCGTTGCTGCGACGGCAGCCCCCGGCCCGGGGATCGACCTGCTACGGTCCTCCTCCAGCAGGGTGACATTGACGGTACCGTTCCTCACCCCGTCGACCTCCACACCTTCCACCTCGGCTATCCCCACCTCGGCAATCCCCTCGATCCTCCCGGACCGGTCCGCTGCCGACCCCACCGAGGCGGAGGTGGCCTGAGGCTCTGCGACCTCGAAGTAGAGACCCGAGACCAGGAGGGCGTCCATGACGTTCTCGATCCGGAGCCTGATCTCGTACCTCCCGGGGGGGGCTGCGATCCTTACAAGATGGGGCTCGATCCCCGAGGGGGAGAACCAGAGCTTGTGGTTCTCCTCGCCCAGGACGGCGGCGCCGTTGACGACCTGGAAGAACCTGATCTCGCTCTTCCCCGGCTCGATCTTGATATATCTATCTCGGAGGAGATCGTTGGAGGACATCTCGGCGTAGCTCACCGTCTCACCCAGCCTCTCGTACTCGGCCTGGGATATATAATAGAACTCGCCGGCGTAGCCCCGGATCAAGCCGATCCTTCCCGTCGGGTCGAAGGTCACGGTCACGGGGACCGGCTCCGTGGAGTCGTTGATCTGGAGAAGACCCCTCTGAACTTCCGACTCTGGAAGGATCGTACCGTCGTCGCTCAAGGCCGGGACGGTGGCGTTCCATTGCCAGGAGTAGAGCCACTGGTCGGCGGCCCCCACCCCCGATCGGGTTAGGTCCCCCATGATCACCCTGCGGCCCCCGGCGTCGACGGTCTCGGCGGTGACGCTCTTGATCTGCCCCGCCAGGACGAATATCGAGAAGTTCGCGAGGCCCCCAGAGGGTACAGGCTCCTTGGGTATAAACACGTCCGACAGATAGGGGAGCGGCACCACGTACTCGTTCTTGTAGAGGTAATATCGGAACGTCTCGTTCTTGGCGACGGCTACGTTGATACCCGGCAATATGCTCGCCCTCGAGTCGCGCTTCAGATGAATCCAGCCGGGGTTCGCCATGATTATGTAGGACGGGTTTATCATCATGACCTTCAGCTCTCCGAAGTCATTCCCGGGATCTATGGTTAGGACCAGCCTGTCTGAGACCTGAAATATGCCGTCCACTATGGCGAGGTTCTCTTCATCGCTCAGAAAGACGCTTCCGACGTGCAGGGCGATCAGGGGGAGGTCGCTTGTGTCTCCTACATCCTTCTTGTATACGTAGGTGGAGTTGGATCTGACCACGCCCCTGTCGAGGACCTCACCTTCCCTGACCAGCATCATATAGATGGAGTCGTTGGAGACGTCGACGATGTGGACTTCGTATCCATCCTTCAGGGCGAGGGCCACACCGCCGACGACCTTTAAGCTCTCATCGGTGTCCAGCAGGACCTGGCCGACCTGGTTTTCGCTTATCATGCTCTCTTTGCCGACCAGGGAGCTGGTGAGAGGGCCGTAGCCCGCGAACCATGGCTGGCCGAAGAGCCCCACCACATAATATTGGCCCCAGTCTTTGAACTCGAAGCCTCTCGGCTCGACGAAAGAGGTGTACTTGAACCCGTATCCCAGTCTATTATCGTTCATGACAAACTCGCGACCAGGACTTATTATGCCGCCCTCTGACATGTAAAGGATGAGAGATTCGGTCCCCAGATCTTCTTCGTCATCGAAGTAGAATCCGGCGAAATTCTCATGGTTCCATCGGGCCTCGGCAAAGCCGATCGACCCGTCTGAGTAAAAGAGGGGGACAAGAGAGTCTTCGGTGTAGACCGGACCTCTGATCTCGTGGACGCCGAAATCGGCGATAACTCCCACGGGGTAGTAGATCAACTGCAAGGCGTCCCTAACCCTCAGGGCGAGACCCCCGGCAAGATCCACGGTGCTTCCCCGCCGAAGGATCAGATCATTGCGGTTCACAAGCTCGATCCTATCATCGGATAAAGTCGCCACCTTCATCTCGTCGATGATCTCCCCGTCAAAAACCTTAATAGTTGGCCGGTCTCGAACCTGAAATAACCCGTTTAAGCCGACGATCGATTCATCGGCTCCCCTCATCGCTGCGCCTACGTGGACCAGAATGGCGGGCAGCAGTCCGTCATCAGCATCGTAGGAGTAAGTCTCTCCCGTGCTGACCACGGCCTCGTCGACCTGGACACCGTTCTTCTTCAAAAGGAGGCGTACCTTTTCTCCATCATGGGAGACCTCCCCCACCTCGAGCATGTAGCCGTCGTCAAGGAATAGAGGAGTCTTGGTGGTGATGGTCTGGGTGCCTTCAAAGTCTATCAGGATCTCCCGGAGCTCCCCTTCCTCCAGGGCGGAGATGGCGTCGGTGAAGTCGCTTTTGAAATATCCCGCGAGGTACCTCTTCCCCAGGAATGCGACCGCCTGATAACGTCCCCATCCATCGAACTCGAAATCCTCGGTCCAGACCTCGCTCGAATAGACCAGGTCTCCGGTCCTCACCCTCCGATCTTCGGCCCGGACTGTGAGCCGCTCGCCTCCGGTCCCCTCGTCCAGGTCGTAGTAGAACCACCCGAAGCTCTCGGCGTTCCAGACGCCATCTCCGTCGCTGAAATGTCCCCTGACCTCGGCCATCGGCACCTGGGCCAAAACCCCCATGGCCCCAGCAATAATATAGACTGATACTAGAAGACAGAGGAGGGCCGAAGCCCTTATGGGTCCCCGCTCCTTTTCATCCACTTCAAAGACTAATTCTATACCCCCAGACTCAAACCGATCCTTCCCCGGATCACCTGCCGTTCTGCCGCTCCGACTCTGGATAACCTGTATATCTGATGGAGAAGCTTTGGGCGTTCTGGAGATAGAACATGTCCCAGGTTAAGCATGTTGCGATATACGGCAAGGGAGGGATAGGAAAGTCCTGCACAGCGTCCAACGTCGCGGCGGCCTGCGCCGAGAAGGGGTGCCGCGTTCTGATGGTAGGGTGCGATCCTAAGAGCGACTCGACGATCACCCTCGTCGGAAAGAGGATCCCTACGATGATGGACCTTATCCGGGCTGGGGGAGAGATCACCGAGGAGGAGGTCGTCATCGGTGGGTACGGCGGCGTCAGGTGCATCGAGGTGGGGGGGCCGGAGCCGGGGGTCGGCTGCGCCGGGAGGGGGATCATCGTCGCCATCGAGTTTCTCAGGAAGGTATCGAAGGTCTTAGACGAGATCGACCTCACCCTCTACGACGTCCCTGGGGACATCGTCTGCGGCGGCTTCTCCGCCCCCATAAGAAAAGGGCTCGTCACCGAGGCCTACATCATAACCTCGGGGGAGTACATGCCGATCTACGCCGCCAACAACATATGCCGGGGGTTGAAGCGGCTGAAGACCCCCCTGGCCGGGGTCATATGCAACTCCCGGGAGGCCGCAGCCGAGAGGGAGATCGTCGAGAAGTTCGCTTCTGAGGTCGGAAGCGAGCTTGTCGCCTTCATCCCGAAAGATCCGATAGTCCAGATGTGCGAGAGGAGGGGGGTCACGGTGATCGAAGGGGCGCCGGATTCCGAGATCGCCGATGTCTACCGTAAATTGGCGGATCATGTATCAGGGGACCAAAAGCCGAGCCACCCCGAGCCGATCGACGACGACCGTCTCCGGGAGATATCCCTCATATGACCGTGGATATCCCCAGAATCCTCATCGCCGGGGATCGTAGCTCCAGCGGAAAGACGACGATCGTGGCGGGGCTCCTGTCGGCCCTCAGGAACAGGGGCTTATCGGTCCAGTCCTACAAGGTCGCCCTCGACTACATCGACCCGAGCTACCATACCGGGATAACCGGTAGGTGGTGCAGGAACCTCGACGGCCACCTGATGCCGGAGAAGACCGTCCGGGAGGTCTACGCCCACGCCGCCGGGGGGGCGGACCTCGCCGTCATCGAGGGGGTCCGGGGGCTCTATGAGGGTTACGACGGCGACCGGGGGTCCACAGCCCAGATCGCAAAAATGCTGAAGGCGTCGGTGATCCTGGTGGTGGACGCAAGATCGATAACGAGGAGCGCTGCGGCTTTGGTGAAGGGCTATGCCGACTTCGACCCCGCCGTCGATATCAGGGGGGTCATCCTCAACAAGGTCGGTGGAGAGCGCCACGCCGAAAAGGCCATAGCCGCGATCCGGGATCACGCCGGGGTGGAGGTCGTGGGGGTGATCCCCAGGGACGAGGCGATGCACCTGGCTATGCGCCACCTGGGGCTCGTCCCGATGCTGGAGGGGGAGAGGAGGCACGCCGGCTTTGCCGAGAGGCTCAACAAGATCCGCAAGGTGGTGGAAGAGGGGCTCGATATCGACCGGATCCTCGCGATAGCCGCGGAGGCAAAGCCCCTGGAGGCGCCTGACCCCGACCTCTATATACCGAGCCGGGAGGGCGAAGGAGTCAGGATCGGCGTCGCCCTCGATGAGGCCTTCAACTTCTACTACCGGGACAACATAGAGCTCTTCGAACTGTCCGGGGCAGAGGTCGTCCCCTTCAGCCCCATCCACGACCCCGCCCTCCCGGAGGTCGACGGCCTCTACATCGGCGGCGGTTATCCTGAGCTATATGGAAAGGAGCTCTTCGAGAACCGGTCGATGATGGAGTCGATCAGGGGGGCCCATGATGGCGGAAAGCCCATCTTCGCCGAGTGCGGCGGCCTCATGTACCTCACAGAGGAGATCGAGTACGGAGGCGAGGCTTTTCCCGCCGTCGGCCTCGTCCCGGCGAAGACCAGGATGGGAGGCCGCAGGATCGTCAGCTATACAGAGGGTGAATTTATTCGCGACTGCTCCATGGGTCCCCGGGGAGCGACCTTCCTCGGCCACGAGTTCCACCACTCGGAGCTGGTCATAGGAGAGGGGGCGAAGGTCGAGTACGCCATCCGCCTCCTGCGGGGGACGGGGATCGATGGGGGGATGGACGGTATCGTCGACGGCAACCTCCTCGCCTCCTACAACCACTTCCATGGAGCCTCCTATCGGCTCTTTCCCGGCCATTTTATAAGGTCCGCCAGGAAGGCAAGGGATAAATAAAATCGGGATCTCTTTTGAGGGCGGTGATTGTATGGTGAAGATGGACCCCGAGGTGATAGAGACCCTGGAGAAGCAGTGGCCGATCCCCTTAGCCACCGCCTCTTCTGAAGGAAAGCCGAACGTCGTGTTTATGGGGATATTGAAGATAAAGGACGAAGAGACTCTGGTATTCGCCGACAACTTTTTCAACAAGACCGCGGCGAACCTGGCGGAGAACCCCTTCGCCTCCGTCGTCTGCTGGACGAAGGACCCCAGGCGGTCTTTCCAGATCAAGGGGACCGTGACCTTCGCCGAGGAGGGGCCGATCTTCGAGGAGATGGCGGAGGCGGTCCGGGCCCGTAAGCCCGACCTCCAGATGAGGCGGGCCGTGATCTTCAAGGTCGAGGAGGTCTACGAGGCGAACTCCGGCCCCTCAGCGGGGGATCGGATCGCCTGATGGGGGGGTGGGGGCCTCTCATATCCGGACCGTCGCCCCATCCTTTCGGGGTCGAGGGCATCTCCCCCATTTTTCATCGGGCGTTTCGCTCATTTCGCTGCTCATTTCGCTATTTGCTCTCTCATACCATCAGGGCGTCCCTTCGACCTGGTCCCGCCTGACGCAAAGAGTAAATATATTGCTATTCAATTTGAAGAGAGGTGATCTAAATGGTGAAGATGCCACCAGATGTCAGAGCAACCCTGGAGAAGCAGAAGCCAGCCCCCGTCGCCACCGCCGACGGCGAGGGGACCCCGAACGTCGTCTACGTCGGTTTCCTGAAGGTCCTCGACGACGAGACGATCATGATAGGAGACAACTTCTTTTACAAGACGGCGGCGAACCTCGCCGCTAACCCCAAGGTATCGATCCTCTGCTACGACACCGAGACGAAGAAGTCCTTCCAGATCAAGGGGAAGGCGGAGGTCTTCAAGGAGGGGAAGTACTACGACGAGATGACGAAGTGGGTTTTGGCCGTCAACAACAAGCTTCCGGCGAAGTCCGCCGTGGTGGTGAAGGTGGAGGAGGTCTACAACGCCATGTGGGGGCCGACGGCCGGAAAGAAGGTCGTCTGATCGGGCGGCGGCGGGATCTGCCCGAATCGTCTTTTTTCGACCCACTCTCCGGCCTGCGCCATCGAGCCAGTCTTTCGGCCTTGAGGAAGTGGATAGCTTTATCTCTGGGGAGCGGAGAGGGCGCAGCGGGAAGACCCCACCCTTCAGGGTGGGGATGAAAGCGGAGCCCTCCCCCATTCCAGCCGAAACCTATAAATCTAATAAACGTATTACATGCTTAATACATGTACCGCACAATCCAGATAAAACTAGACCGGTCTAATGAACTTGTCCAGACGGCGCGGATCTGGAATGCCGCCTGCCAGGATGTCATAGACTACGGTTTTGCGGCACGTGATTACAACAAGACTAGACTCAACAAAGCTACGTACAGGGACCTCCGAGAGAAGTACCCGACTCTACCTTCTGCATTGCATCAGACTGCCAGGGATCAAGCCAGTGATATGCTCAAGAGACTTAAGTTTGAAACCAAGCCGTTCAAACACCCTCTTGGAGCGGTCAGATTCGACATTCGAACGATGAAAGTATTCTTGGAGTCAGGATACTGCAAGCTTACGACAGCGTTTGGTAGACTGCGTTACGATTTCCAACTAGCAAAATATTACGAAAAATATGCTACCTGGAAAGTCATGAACGCTCAGTTGAAGATAACCAAGAACGCCTGCTACCTACATGTCCAGGTAGAACAGCCTGATCCAGAAACGATACAGGGAGATAGGCGGCTCGGAGTGGATCTTGGGATCAATAATATAGCAGTTTGTAGCGATAACACTTTCTGGGAGTCTGGTCCTGTAAAGGCTATCAAGGGTAAATATCAGTATTTGAGATCAAAACTTCAGTCCAAAGGCACTCGGTCCGCGAAAAGAAAACTTCAAAAGCTATCGGGCCGAGAGAGACGGTTTCAAAGGGACGTGAATCATCAGATCGCTAACTGGATCGTATCAAAACCTTACGACGTAATTGTTCTGGAAGACCTGACCCACATCAGGAACGGTAAGAAGAACAAAAAGCTTGGTAAATGGAGTTTCGCAGAACTACGAGCCATAGTAGAGTACAAGGCCACTGCGATTGGTAAGAAGGCCGTTGCCATCAATCCAAGATATACTTCGCGTACATGTTCCAATTGTGGGTATCAGAAGAAGGAAAACCGTAATGGTAAGACCTTCAAATGCAAGAGCTGTGGCTTCCAGATCGATGCGGATTTGAACGCGTCCAGGAACATCGCTACCTTCAGTAGATCTGATCGTAGCAGGCTGTCGTCAACCAGCCAATCGTAGCGTCAAGGACAGCTACAAGCCCCGTCCTTCAGGGCGGGGTAGTTGACTGAGAATCGGGTTAATTCTGAATGGCAAGCGTGACAAGAATAACGGAAACGCGGGGGATTATCGATATGCCGAAGGCGAAGAGCTTGAAGGAGGCCTACAACAACCTGGTGATCGAGCCGCTAGAATCTGAGGAGGAGTTCAGGGATTTTTACGTCGAAAGGCCTGCTAGGGCACCATCCCCCATCGAGGAGCTGAGGGACCGGATAGATATCTCTGAGAGAAAGGAGAAGTACCTCTTTCTCGGGTTCAGGGGTTTGGAGAAGAGCACAGAGCTGAACCGGCTTCTTAATATGATCGATCCCGATCGGTTTCTTGTGGTCAGCTACTCGATCCGAGACCAATTGAACATCAGCGACTTCGACTTTCGAGACTTCTTCGTCTCGATGGCCCTGATGATCTACGACAGGGCAGAGGTCGACGGCGTCAAGCTCAACCGGGACATCGAAGAGGACTTCAAGGACTTCGTAAAGCGCATCACAAAGGTCGAAGAGGAGGAGGTCACCGGGACCAGAGCCGCGGGGATCTCTTTGACCCTCGCCAAAGTTCTGCTGCTGAAGCTGGGTCGAGAGGCAAAGACCCGGGATATCGTCCGAAAAGAGCTGGAGATGCAGATCAGCGACCTGATCCAGAGGCTCAACTGGCTGATCGTCAACGTAGAGGATAAGACAAAAAAGAAGCTCGTCGTCATCGTCGACGACCTGGACAAGCTCACCCGCGTCGAGCAGGCGGAGGAGTTCTTCTACAAGAACTACGAGCTTCTCACCCAGCCGAGTTGTTTTGCGGTTTACACCTTCCCTATCCCTCTCACCTTCAACCCCTACTTCGAGAACGTCAGGCCCGCCTTCGACGACGCCATAATCCTGCCGCAGCTTCCGGTGATCAACAAGGACGGCGGCAGAAACGAGACGAACCTCGGCTTCTACAGATCCGTTGTAAGAAACCGGATGGAACATCACCTGATCGACGACGCCGTTCTGGACGAGGCGATCCTATCCACCGGAAAGCTCTCGGAGTTCGTCTCGATCATGAGAGATGCCACGATAAAGGCGTACAGAAACAAGAGAGAAAGGATAGTGAAAGAGGATGTGGAGAGCGCCCTTGAGAAGCTACGGCGGACTTACGACAGGACGCTCACCGAGGCCCACAAGCGCAGGGCCATGGAGATCCACGAATCGAAGGAGGCCCGCGACCTGGACAAGGACGACGGCATAAGCCGCGAATTGCTCTTCAGCCTCACTGCGGTCGAGTACGAGGACGAGAACGGTAGATGGTGCGACGTGGACCCCCTCCTTCTGCCCCTGGTGGAAAAATGGAAGATGCGAGATTAGAAGACGCGAAGGCTGAAGCCGCGGGGATCGAAGACGCGAGAGTTGAAGGCCCAGGATTAGAGGAGGCGAGGGCTGAAGACCTGGAGGAGATCGACACCATCATCGCGGAGCTGGAGGTCTCGGGTGGTAGGGGCAACCTCATCCTCTGCGTCGTCAACGCTCCTGCCTATCGAGACGGTATCATCCGCGCGTTGAGCGGCAGATTCGAGGCAAAAGTAATTCCCGTCGAAGAAGGCGAAGACGTAATACAGAGCCTCAAGAGCGGAGATTTCGGCGGCGCCGAAGTTCTGATCTGGACTATGCCCGAAAAGCTGACGGAAGACCTGGCGGATGCGCTGAACAACTTTCGAGAGCTCTTTTACGACGCCGGGGTTCCGAGCCTCGTCTTTTCGAGCCAGAGCTTCCTCGACGATGTGATAAGAAGGGCGCCCGACTTCTGGAGGTACAGGGGAAATTATCACGAGCTGAAGGGGCTCGATCGGGGGGTCGCCTTCGAGGCGATCGAGGCTCTGTCCACATCTTTACACTATCAGAGCGAAGCGGATCTTTTAAGGCGGAAGCGGATAAACGAGCACTTGCTCGAAAAGGTGAAGGATGAGAAGGAGATCACGAAGATCCTGGATGAATTGGCTCAGATATCTTATCTTCTTGGGGATTACGATAAGGCATCAAATTATTCGAAACAAGAATTAAAAATCAGTACGGAGATTAGCTATAAGGAGGGCGTCGCAAAATCGCTCCACCAGCTGGGGAGGCTCGCTCAGGCCACGGGCGACCTCGGCGAGGCCCGCCGCCTCTACGGCGATAGTCTGAAGATAGCTCAAGATCTGGGGGATAAGTCCGGCATCTCAAGATCGCTCCACCATCTGGGGATTCTCGTTCAGGACGCGGGCGACATCGCAGAGGCCCGCCGCCTCTACGGCGATAGTCTGAAGATCGCTCAAGATCTGGGGGACAAGGGCGGCGTCGCAAGCTCGCTCCACCATCTGGGGATGCTTGCTCAGAACACGGGCGATCTCGCCGATGCCCGCCGCCTTTACGGCGAGAGCCTGAAGATTAAACAAGAGCTGGGGGACAAGTCCGGGGTCGAAAAATCGCTCCACCAGATGGGGATGCTCGCTCAGAAAACGGGAGACATGAGCGAGGCCCGCCGCCTCTACGGCGAGAGCCTGAAGATCGCCCAAGAGCTGGGGGACAAGGCCAGCGTCGCTATCACATCGGCACAGACCGCTTTCTTAGAGGAGCATGAAGGAAACTTGGAGAAAGCCCTAGACCTGATACGCCAGGCAGAGACGCTTTTCCAGGGTCTTGGCAGCCCTATGGCCATAAAGGCAAGGATGGGTCGCGAGCGACTGGAGAAGAAGATCGCAAAATAACTAATAGCAGAAGTATAATAGAACTGCTGCCGGAGGCCTGATGCTAATGAAAGATGACGCGCTTATGAAAAGAAGGATCGCCGAGATCTTCCGCCTCTCCCAAGAAGAGTGCGACCTGGTGAACCGGATCGTCCTCGAGGAGATCTTGTCCAGCTCGAAGGACACCCACGAGCTGATCCGGCGGGCCCTCGACCGGTTCGCCGGGACCGAGGGGGAGAGGAGGGCCTTCCTGGCGGGGCACATCACCGGCTGGGTCCTGATGAAGGCGGACATGGATATGGATATCGAGGCCTACTTCGCCGACTCCCGGGCCAAGGGGCCGCGGGGGCGGAATACCTGACTTCTGGGGCTGGCCCCACCACGACACCCCGCCGCGACCCAGGCCCCCTTCTTAATCGCCTACATCGATTCTTCCGGGGGTAAAGGCCCTTATTTCAGCTTCTCCAGGGCCTTCTTTCCCACCTCTGCCACAGCCTTCTCCACGTCCGCCTTCTTCTCCTCCAGATCTGCCTTCAAGGAGGAGGCCTTATGCTCGAGATCTGCCTTCCTCTTCTCCGCCTCCGCCTTGGCATCTGCCTTGGCATAGGCCGCGTCCCTCTCGGTTTCGGTCTTCTCTTTCTTCTCATTTGCCGTCGTCTTCTCCGTCATCTGCTGACACCTCCGTCCTTTTGTATAATCTATTATAGGCGGCCGATGATTATTATAGCTTCGTGCTTGAAGCGAGCCCTTAGCCGGGTCGGCGATGAGCTCCGAGGCCTTCTTGTCCGGAACCGGCTGGGGAGGGGGGGTTTAAAGATAGGGAAAGGTTTTTTGGCCCCCCGGATCCAGAATCCCCTCACTTTGAGGAAGAGATCATGGACAGGGATGAGCGGCCAGGAGCTCTGGCGGCTCTGGCGCGATCACTTCGACGATGACCTCGCGGCCCTCGCCGAGGCGGTTTGGGCCGCAAACAAGCTGGTCAAGCCGGAGCCGCCCCAGAATCGCGACCGGTTCTACGCCCTAAAAGACGAGTTCATCCTAAGGTACGCGACGAGCGGCCAGCGGGTCCGGGACGAGCCGCCGCCCCCCTGGTACCGCGGGGTCGACGGCTCCACCAGGACGCTATACTGCTACCGGGTCCCTGTGGGCGATAGGGTCTATCGGCTCCACAGCTATCTGCGCCCCCTAGAGGTGGAGGAGGTCCTCGCCGAGGAGGGCGAGGAGCGAGGAGGCTCCGCCGTCGACGGGTGGTCGTGGCTCCCCCTATCTTACGCCGAGTTCTATAAGATGCTCGCAAGCTACGCAAGAGACCGGTGGGGCTTCTCGCAGCGGCTCCCCTGACCCCTACCTCAAACGCCCGTGGACTATCGCCTGCCCCCAAAAACCCTGGATCGGGGCGGCCTGCAGATAAATCAGATGAAGGCCGTCCCAAGAGAAGTTAATTATATACCATTTACCGGCCGATGGTCTTTAAATGGAGGATCTCCAAAGCTGGCATGAAGCCCGGGTGGAGGAAGGGAGATGGGAGGCAGGTTCGATCGGTTATTCGAAGCTCTGATGGACGCCGCCGAGATCGTCGACGGCTTCATCCAACGGGTCGCCAGAGGGGGGAGGGCGAAGCAGAGCCTCTCAGTCGTCGGAGGGCTCATGGCCGCCATTCTTCTGTTATTCGCCCTCGCCCCCGGCCCCTACGAGCCCCAGATCCCCTGCCCGGTGGACGGGACCGTCGGCATAGGCCTTGCGCCCCCTCTCTGGTGGGTCGGCGGCGGCCCCGCCACGTCCGTCCTCTCTTCGATCGGGCTCGACCCCAACTCCAGGATCGTCTACCGCGTCCTCCTCGGAACCGTCGAGGAGGAGATGGGGGTGGTGGGGACGGCCAGAGGCGGTCGGGGGAGGGAGAACCTTGTCATAAACCTGACGGAGCCCCTCCTCCCCGGTACCGCCTACATATGGCGGGTCGAGGCGGAGAACCGTCTTAAGAAGAGGTCCTCTGGTGATGTATGGACCTTAAGCACCAGGGACCTTCCCGAGATCGATCTCTTCGAGGCCGATAGGTCTCTCGTCGGTCTCGGGGACGATCTCACCCTCCGCTGGTCTGTGGCCGACGCCTCCCAGATCGAGATCGAGCCGGGGATCGGTCCCGTCTCCCTCCGAGGGGATGCGACCCTCTCTCCCCCGGAGAGGGTCACCTACACCCTCGTCGCCAGAAGCTTCGCCGGGGAATCGACGGCCTCCGTCGATGTGGAGGTCCTACCCTCCTTCATCATCGACTCTATGGCCGCAGGTTGGAGCACCGCCGTCGACGGCCTCGGCTCCCGCGTCCTGGAGATATGGGCGGTCCCCGGGGCCGATGACGACGCCACCAGGATATCCATCGACCTCGTCCCCGGCGGATGGGCCGGGATCACCAAGTCCCCGTCCCGGAGAGGCGGCGGCCTGGACCTCTCATATACCGACGGTTTATCCTTCTCCTCCAGGGGGATCGGGTACGACGGAGCCCTAGAGGTCTGGATAAGGGACGCCGCAGGAACCGTCCATGGCCGCTCCTGGGAAGAGGGCGCCGCCTCTATGAACTGGACGCGGCACGAGGCCTTATACAAGGAGTTCGACTGCATCGAGGTCGACGGCCGCCGTTGTACAGATCTCGCCCTCGACTTAAGCAACGTATCGGCGATATACTTCGTCGTCATCGACCGGGAAGTTCACAGGTCTGGAACTACGGGTTGGATCGCCATCGACGATCTCGCCGCCTTCCGCCTGGAGGGCGAGGCTGCAAAAATCTGATGATGAAGGGTTGGCGGAGGCGGGCCTTCTAAAGGTCGGCGATCTTTATCGGATGCCGTCGAGGACGGGTCCGTGGGGAAGGACGGGAAGGCCGTCCAATATATGACCGTCCAATATAATTGATAAATATCCGTCTATACCCCCCCCTCTCTTCTCTCCTCCTCCGACCCCTCGGCGAGGGACTCTGCGTACTTGAAGTAGCCGCAGATCGGCCGGCCCAGGGGGAGGATCCTCCCCCGGATCTCGACCCCGTCCACTTCTATCTCCGCCGCCGATGGGGCGGAGAGGCGGGGTTCCGTCGGGCTTCCTGGAGATATCAGAAGCCGGGGTCCCTGCTCGACGACCGGCCTGTGAAGGTGGCCGAAGACGAGGGCGTCCACATCCATCTCCCTTGCAAGGAAGGCGGCCCCCGTCGTATCGGCAAAGTGAGATGCCTGGTGGACGATGCCGATCTTCACCCCCTCCACCTCGATGACCCTCCTCTTGGGGAGGATAGCCTTCACCTCCGGGGAGTCGGAGTTGCCGCATACCGCCACCAAGGGACCGAGGTCACAGAAAGCGTCGTAGACCTGGAGGGTGACGAAGTCGCCGGCGTGGAGGAGGAGGTCGGCGCCCTTCGCGAGGTCTGCGACCCCTCTAGGAACCATAGACCCCGCCTGGAGGTGGGTGTCGGAGACGGCTACAATACGTTTCATGCGTGGAGCCTTTTCATCCCCGCCTCTTCGATCCCCAGATACTCTGCCCCCACGGCGACGACGCTGTTGGTGAATATCGAGGCGTTGATCTCAAATATCGGATACCTGTGCATGCTGTACTCCGAGACGAGCCAGCTGGTGGTCCTCCGGCTCCCACATATCTGTTCCACGTACTCATCAGAGACGGGCACGAAGGCGATATCCTCCTCCCGACCCTTCTCTCTGAGAAGCTCCACCAGCTCCGAAGAAGGGTTTGTGGTGATCGGCAGGACGTCCGCCCCCCTCTTGAAGGCGCTCTTGACCCCTTCGATACACTCGTAGGTGTTTCCGCTCCCCGTGATGGGGACATAAACGTCGCCGATCTGAAAGCTGGGGGTGTTGAAGTCCCTCTCCCAGTAGCTCGTCTTGTTTAGGTGGGAGAGCCTCATCTCGAAGGCTCGAGCCACCAGACCCGACCGTCCCACCCCCCCTATGATGTACCTTCCGCTCCTGGGAAATAGCCGCTCAAACCACTTCGAGAGCCCCTCTTCGTCCACCCTGGAGATGAGGCTGCACTGGGATGAAAAATCCCTTATGGTGGATAGGTAGCTCTCGCAGGATCCGCTCCTATCCCCCTCGATCATCCCCTGGACCTCCTTGAAGACGGCGTTCAAGAAGGCGAGGACCTCCAGCTCAAACTCCGTCCCCATGGGGGAGAGTTTGCTGGTCCTGGTCATGTCCAGGTCGTACTTGGTCTTCCCCTTGATCACCAGGACCGATCCGTTCTCGTAATCCTCCACCAGTCGGTGGGCGGTCCCATCCCTGTTGGCGGTGATGAGCCTGATTTCGCCGCCCTGGTTTATTATGTCCTCGATGTACTTGTTCACCGCAGGGGTCTCCCCGGACCCTGATACGGCGATCCCCAGGTTCTTCCTTGTATCTCGGAAGTGCTTCTGGACGGGGTCCTCCATGGTGCAGGGGAAGGCGTTGAAGTGGTTGTAGAGGAGCTGCAGAAAGCTGTATAGGGATAGGGCGCTCCTTCCGGCGGCGAGGCCGTAGACGAAGTTCTTCTCGTCTTTCTCTTTCAAGAATGAGGCTAGAGATTCGGCGAAGGCGTTTACGCTCTCCAGGTCGAGCTGCTCCAGCTTCTCGATGAAAGAGCACTGGAGGGCGGTGGCGTCCTTGTAAGTGTTGATCAGACCTGCCATATAAGAGATGAATTCAGGAGGGGGGGAGATAATAAGCCTTTGCCCTTCAGCTTATGATCTCCGAAAGCCTTCCCTGATCTCTTGCCAGGCTGATCTCCTGGGCGATCCTTCTACCATTAGAGAGGTCCTTCTCTATGAGGTCTGAGTAGGGAGATCCATTGATGAAGACGTTCGTTCCGGCGACGATACGAGCAGAGATCTCGAAGACCTTGAACTTCAGGTCATCGGTTACGATCGTCTCGAGGCAGAAGGGGCCTATCATCCCCCCGAATAGGTCGATGGAGGTCTCGACGACCCTCTCACCCAGCTCGAAGGCTTTGGGAAGTAACGACTCCCTCAGGACGAGGGGGATATTTCCGGTGACGACGAAGCTCGGGAATATCCCCGCCGCCTCCAGCTCGTCCATGGAGCCTATCCTGAATATCTCGTCGGCGTTGCTCTCAACCCTCCTGTCGATCCCCAGCATCTCCAGGGTCCCTTTGCTGAGGGCATATCCGGTGGACCGGATCGGGGAGTAGAAGTAGTGGATATAATACCTCGTCCCCAGGATGAACTCCTGGATGGTGTGCCTCTGGGACCCGTCGACCTTGCTCAGGTATTCGCTCTTGCTCTTGGATATGAAGAAGCCTCTTCCTCCCTTGGCGCCGTGATACTTGACGATCACGGGACGATCGATCTCCTCGGGGGTCGCAAACCTCCTGGGAAGGTCTATCCCTGCTTTGAGGAGCCACTCCCTCTCCATCTCCCGGTCGCTCTCCCAGGCGAGGCACCTGCGGTTACCGAAGGTCGGAACCGGCATCCCCTCGAACTTCTCCGCGCCCAGGTACTCCACCAGCGACCCGTGCGGCACGACTATCGCGTTCTTCTCGATGAGCCGGTCGCTCTCATCGAGAAGCGCCCCGTAGCTATCGAGGCTCAAATAAGAGTCCGGCTTTGCCAGGGGAAAGGCGTCGTAGAACTTCGGCGGTCTGCCAAGGCAGATGCCCAGGGTCTTGAAACCCTCTAGTCGAGCCCCATGAAATATCTGGAGGCTGCTATGAGAGCAAACTGTGGCAATAGTTAACTCTTTTTGGTCATACTCATCCAGAATTTCTTGTATCATTTTCTTTTCTATCATATCTACAACCTTTGGAACGGAACGACATGATCCAGGGGTACGTGACTACTCCCCGCCCTGAAGGGCGGGGCTTCTAGCTTTTGGCAGAGACTGTAGCCCCAGTCTCAAAATGTTTATCGCCGCATTCTCGTCACGGTCCATGACCAGCCCGCATTGGTGACATTCATGGACCCGATCCGATAGCGACTTCGGCACTTTAAGACCGCACCTGGAGCATAGCTGACTTGTGTTTCTGGGATCTACTAGAACCACCATCGAACCGGCGCTCTCAGCCTTGTACGATGTGGTTATCACTAGCATCCTCCAGGCAGCGTCTGATATGCTTTTAGCCAGGCAGCGGCTCTTATGCATCTTGGTGATGCTAAGATCCTCGAAAGCGATCAGCCCGAACCTTTCGACCAGGTTGTGACTGACTTGATGAGCAAAATCGTATCTGAGGTTGGCTATCCGCTCATGGGTCCGCTGGACAACTTTGAGAGCTTTCCTCCTCTCAAAAGTTCCCTTCTCATATTTGGATAGTCGCCTTTGAGCTATTGCCAACGCCTTCTCCTCAGATCGAAAGAACCGGGGGTTATCGATCTTCTCTCCGTTGGACAATGTAGCGAAACTCTCCAGCCCCAGATCGATGCCCGCCATCAACCCATCTTTCCAGGGAGGCTTAGGAGGATCATCGATCTCGACTGAGAAGCAGGCAAACCATTTTCCGGTCGAAGATCTCCGAACGATTAACCTCTTGATCTTGCCTTCGATGGGTCGGTGGAGCTTGATCTTGACATCTCCGATCTTGGAGAGGCGTAGCTTCCCGGAAAACAGTTTGAATCCCAGCTGGGGATAGGTGAACGAATCATACCATCCTTTCCCCTTGAACCTGGGATACCCCGGGGTCTCTCCTGCTTTGACCCTTCGGAAGAACGCTTTAAAGGCCAGATCTACCCGTTCTTGGACGTTCTGGAGGGTCTGAGAGAATACCTCCGTCAGTTCTGGTTTGTTCTTCTTCCACTCTGGCAGCAAGTAGTGAGTCTCATACTTAGATATGGATTTGCCTTCTTGTTCGAAAGAGTTTTTCCGATATGCTAAAGTCTCGTTATAGGTCCATCTGCACAGCTCCAAGGTCTGTTCCATCTTAGACCGCTGTGCTTTTGTCGGATAGATCCTATATTTGAAGGCTTTAAGCATTATACTCACTTATGCTGCTATAGTATTTAAAGATT
>JARFPK010000002.1 GCA_029167045.1 Candidatus Methanocrinis natronophilus
GCGGGCGCGATCCACCGGCGACGGGAGGAGGGCGGGGTCGGCTGGATACGGCTTTCGGATCGAGTTTGCCGAGCCGGTCTGCGGGCCGGTGGCGGTGGGGTACGGGGCGCACTTTGGGATGGGGGGATTTGTGGGTGAGAGAACTGAGATTTTGGATGAATCAATGGTTGGAGTGTGATATTTATGCCGCGTAGCTTTGGAGAATTGAAATGTCCTGATTGGCCCCTGAAGGGAGATCTTAACTCGGATTTGATAATCCAGACATACAAAATTCAAGTTATAACTCCCATTGTTGGAGGTGGTGTCGAGCCGGGTAAGAACGATTTTATTACGCCCATCCGGCCATCAAGCATACGAGGCCATCTTAGATTTTGGTGGAGAGCGACTAAGGGAATAAATTACAAAAAAGTTTCAGAACTCCGTCAACGAGAGAACGAGGTCTGGGGTTCACCAGATAATCCCAGTCCAGTGACTATAGATGTTGAGAAATTAATTGTAGGTGTACCGCAGAAACGGTCGCCTCCTGATTATGGTTTCCCAGAACGATTTGGACCAGAAGCTTATGCCCTCTTTTCTGCAAAAGAGAACGATTCAGATATAATTAGAGAGGGCTATTCATTCAGACTAATAGTTCGGTGGTTAAAACATGATAAACTTCAACGGATGCGCGAAAAGGAAAATGAGGAACTCTTACGGTTGAACAAACCGATAAAGGCAAGATACATTCACGATATCGGTCCTGATGTAATTGAGGCTCTAAGAGCTTGGGTTAATTATGGTGGTATCGGTGGACGAACTCGCCGCGGATGTGGAGCTCTTTTTAATGAAGAATTGGCTTTTAAATCAATCGAGGATTTCAGTGGATATTCATTTAGGATATTTCATAAATCCGGCCTAAAAGATCCACTTGATGCTTGGTCGCAAGCAGTCAAAGTCGTTCAGGATTTTCGTCAATCCTTTCGCGGTCCCAGACATGAAAAGAAAATTCGTACAAAAAAGGGTGTAATGACCATAACTGCTTTTGGAAGGTCTTATTGGCCGGAGCCTGATTCCATTCGTAAAATAACAGGTTGTGCTTTGAAACCTCCGAACATAAATAATTTTGATCATTCGGTTCCCCAGACGCCAACCACGTTCTTTCCTAGAGCAGAACTTGGTTTGCCTATTATCTTTCATTTTTCTGATGGACCAGGTAAAAAAACAGCTATGTTCGACTTAGACCCGCCTGATACGATGCTAATACCTATAGCACCTAGTGGAACTAATGGAACAAGAATGGCGAGCCCTGTAATTACACGCCCAATTAAACTTGCCACTGGAGAAAATATCTCCATGATAATTGCGCTCAAATTACTGGATATTCCTCCATTGAGGCTAGTTGAAATAGGCTCAAATGTTGTATATGACATCACGCAGGATGCGATAAGAAATATTGCGTTAGCGAGCTACATCAATTCTCCATTAGGGCCTTCTAAATTTAGAACTGTGGCTCGTTCTTCGGATGGATCTGCCCTTGAAGGATTCATCAATTTTGCAAAATATGAACGACACTTTAAAGAGGCAATATAATGACTTCGTATCTTTATGTCCTCTCCATCGGGCCTGTGCAGGACTTCATCGCTGCAGCCCGGAGGACCCGAGATCTCTGGTTTGGTTCGAACTTGCTATCCGAGATCAGCAAGGCTGCGGCAAAGAAGATCGATGAAGAAGGAGGGCACTTGATCTTTCCCAACCTTGAAAAGGAGAAATTGGTCACCTCCAGTTATCCCGATTCTTCCAATGTTGCCAATATCATTCTGGCAGAACTCAATCTTCCAAACGGGAAAGATCCTGCAGATCTGAACGAACAAGCAAAGGCTGCAGCACAAGGTGAGTGGGAGAAGTACGCAAAGGGAGCGAAAATCCTTGCGAAAAATCTGTCAGAAGGATTTGTTGATGAGAATATCTGGAACGAGCAAATCAATGACGTCCTGGAGTTCTACTCGGCATGGGTGCCCATGCCCCAGAAAAAAGAGGACTATCAAAAAGCAAGAAAAAGATTGATGGGGCTTTTAGCAGGGAGGAAATCGACGAGGAACTTTCTCCAGGCTAAGGGTCATGCATTTATCCCAAAGTCGTCCCTTGACGGCGCACGGGAGAGTGTAATTCTGAAGGATGATGAACTCCCAAAAGAGTTGGCCTTAAAAATGCGGCTCCAGGCAGGTGAACAGCTTTGCGCTGTCGGCCTGACCAAGAGACTTGGGGGGAAAAGGGCTGATGAAATGGCGGAGGGTGAAAAGACTGTTTTGGAAGCATTTCCTTCAGTCGTCCGAGTAGCTATGGATCCGTGGATTCGAGGCGTCAAACAATCAGGAGATGAAACGATGATGGTCCTTGATAATATCAAGAGGATCTGCAAATCAAACGGAAATATCGCCTCTGGAACTGGAGAGCATTATCCTGATTTTCCATTTGATGGTCAGGTTCTGCATCTTTCAAGGATAACAAGCATGATTAAGGCTTATGAAGAGGTGCATAACCGCAAGAAAGGCTGGAATGTCTATCTATCTGAACCCGATATTAAGGACCTTGCAGCAATAAGAAATCTCGTCCTCAGGCTTCAGAAAAAAGGAGATGAAAAAAGCAAAGAGAAATTCTTCGGGCTAGGTGAACCGGAGCGTTACTACGCAATCTTGGTTGCAGATGGCGATCGCATGGGAAAGGTTATCTCCACTAGAGAGACCCCTGAAGAACATCGCTTTTTCTCAGCAAGGCTGGCAAGGTTTGCAGAAATCGCCAGGAAAGTTGTGGAAAAGCACAATGGCTGCATGGTCTATTCCGGAGGAGACGATGTTTTGGCTTTTCTTCCCTTGGACACCTGCCTTTATGCAGCAAGAAGGTTGCATTACGCATTTGGCACTTTGCTAAGTAATTTTCAGGACGACAATGGAAAATCTCCTACACTATCTGTCGGAATTGCTATCGGCCATTCCATGGAACCGCTGGAAGACCTCTTGAAATTTGGCAGGGATGCAGAGAAAGCCGCCAAGGCTGGAAAGTCCATCATTGACGAGAGAGACGGCCTTGCGGTTCATCTTTACCCGAGAAGTGGCACCCCAATTAAAATCCGGGAAAAATGGAGACCTAAAGGAAAAGCTGGCCTTGACGAGCGGCTCCTCGCGTGGGCTGAGATGCACTGCAATGATGAATTGCCTGACAGCGCCGCCTACGACATGCATGAGCTAGCTGAGGACTATAAAGAATGGGATGTCTCATCAGAGGAGAAGAAGAAAGAACGGAGAGATCTCATTGACGCTTACACAAAGCAGCTCTTCAAGTTTGCGGAAATGCACTGTATTGATGATCTTCCTGATGACGTCTCCCGTGAAAACGCTGTACGTGATGTGCGTGAATTAGCGGAATACTGCTACAAGAACTGGGGGGTCTCATCAGAGGAGAAGAAGAAAGAGCTGGAGCATCTCATAGCAGCTGATGCAGCGCGACTTCTCAAGCGAAAGAAATCCAGCAGCAAAAGCAAGGAAGATCTCAAGAAAGACAAGATTGAACGCCTATTGATGGGTGTTGATTCGTATGAGACTGTCAGCAGACTGGCCAATGAGATAATCCTAGCCCGGCGGCTGGCTAATACGATGAGACAGGCCAAGGGGAACACCTATGCGAAGTCGCAGATCCTGGAGGAGGCATCTTGATGGCGACATATCTAACAGTCACAGTTCGAGATCCAATTATTGCCCGAGACAGTCGTCCATTTGGGACAGGCCAGCGCATGGGTTCTCTAGACTGGCTCTATCCGTCAGTTCTTGCAGGTTCACTGAGAACGATACTGGGAAACATCTCACAAGCAGACTTCTCGAAGCAAGAGACGATCGACGCCTTAAAGAAGGTCTCAATTGCTGGACCTTTGCCGTTTTGGGATGGAATGATCTTTCTTCCAGCGCCAAGAGACATTATCGTCAAAGAGGAAATGGAAAAGGAGATCATTAAGCGTCAAGCTTATGCCATCCGCCCCACGGAGATCGAAGATGGCGAAGGCTGTGACTTACCGTTCTCAAAGGGCGTGCTCCGTCCAGCGATGCTTCCTATTCAAGAAGAGTTCAAGCCTGCTGGAATACCAGCCTTCTGGTCAGCTGATAAGATGGTCGAGTGGCTGGAAAGCCCCGATGGAAAATGCTTCATTGCGCCCCCCGGACCTCCAAATCCAGAAAAAGAGATCAAAACAGGTAGCCAATTCCTTCCAAATCCCCAGAAAGACACGAGGACCCATGTTAAAATTGATCCTAAAATCGGGTCCGCTGAAGACGAGATGCTCTTCAGGACGGTTGGACTAGATCTTTCTTTGAAGGGACAACCTCATGGAATGAAAATCTCCGTAAAAGTTGATACTGACGGAGTTGTTCTCGGGGACAAGCAACTAGGAGATCTTGTCGCTAATCTTGATTGTTTTGGGACACTCGGTGGCGAGAGGCGGCTAGTTCACTGGAAGGCCGAGCCGCCGAAAAAACAGATATATTCAACCAGGATGAGGTTTCAATCATCCGACAAACTTTGGGTCGGATGGAATTATTCGGGGAGTATATGCAATTCTTTGAAGAAGCAGAACTCTGAGAGAAAACGGCTCCGTTTAATTCTGGCAACTCCTGCAATATTCTATAACACAACTGATATATGCCATGGATGGCTTCCTGGCTGGCTAAAATATGATGGCAGCTCGATAGAGGGTGCACCACCAGAAGCGCCCAAAGACCTGAAGCTAAAGCTGATCTCGGCATGTGTCGATCGATGGAAGCCGATTTCGGGGTGGAGCCTAGAAAAAACCAAGCAAGGAGACAAGCGAGGGCCAAAACCCATTCGGCGGCTTGTCCCTGCTGGCTCTGTCTACTTCTTCGAGGTAGAAGGAGATGCTATAGATCTTGTGGAAAAATTCTGGTTGAAATCGATCTGTGATATAGATGGGGATAGGCGAGACGGGTTTGGCCTCGCACTCTGGGGTGTTTGGGAAGGCTTTGATAACGAATAGGCTTGAGAGAAAAGTTAGGAGGTATTGGATTTGATTAAAAATGTGAGGATGTACTGGATGCAAGCGATCACTCCGCTTCATGTAGGTTCTGGCAAGGGTGTAGGCTTCATCGATATGCCTATCATACGAGAGAAGGTCACGAGCTGGCCTCTAGTGCCAGGATCGGCGGTTAAGGGTGTGATGAGAGACAACTTCCATCAAACAAAAGACGACGAAAGAAAAGCCTTCGAGAATCTGATCAACGCGGCTTTTGGAAGACCCGAAGATGATAGCGGAAACGCAAATTCTGGCAGTTTGATCTTTACTGATGCCCGCATAGTTTGCCTGCCAATTCGCAGCCTCTACGGTACTTTTGCCTTCGTATCGAGTCCGATGGTGCTGGAAAGGTTGAAACGAGACTTAGTAGCTGCCGAATACAAAGAAATCCCTCAAATTCCTGAGCCAATAGAAAATGAGGCTCTTCATGCACCAGGGTCCAGATTGGCCATAGATAACAAGATCTTCTTCGAGGATCTCGACTTCACCGCAAAGCAAGATGATGATAAGACAAACAAATGGGCCGAGCTGCTCGCGGGCGCGGTCTTCGCCAAAGACTCCAGGTGGCAGAGCATCTTCAAGGAACGATTTGTAATAGTATCGGATAATAGCTTCAACTTCCTATCTGAGACAGGAACCGAGGTTGCGTCCCATATAAGGATTGAGGATGATAGAAAGATCGTGGCTAAGGGCGCTCTATGGTACGAGGAGGCCCTCCCGGTAGAGACAATTCTTGCAGGGATCGTCTGGTGCGACAGAGTATATGGGGGAAATGATATAAATCAGAATAAGATATTAAGCACATTTTGCAGCGATTCGGTACTAGAGCTCCAGATCGGTGGAAAGGCGACGGTTGGAAAGGGCAGAGTCAGATGCCTTTTCACAAAAGGGTGAGACCATGTCAGAAAACGTTCGCCAGACAAGGCAGCAAATTCGAGCAAAAATAGCCTACGGGTGCGTCTCATCCGCAGGGGAAAAGATGAAAACGAAAGATACAGAGGATTATGCTCAGCTTGCTAAGAAATTTCCAGCACTAGTACATAACTGCGGTCTTGCTCAAGCTATTGCTTTCGTTCAGGCAAAGGAAGGTAAGACTGGAGAGTCCTATATCGGTCATCTCGCCAATACTATGGGTGAGGAAGGGGACATTGGGAGTACCAGCCGGAGCTCAGATCTGATGACGTATCAGCGGCTCACCCGCGAGGCTATCGAGTCTGCCACGTGGCTCAAGCGTTACTCTGAGGCGTTATTGGGAGATTGATTATGGCTGATACTTGCCGAGAACGTATCTCAAATTGGTGGGAGCAAGATCATCAAACGGGTTCAAATGCCGGTCTTCTCAGGGATAAATATCTGCGAGCATTCGAGGTAGAAAAGGGGAAGAATGATACTAAAGCACGCAGTAAGCTATTTGATGCGATGCGTCAGTCTCTGGTTCAATCGGAATCAATTTATCATGCAGCATATGAGCGACGATTGATCACTCTTCCGGAGCCCAGAGCTGAAGGCATCTTCACCACTAAGGGAAGAATGGTAATTGGCCTTGGAAGCGAAAGTGTTATGGAAACAGGTATCACTCTTCAACGCACATATGGAACGCCTCTGATACCTGGTGAAGCTCTGAAAGGTTTGGCCTCCCACTATTGCGACCAAGTCTTGGGTACAAATACAAATGATCAAACCAAAGGCTTCAAAAAATTTAAGGAAGGATTTCCGGGAGGGCAATATCACAAAGCCATCTTTGGCACCACCGAGGATTCAGGGCACATTATTTTTCACGATGCTTGGATCTCTCCCGATACCTTGGTTGATTCGCTGCAGCTGGATGTCATGACGCCACATCACAGATATTACTACTCTGACGAATCTGGGAGCACACCGCCTACAGACTTCGATGATCCAAATCCCGTCACCTTCCTATCTGTAATTGGAACCTTCCATATCGCTGTCTCCTGCGATGTTCCCGGAGAAGAGGGGCAAAAGTGGGCAGATCTGGCTTTCGAGATGCTCTCCGATGCTCTTAGAGATTGGGGGATTGGTGGCAAAACCAACGCTGGATATGGAAGGCTGCTGAAGGGAGATGAAATATCTGCATCAAGAATATCTCAAACGAATGTATCCGGCGAACAAGTGCCATCAAAGGTATCAAAGCCTCAGATTCAGGGACCTCGATACAAGAAGGGAATGAGAATTGAAGTCACGAGAGAGGCAGATCCGAAAGCACAAAGAGGCAGAGCCTACTTTAAAGCCGACGACGGCTTTGGTGGATTCGTGCAATCTGGAGATCCGCCATCTTTGGATATCCGCCAGAAAACATTCCTGGAGATCGCAGGTGTGATGGACGAGGGGTACGTATTCAGGGTTCCTGGATCAAGGGATAAACGAGATGATCGATACCGCAAAAAAGGAAAGGGGGGCAGAAAATAACATCACATGTTATTTACTCCATTGGTGTCTCCACCCCCATTACACCTGCCGAGCTGCTCCCGCCCCTTCCTGAGATCCCCCGCGGGTCCATCGTCGTCGTCGAGGGGCGAGCCCCCATCTGGCGGTACGGGATGGCGCTCCACCACCTCCACGGATCGCCCGCCGCGGCGATCGCCTTCTACGACCCAAAGCTCGGAGCGGTGGTGGTCGCAACCCATAGTCGGGAGTGGACTGTTGGGCAGGTGGTTGAGATCACTTTACCTCAAACAGATGCGACACAAGTCTGAAGGTCGCAATGCCGTGGAGTTGAACAATTATATTTGCTCAGGTTTATCTGGACTGACGCAATCGTGTTCTCTTCCCGTTTGCCAGTAGGATACCTCGCTCAAGGCTGCGACCAGCTCCTGTGGAACAGGATGTACGCGATTATCTTCGGATGCGAAGTTCTGGTAGCGACACATGCCAGATTCCTTGATAAGCGAAGGTGGGAGGGCGTTGAGCTGAAAACAGATTTCGTAGTGTCTGCAAATTGTGTTATCTCTCTCAGAAATTATAAGACCCGGATTTCTGGTCTTAATTTCGGGGCTGAATTTGAGCCTTTGCTCAGGCCTTTGCTCATTATCTGCTGCTTGAGCGGCAACCTGTTGGCCCCAGGCACGAAGATCGTCTTCGTTCGCAAGCCAAACATATCGGCATATGATGACCGGTTTGCCGAGATAAAAGAAGAAGACGCTCATACGCTTAGGTAAATGGTCCTCCCAGTTATCTCGAATTCTGCTGTACCATACAAAGAGGGCTACAAGAAGGGTCCCCATCCCTAGAAATGACTGTACTCGCATCCACCAGTCCGCCCAATTCGAAGGAGTGGCAGAGGGTATGGCAGTCGGATTCTGGGGATGTATCGGCATCAGTAGCACATCCCAATTTATTATAGCGAAACCTAGCATTAGCAGAGCCAAGACCATTATGATTATCTGAATCAGATAATTCTTTATAGCGTATACAAATATCGATTTACCACGCTTCAAAAGGGGTGATGGCTTTAGATCCGGTCCAAGATCCCACTGCCCATTTTTTTGTCTTGATTGAGGGGTATCCCGGTCGTTAGTCTGATTGGTTGAGGGGCCATCCTTTGGTAAATCCATTGCACTGGTTGTATCTTTATTGAGCTAAAAAGATTTCGCAACGACCATGGTGCTCAGTTACTGAACCCCCATTTTCGAGGTGAGAGGAGATGTTTCAATGGGGCCACGACTTTTCAGCCATGGATAGGTTCAGGATGTCGGTCAGCATGGACGAGTACGATAAGTTTCAATGGGGCCACGACTTTTCAGCCATGGATAGGGTATTAAACAATGTAGGAGAGATTGTTAACGCAGAAGTTTCAATGGGGCCACGACTTTTCAGCCATGGATAGGATTTTATTTTCGAGGAAAGCGGCACCTACGGTATTGTTTCAATGGGGCCACGACTTTTCAGCCATGGATAGGATGATAAAAAATCCGGAAAAGGCCAAAAGGCGTAAGCAGGTTTCAATGGGGCCACGACTTTTCAGCCATGGATAGGCTCTAAGTCCGAAAGGATTAAAGGTAAGCACCAAAAGTTTCAATGGGGCCACGACTTTTCAGCCATGGATAGAGCCACCATTTTTCGGCCTTTAATGCTATCGAAAAAATGGCGTTTTGCGAGAGGTTCGTCAACTCCTTATAAAACGTTCAGACAGTTAACCCTCGTAAGGAGCCAATTTCGCTATGCAGGGGCTTTTCGAGCGGGTCCCAGGGTTTTGGACACCACCTCACCTCTCGCAAAGCCTCTGCTGTAACGGGACCTTTCCGGCCCCGATATCCGTCCCCCTGGATGGACGGCCCTGATGTCACAGGGGGCTTCTTATCCAGAGCGTCTGCTCTCACAGATATTGCTCAAGGTTTATATCGATTTCGTCTTCCTGGCACCTCCTCATGAGATCAGCACTCCGGCGGCGCCAAATTCTCTGGCTGCCAAAGGGTCCCCGGAGAGCCTCCACGGCAGGCGTGCGCCTCCCGCGATTCCCGGCTCGGGGCGGTGGTGGCCGCAAACCCACAGCCGGCAGTGAGCGGTCGGAGATGTGGAGGAAGTGACGCTGGAGGAGACTTTGAAGGGAGGATCTGAGATTCGAGCATTTCAGCTCCAGTTCTGACATTCTCGGCTTCCGATCCGAATCCGAAGGGTGAAGGCTGGAGGCATATCTTTATCGCTTCGAGCACAAATACCTTCTAAGTTGAGGGGTGAATCTCAGTTATGCCATCCAAAATCGAGATACCCAAGGAGAAGATCGAAGACTTCTGCCGTCGATGGAAGGTAAAGGAGATGGCTATCTTCGGATCGGCTCTCCGGGAAGATTTTGGGCCGGAGAGCGATGTTGATTTTCTGGTCACCTTCGTCAAGCATGCCCGATGGAGCCTCTTCGACTGGGTGGAAATGATCGAGGAGTTGAAGAAGATAACCGGTCGAGAGATTGACCTGGTGGATAGGGAGTCGATTCGAAATCCCTACAGGCGGCGCTCTATTCTGGCCAGAATGGAGGTAATCTATGGAGCCTGAAGGCCCCATTGAAACCCATATATATTAGGCGGTCAACATCTTTAGAGTCAACATCTTTAGAAGGGCGAGCTTCAGATTATATCCGCCACTGTATGCCCGCCGTCAGATGGGAGAGCATGGGATCATGAGTGAGATGAGGACGAAAGAGAAGATCGAGATCATCGGACCCAAAGTCACCGGCGTGGACTACAGATACTTCCTGATGAACCAGGCGATGCTTCTGGGGGTCGATGGCTTTGCTGCTTCAAACCAGGCAGGAAGAGATCAGCAGCAGAAGGTGCTGGTTATCGTAGAGGGGTCGAGGGAGGCGGTGATAGACTTTTCCGCCTTTGCAAAGACCGAAAAGCCAGAGGATGCGGAGGTATCCGAAGTTCTGATCGGAGACTTTGATGGGTTCGTTCCAAAGATGACCGATTTCGCCATGATCCTCACCGCCGGCCAGATCGTCAAGACCATCCCCATCATCCAGGAGATCGAGAGCAATACCCGAGAGACGGCCGAAAGCCCCCTGAAGTTATCATAATTTTATCCAGTTGAAAGGCGGAGCAATCTTCTTAAAGATGCGGAACAGACCCAACAGCCATGTTCAAAGTGGGTGAATACCGCGAGGAAGTGGCCAGGGATATCGCAAATCACCTGAAAGAAGCCGGGATGAAGGTGGACGTCAGAACCTTCTCCACCGCTTGGAGTGATTCCATCGACCATCTGGAAGGCAGGATGAGCGAGCTACAGGGAGAACTCGATGAGGAGGATTTCCAAGATTGCGAGCGATATATAGACGCCCTACGATCCGTCCTCTCCAGAGGCGCTACCCCGGAGAACTTCAATCAAATGTTTCAGATGGAGCTGGACCCAGAAGTGAACGAAAAGAGGCAGCTATTTCGTGATATCATGGAAGGTAACCTCTCTCTTGAAGAGCGGAAGGCAAAAATGGAGAACTTCACTGAGATGATGAACGACCTGGGCAAGATCTCCGATGCGCAGTCCCTTGTATACGAGGTCTTATCTCGCAATAAAATTGAAGTGGGAGAAGATGTGGGCGATCGGCTCGACGACCCCATCGTACGGATCCCATACCTTCCGGAGGATGACGAAGAGGAATCCAGATTTGCGAAGATCACCACGATCTTGACATTCAATCCGAGG
Source organism: Candidatus Methanocrinis natronophilus (assembly GCA_029167045.1). Taxonomy (GTDB): domain Archaea; phylum Halobacteriota; class Methanosarcinia; order Methanotrichales; family Methanotrichaceae; genus Methanocrinis; species Methanocrinis natronophilus. Next base: position 11,207 of record JARFPK010000002.1, read on the forward strand.
GCGGCGGTCTTCATCGACGAGTTCTCCGCCATCCTTGTAGATGAGCTGGACGAGGAGTTCAGAGATGAATACGAGGACGAATTCTTCGAGATCTACTATTTGGGCGAGATGATCTCCAACCTCAGGAAGTCCTCCTCCGGCAAGATGGACGCTAAGAGATTCTACGAAATGTGCGCTTTACAGGCAGAAGAAGACGGATACATACTGAAGGTGAACGGCAGAGATGTCGGCCAGGAGATCGCAAGGTCGCTGGAGAAGAACGGCATATTAAAGATAAAGGGCGACGGCATCAAGTGGAAACGCTGATCTTTCCGGGATTGTTACAGAGCTAATCCAACGAGCTTAGCTTTAGAGGCGGTCCAATGGTGGTGGTGGGGGGGGGTCACGACTTTCCTATCATGGATAGTATACGTAAATGGTTATCTACCGAGAATCGAGGCGACAGATCGAAAGAGAGGGAGTTCTTCGCCCTCGGGGCGCCGGAATGGGAAGAGATCGCGCCCGGCGTTCCATCCCGATCGGGTCAGGCCGATTCCTTCATCTTGAGGTCGACCTCGCCGGCCGCGATCGGCTTTGCAAGGAGCTTTCCTTCTCGAAAGTCCCTGACGATCTTGTCGATCTCTCTTGAGGCGTCTGGTGTGATATAAGCCTCGTCGCAGACGTCGCAGATCAAGGCCCGGACGTTCTTGATCACCAGAACGGACCCCTCGGCTCTGGTGATGTAATCCGTGAAGCCTGGCGCGAGCCTGCCTCGGCCGCAGTTACAGACGTCGGGGATCAGCTCACTCTTCTCGTCGTATGGTCCATCCATTCTTTATCCTCCGGCCAGCGGACTGTGGCTATACGCAAGTGGTTTTCGCAAAGTTGCGCCAGTCCCGTCCTCCAAGCAGCGCCAGATGGGCAGCAAGCGGCATATATCCCGCCATAACCGTCGTCTACTGCCATGGGCATATCTTGGCTTTCGCCCCCACATCCTTCAGGGGAGAATCTTCTTCTCCGATAGCTCAACTATCTGCCGAGAAAGCTCCAGAGCCCTGTCCACCTCTTTCTCGTCGTCGTAATACTCCGACGGCGTCTCCCCCGGCAGACCGTCCGGATACCTAGTCGATATGTAATAGGCATCCAGGAGCCTGGCCGATCTCGCCTCCCGAAACTCAGGATCTATAGAGGCGGCAAGCTTCAACAGATAGGCCACAGAGTGCGAGAATATCGGCTCATCGTCCCTTGAATATATGAACGCCTTAAGGGCCTTCTCCGCGCTCTGCTGGCTGAGGTATAGGGCCAGATAAAACCTGCCCGAATCTCTGAGAAAGGCGGCATCCTGTAGCTCCACTCTCGCCTGTTTGAGCCATCTGAGGGCTTCAGCCCTCCGGTTGCTTCTCATAAATCACCTTTCCGGTGGCAAGAGCGTGTCTGAGAAACCTGCTCAACGGGAGGGCCCTCTCCAGCTCTTCGGCGGTGAAGGCGAGGATGTCCGAATCGGCCTCTCGGTCCACCTCCTCGTAGATCTTTGCTATCCACTCCTTGCCGCTCATCCGAGACGGCATAATCACCAGAAGATCGAGGTCGCTCGATCTGCGGACGTCCCCCTCGGCAAAGGAGCCGAATACGATGATCTTCAAGGCCCCCATCGCCCGGAGCTGGCGAGAGATCTTCGAGAGCTCCCTCTCCAGGAGGCTCTCTCTTGCCATCTTTGCCGAACGGTGGAGCGGGGGTGGAGGATATCTTCTCATTTCGATGTAAAAGGGCATTCGTCCGTTTTATAGTTTATCTCGCCCACGGCTAGGGTCGCTTCGAAGCAGGGCAACCCTCCCATTTATCTTAGACGACCGCTCCCGGAAGGATGCGGTGCGTTCTGCTCTGGGCCGCCCCGATGTTTCAATGGGGCCACGACTTTTCAGCCATGGATAGAGTTTCTTAAGTTGGTCAATGGTTTGAATGTTGTCGTAGTTTCAATGGGGCCACGACTTTTCAGCCATGGATACTGGAGATGATATGACCGCCCTCCGTGCCGAGATCGTTTCAATGGGGCCACGACTTTTCAGCCATGGATAGCTCCCTTAATAACTTGGTTGTTGCTTAATCTCGAAGTTTCAATGGGGCCACGACTTTTCAGCCATGGATAGTTTCCCAAAATGAGGGAGATAGTATGAATATTGACCGTTTCAATGGGGCCACGACTTTTCAGCCATGGATAGATCAATGGTTGCAAGATACCATCTGTATGCGTCATTAGACAGTTTCAATGGGGCCACGACTTTTTAGCCATGGATAGGGTGATGAAGAATGCGAATTAGCGGCGAGCGCGAAATATGTTTCAATGGGGCCACGACTTTTCAGCCATGGATAGCTGTGGAGCCGTATCTGTCGATTGGCTGCCCTGCATCTGTTTCAATGGGGCCACGACTTTTCAGCCATGGATAGCGTATGAGTTCAAGGAGGCAGGTACGTGGGATTCCAGGTTTCAATGGGGCCACGACTTTTCAGCCATGGATAGCCCTTAACCCCGATAGCATAACTCGCTTAATGACAGCCGTTTCAATGGGGCCACGACTTTTCAGCCATGGATAGACAGAAAAAAATTTAATATTTCAGAAATGAGGGCTGTTTCAATGGGGCCACGACTTTTCAGCCATGGATAGGTGGGATTCTATTAATACCCACAAGGAGCTTGCCTTCGTTTCAATGGGGCCACGACTTTTCAACCATGGATAGAGGAAGTGAACGAAATGGCAAAGAGATATGTCCCATTTCCCGTTTCAATGGGGCCACGACTTTTCAGCCATGGATAGCTCGTAAACAATTTCAATTGTCAGCTCGTCACCCGCGTTTCAATGGGGCCACGACTTTTCAGCCATGGATAGAGATCTGACCCCCAACTCCAACGTTCGGATCCTCCAGTTTCAATGGGGCCACGACTTTTCAGCCATGGATAGTTGATTAAACGATTATTGAAGTTACTCGGATTTGATGGTTTCAATGGGGCCACGACTTTTCAGCCATGGATAGCCGAGAAATGAGGATCGAAGGCGACACGGTGGTATTGTTTCAATGGGGCCACGACTTTTCAGCCATGGATAGGGAGACATATCCATAGATGAGATCGTAGGGATCGTTGTTTCAATGGGGCCACGACTTTTCAGCCATGGATAGCATGGAATACTCTAGGTTCTCCCGCTACTACAACAGCGGTTTCAATGGGGCCACGACTTTTCAGCCATGGATAGGAAACTCCGGACAACATCAAAATCGTCCGAACCGACCTCGTTTCAATGGGGCCACGACTTTTCAGCCATGGATAGCGCCTGCGCCCGGCTTCGAGCCAGTACCCGCACCAATGTTTCAATGGGGCCACGACTTTTCAGCCATGGATAGCGGTCAAGATGCCATGCCTCCCAAAAATCGAGATTCTCGTTTCAATGGGGCCACGACTTTTCAGCCATGGATAGAAAAAAGAGGGTGTTAGAAAAATGGATATAAGCGAGTTTCAATGGGGCCACGACTTTTCAGCCATGGATAGGGCGGCCATATTTCGGCCTTTACTGCTATCGGAAAAAAGTCGATTTTCACGCAGGTCGTCAACTTATACGGTTCTTGGATTATGTGGACGATCCTCCGGGGCGATTTTCGATAGCTAGAGGCATTTCACGCAGGTCCCGGGTTTTCGGGCACCACCTCGCTGCGTGAATTTGCGAGAATAGGTCCATCCTTCTGACTGGATGGCCCTCGGAAGGAGGGGGCTTGATCGCCAGAACTTGCCTTTTCTGAGTCAATTCTTGGAATTTAAATACGTTGCGCTGTTTTTCTCTCCTGATAATCCGATGACATCCGCCTCGCCTTTCCATCTATCCATCTCAGCGATAGCAGGAAAGGCGATATAAACCTCATTATCACTATACGATAATAGCCCCTCGCTCCGGTTCTCTGGTGCGCACACCCAAAAACTCAATCCTCTCCGCGACTCTGCCGTCCGCTGGGCCGAGATCGATTATCATAACCCTGTCCTGGTCGTGCTGGATCAGCTGATGGAGCGCGACGAGCAACTCAACCCTCCCTTTGAGGGTCAGATCGCATCGGAAGACCGAGTAATGGATCGGCTCGCCAAAGCCCTTCATAGTCTTGTGGACCTTCTGCAGCCGCCTCGGGTCCATGATATCGTAGCTGACCACATAGCAGTTTCTCCCGCTCAATATGCCACCCCTGTCACCTCCGGATGAAGGCCGGATACTCCTTCAGCTCCCCGTTTATGACTCTGGACAAAAGGCGGGCCTGCACCTCGAGGATCCTCCGATAACTCACTGAGTAGCCGAAGAGCGGATGAGTGATCTCCGTCTCCATCCGCTGCTCGTAACTTCTGATGACCCTCCTCTTCCCCTTCGTCGTCAGAGATACGCTGAGCCCGCCGAATCGACGGTAAACCGGAGGATGGTGGTCGAATTTGGAGCCATTATTGGCGGAGATCTCCGGTGGCCCATGAAAAGTGAACAGAGATCCCGCTTTCAACCTGGCAAAGTCGCCCCTCTCTGGCCGGAGGTTCCCGGCGATAGATGCCGATCATCGCCTGGGATGCCTGGTTAAATTAAAATGGATGTATAAAACCAGAAAATGGAGCCGGATCTGCCTAGAATCATGACCATTGAAGTGCCATCAAGAACACCCACCCAAGATCCGCCACCATTTCGGCGGTCTTACCCAGAGAACTAACCGACAAAAAGCTCGGCTGCATGGAGGCGAATCGAGGTCCTTGTAGATTAACCGGCTCTCTTGACGCCATTTCCGCCTTGATATAGACGATTTTCGTGGAGAGATATTCTGGGGCTTGATCCCTCCGCCAAGATCGAGCCGATTTCGATATGGTGGCTTGGGATCGGGCGGTCGTATTCCCCCGCCAAAACCCACCGCCATTACTGCTAAATGGTCGCCTTATGATTCAACGGTACGAAACTCCGCTCAAAGATAGACCAATCCTGCTTATCCTCGCATACTTCAGACTCAGGACTGTTGATACTCCAGAGTCAGGCCTATTTCCAGAATGGGCGATGATGTCAGCGGCAGTCTAATACTGTCCAATTATTGCGCAATAAAAATGTCCACCTGCCAATTCCTGAGCTGAAACTCAGGGGTTGTGCTGATGAAGGCTTCACCTGGTGCTCATAGAGGCCCGATTGATCTGGGTGCGAGGTACTTCTTATTCCTTCATCTGGATCAATCTGGCCTCCTGAAACCAGATGGACGAGATGGTAGCTACTCCGGGGCCGGGTCTATGGTGAGGGTGGACGGTATCCATCCTATTTTTATTCAGCTTCGATTTTGAAATCTCTAATCGAATCCTGAAGGATCTCACGCCAGAGACCCGATACTGACTCCTGGAAGATGATCCTCTCCAGCGGGGGCGCTGGTGACCCTGGAGGCGGCTTGACGGGGAGGTTGACCTCCGATTACTCCCTCACTCTCGAATGGCACCCTCCCCTCACCTAAATAAGACTTCAATAACGCATCCTGCATAACACCACCACCGGAACGGCTCAGCTTGTCGCCGTTGTATTGGCAGAGCTGGAGGTTTAGTCGTTAGTCTATGAGATCAAAAAAGAGATGGCGTTCCTGCTTACGGGAGATATCTTGCTCTGAGAAAAAATGAAGGGACAGACCCCAAATCGCCTCAAGATTCGATGGTCGCTTCCCTGTAGACGTAGAATCGGAGGGGATTTTCGGCGCTGATTTCTTCCTGGTTCGCAGTCTTGATCCTTATGTCGTCCACAAGGAGTTGGTCCTTGTTCTTGTTGAGGATGATCTTAGTATCATCATTGTTCATCAATATCCTCATCGAATATGGATCTACGACCAGAAGGGTCATCTTGTCGTATTCGGTGTCCACCTCTACTGAGATGGGATGGACCGAGATCTGCCATACGCCATCGATAACGCATGTCCGATCTTGGGTGCAGTCCAGACCAGCTATGTGAATGGCCAAGACTGCAACATTTCGAGAGTCGCCCACGTCCATCGTATAGACATACGTATCAGGCGTTCTGAAGTAATCCCTTCTCACCAGGTTGTCGTCCTTGTAAAGCTCCAGGAAGACCGTCTCGCATTCGTTGTCCACGAAGAACTTGGCGGCCAACCCCTCCTCAAGCGCGATGACGCCCCCGTCCTTGATTCTCAGCGGTTCTGCACTATCTATCAGCACTTTAGAGAGCCCTTCATTTGCGAGCAGGTTAGCATCGTCAGAGGCGGTCGATAGGTGCGAACTCCAAGCTCTGTCCCTATCGGAGACGTACCCAGCGAAGTAATTTACGCCGAGGAATCCCATGGTCCAGTAATCGCCCCAGTCTTCGAATTCTATCGCTTTCTTTTGGGCTACCGTCTCATAGATTACGCCGGTATCCATTTCAAGAGCGTTATCAATGATGGTCATGGTGAGCGTCTCAGCGCCGAGGTTGTCATCGATGTTGTAGTAGAAGCCCGCGAAGTTCTGCGGGTTCACAACGTACATCTCTGGACCAACTTCGCCCACAGGACCACGAACCTTGTAGGTTCCAGGATCGGTTATGTTTCTGTAGATATACAGGCGATTGGTCAGGTCCGAGGAATCGGCGGTCTTTAACCTGATTCCGTCCGTAAGGTCGACGTCACTATTCGCAGATAGATCGATCTCCTGGATGTTGGTCATGGAAATCCCGTCTCCACTGATTGAAGAAACCTTCATCATCCCGTACTTCGAGCCGGGTTCGATATCGATAAGATTCTCCGAGATCTGGAACATCCCCTTGATCGTGTAGTAGCTGCTGGGCTTCAACTTCACGCTGCCGGTCACATGGATTGCGATGAGGGTTATGTTGCGGTCCCCCACCGGCACGGTGTAAACATAGGTTTCTGGTGGGTTTATTGTGGCCGTGTTCAGGATAGCTGACCCCTTATAAAGCGCAACCTTAACACCCTCTTCAGAGTCACTGAACCTGAGCTTGTAACCCTCCTCCAGCAGAAGATCCTGATCGCCACTTATGGTCTGCCTGGAATCTGAGTCGATAAGTACTCTGCTTAGAACACCATCCTCCCCAAGGCTGGACCAAGAAGGAGAGATTTTGCAATCTTCGCTGTATCCCGCAAAGTAAATCTTGCCGAGGAAGGACAAGACGCGGTAAAGGCCCCATTCACCATGTTCGAATCTTGTCTCCTGAGCAGATGTGGCATAAAATGCGTCTCCGATGGGGATCGATCTCTCCTTAGTCTTCAGCATAAGAGCTTCTGAGCCCAGACCTTTGTCGATGTCGTAGTAAAATCCCGCAAAGTTCTGAGGCGTCCAAATTAAAGTTGACCCATTGGCAAATTCGGTAACATCGCCCCTGATCATCAGGTCATCAATTGAGTAGGCGGGACTGATAGAGATCAAGATGGCGATGAGGATGGGTGGGAATCTCATCTCAGATCGCCTCCTCTGAGCCTGATACCGTGACGGTCTGGTATATGTAGAACCGAAGAGGGTCCTTCCAAAAGGAGTCTTGGTCAGCGGTCTTAATCCTGATGTTGCCCATCAGTGATGCGTCCATATTCCTGGATAAGGTAATCCTGTTGCCCTCGTTGGCCATAACGATAGTCATCGAACTTGGGTCAACGGTCGTCACCGCCATTTTGTCATAGACGACGCCCTCCCAAACCTCTAATGGTTGGTCCGAGATCTGCCAGAGTCCATCGATCTTGCAGTAACTTCTGTCACCTAGGCTGACTGGCTCCAGGAAGTGTGCTGCAATGATGGGGACACCCTTCGCAGTGCCTAGATCTGCGCTGTATACATAGGTGAACGGCGGAAGGATCGCCATCGAATCGATCTCGACCCCATTATGGAAAAGCTCTACAAGAATTCCTTTATCATCAATCCCGATCCTGGGTCTCAGAGAGTATCCCTCGCTTAGCTCGACGGGTTCGCTGCTTGCAACCACCATCGATGTGCTGTCGTCAAGGAGGATCTCGCTCAATAGACCGGAACTAAGGAGGTTTGAGGTCGTAGTTTCGGATAAAATATGGGTGCTCGTCATATCATCTATGTAGCCTGCAAAGTAGGGATATCCTAAAAACGCCATCGTATAAAAGGATCCCCAACCCTGAAAATTGAAATCTTTTATCTGGGCCTCTGTAGTGTAGACGACGCCGGTATCTTCGGCGAGGACGTTACCCCTGGTAATGGTCGTAGTCATCTCTTCAGTTCCGATGTTGTCGTCCATGTTGTAGAAGAAGCCAGCGAAGTTTAAAGGGTTCGAGATATGGATTTCGCCGTCTAAGACAGTATGGACAGCTCCTCTAATCTCATAGGTGCCCTGTTCTGTGATTTCCTTGTAGATGTAGAACCTGAGGGGGTCCTCTGCTGTAACGTCCTGATCGGCGGTCTTGATCCTGATGTTCTCCATCAGGAGGATGTCCCTGTTCCTGCTTAGGGTCATCCTCTCGCCGTCGTTGTTCATCCTGATGGCGTCGGTTGTGACCTCATCGATGGTCATCCTGCCGTACTTGGTATCCTTGGTGACGTCCTTCGTGATGTCAGATATCTGCCAGATGCCGTCGATTGTTGCGAGGTCGGCGGTTGCTCCACGGAAGGCGTTCTTGAAGTTGACGGCTATGATGACTACCTTCTTGGTGTCTCCCAAGTCCTTCTTGTATACGTAGGTCTTGTCGGTGGTGGTCGCTCCGGCCTTGGAAGGCTCGATGACAGCGGAGTCGACGACTGCGCCATTTTTGATAAGTTGGATGTAAACTCTGCCAAGGTTAGGATCAACTGTCTTTATCTCAATCTCATAGCCCTGAGCAAGCTTAAGAGGTGAATTTGTGGTTAATGTTCTTTCTTCGGCGTTGTTTATTAGAACCTTGCTGAGGTGCTCGTCCCTCAGGAGGTTCACATCCGTTGACTGACGGGCGAGGTATCCGCCGGGGATGTACCCTGCGAAGTGCTCGTCAGCGAGGAATCCGATCGTCAGGAACTGTCCCCAGGACTCAAGACCGGCAGGAGCATCGAAGTCGAAGTCCTTGGCCTGGGTTCTAGTGATGTAGATGGCGCCGTTGTCCTCATCGAGGAGGTTCCTGTTTGTGATGGTAAGGGTGATCTCTTCAGTCCCAATATTGTCGTCGATATCGTAGTAGAATCCAGGGAAGTTGGACACATTCCACTCGAACGTCGCGCCATCCAAGACCTCTGCAACCGTGCTGCGAACCTCCGTTGAACTGACCTCGCTCGCAGCCATCGCTGATAGCAGCAATACCACTACAGCAAACGTGAACGTCTTCACACTCGTCATAATCATCACCTTTTTTCAGGTAGATCGGATCTTCTGCACGATCCAGTCGAGGGTTTCTATAAACTGACAGAGAGCTGTTTCATCCTTCAATATCGAAATTTTGAACCTTGGAAACCGGTCTATTCGATCATCGGGTATTATAACTCCTGGAATTTGGTTTAGTCGGTGCGACAGTTCTAAGCGCTTGGACTCCTCATCAAAAGGAGGGCGGCTAGTCATATATCCAAAGGGAATATCAATTATTCCATAAGTCCAGACATCAATCGTCCAGTGATACTGTCCGTTGTGATATAATTTGGGTATGTAAGAACCGTCGTGTTTTCCTCTACCCCAAAAGATTTGGTCCACATTTTTTCTTGCCCATTCCAGAATCTTCTTGGAGATATCGACTTCCTCTTTGTCACATCGTCTTCTCATCTCTTCGAAGAAAGATTGCTCATCCCACTGTCTTGGATCGGAGGGAGGATAGACTTTCTTTAGGCCGATAACCTTTGGAACTAGTGTCTTTATACCCTCTCCTACGTATTGCTTGATCTCAACCGCCAACACCTCGGCTGGATTCATCTGCCCATTTAGAAATTCTACTATTCTCCGAAGCTCTCCAGGTATCTCATCCGCGGCGAAGACGAGCCTCAACTTGCCAGCCCTCAAGTTTGTATTTACACGTTCCCAGAAGCCCTCCATATCGACCTCATCTTCTGGATCGATTCTTAGCAGATCGCCAATCAATCGTCTAGGATCATCACCCATTACCTCACAGCGAGCTTCAAATTTAGTGCGTATACTCTCTGGAGGCCAATAGACCACAGAGTTTGCTGCGTAATCGAGCATCTGTCCTACGACCTCCCTACGAACTCTGCCATCGCTGCTCCGCTTAACCTCGACCAAGGTAGGGATCCCATCTTGATCGAGAAAAAGATGATCAAGGGACCATCTGTCAGCACCCAACTCTGCGTCCGGTATGCCAACCTCCCGGGATACCAGAAGCCATCGGCGAGGAGATGATTCATCAATCTGTTCACCCGCCAGGAGATCCGGATATTTCTCAAGCAAAGTTTGGAGCAGATCTTCGCTATCGTAAAGTTGCTCCTCCAGGGATCGGAGGGTGCCGTTCGATTCAACGAGGTAGATCTTTCCGGCCATCGATTTTCGCCCCTTGATCATTTCACTTCGAGCTCGTCCTCAAGACCGAGATCCATCAGAGCAGATCTCATCTCCTCGATCTCCTGGACAGAGGCGTCGGATACCTCGACAAAGACCCTGAGCTTCAAACCCTTTCTCGACACGAACTTCGAGAGGACCTTAGTGTAGAAGTTCATCCATTTTTGAGGTGGAACGTCGCCATCCCACGCGACCACCTGGCTTTTGATAGTCACCTGAGATGATCCAGAGAGATCTCCTGATCTCGCCGTAACGCTGAAACTCCCCTCGTCGGTTCCAGCTTCAAAGAATCCGTCACCAGCGATGACCCCACCCGTTGCCTCCCAGATCACGTTGCTCAGGGATACTTCTTGGCCGTTCTGATCGAAGCCCCTGACCGAGAATGCCTGTTTCGAGCCGGGACTTACGGTCACATCCTGGGGTGTTATGACCACTCGCTGCAGCTCGATCTCTTCGTCCTTGATAACCACCCGTGCTTCTCCAGCTATACCTCCAGAAACGGCCTTCACGACGAAGGTTCCCTCGTCAGGCCCGGATCGAAATGATCCAGAGTCGTCGATGGAGCCCCCGAAGGCCGACCAGCCGATCGCCTCGATAGATACTTCACGACCATGATCATCAAAGCCTCTCGCGACGAACCGAACTTCGTCGCCGGGCCTGAGGACTACATTATCAGGGGAGACCACAACTTTCTTAACGTCTATCTCGACGTCGATGGGCTCTTTGACGATGAAGATCTCATCAGATATCTCGACCTCGCCAGCTCTAAGTTCGGTATTCGAGAAGATCGGATCGTACCTGCCGCTTCCGGCCTTTCCTACGTAAGCAAATATCCCGTTGGAGACACCGTTTGCGATCGTCTCTTTGACTGCGGATGGATCGAGGAGTCTGGGAAACTGGGGCGAAGCGAAAAAGGTGTCTCGTACCGCCCTGGTCGACCACTCTTTGAAAGCAGGAGGCCAGTTTCTCATGAGGAAGTTGGGGCTTATCCTATCTTCGACGATGCCTTTCTGTCTCAGGTCGTTTATGTAGAGGTCAATGAGGCTCTTTGCCGCGCTGGAGTGGGCCAGACCCAGATCTATCAGGAGGATCTTGTTCTCCTTGTCCAGGAGAGCTATGTTCTTGTAGCTCCTCCAGACCGCCTCCTCAAGATCGCGTCTCGCCTTCGCGATGTTCTCGTTTACGAATCTCTTTTGTCCGTCGTCCAGATGGAGGAGCCTCTCCTCGTCGCGGATCTTCTCCCAGGCGAGGAGCTTGCGGGCCTCGCTGGCCATTGCCGCATCGTTCTCGGCTATCGCCCAGACGATGGCGCTCTTGAAGGTGCGGGCGGAGGTCCCGTGGTCGCGAGTCAGCGACTCCACGAGTCTGATCGTCTCGTCGTCACGCCTCCTGTGATTTGGAGATAGGATGGCTATCGTCAGTGCAGGATGGTCCGGTATATCGTTGCTCTTCTCGGGGAAGGGAATCGGCTTTATGCCCTTGTTATCGTTGAAGACCTTGAGGATCGCGTTTCGAACAGAATCGTCGATATCCCGCCTCTCTATCCCCGCCTGCCGGTCTACGAAGATCTTGTTGAGGTTCGGCTTGAGGCTGAACCGATACCTGTTCCCATCGACGGTCAGGAAGTAGCAGCTTTTGGAGAGCGCTTCCAGGACCGTCTCGACGTTGCCGATGTCGAGGTCGGGCTCTGCTACTCCGAGCCTGATCTCCGGAAGGCTCGCGTCGGTACCGGAGGTCTGGCCGCCGTTCGACTCGAAGAAGATGGCGGCGGCAACTTTCCGATGGAGCCGAGCCCTCTGAATCGCTTTCGTCGACTCTTTGTCAAGCCTTATGGCGTGAGAGTCGTTCTTGCCCATGATATCGGTCGTGACGGCGCCTTCCAGCTTGTCCTCGCCGAGCTGCTCGAAAGTGGCGGCCCGAAATATCGGGTCGTCGAGAGGGGCGGTCCCTAGACCTATGAGGGCGTCGGAATGGGCTCCGGTGTAGTTCTCCTGGTAGGCCTTCGAGACCCAGAAGGCTAGAAGCCTCAGGACGCCCCTGGTTCGCTGGAACCTGGGAAGAGCCTGCCACTTACGCTCGAAGACCGAGAGGACGATCGGATGGAAGGGGTAGGCGGCCTCGAAAGCCTCCTGAGCTTGATCGACCGGAAACCAGCCTGGCACCTGGTTCTTGTGGGATCTGACCCAGGCCGCGTACTCCCTGCATGTCTTTATGGCATCCTTGCTCAGCTGGACACGGCCGTCGGGGTTCATCTGAGAGCCCCACTCAAAGAGCCTGCGTCTTATGATCTCGGCGGTGTCGGCATCTGCAGACATGATCACAGCTTTGCTGGTCCTGTCCAAGAGCTTCTTGAGCCTCCCGTAATCTTGCTCGTCCTCCGAAGTCATCTCCATCTCGGAGGCGGGTATCGAGACGACCAGAACGACGTTTTCAAGGCCGCTTGCGACCCCCGAGAGGTTCTGGAGAAAATCGTAGAGCTGGTCGGATAAACCGTATTTGCGAAAACGGCTGACGTAGTTCATCAGCTCGTCCATCAGGATTATGCAAGGTCTGTCCCTGGGGAGGAGCTTCCTTATGACGTCGCCGCCCGGAGCGATCTGTTCGGTCTCGTGATCTCTGACGAGGTTGAAGCTCTCCATACCGCCGAGCTGGAAGGCGATCTCGCCCCAGGGGGTCTTTCTTGTCGGTTCACCGTCGCCGCCCCGACCCGCTATCGAATCGAACTCGGTTCCAACGAAGACGGCGGTGGCGGCCTTTGGCATGGCGTCCAGCCCCGCCTCTTCGAGGATCTTATCGACGCCGGTCCAGCTGCTAGCCGCGGGGCCGTTTTGGGCGAGATGGTAGAGGAGGGTGAGGGCGTGGGTCTTTCCGCCGCCGAACTGGGTTGCCATGTTGTAGACCGCTGAGACGGTCGCATCCCCCGAAAGGCGGCGGGCGACCTCTGCGGCCATGCTGGTGAGGTTCTTGGTGAGGTAAGTCCGCTCGAAGAACTGGGACGGTTTCTTGTAGTCGTCGGGAGCGTTGCCGTCCCTGACCTGGTCCAGATGGACCGCGAACCTAGATGCGTCCAGAGGCTTTCCTTCCCGGAGATCTTCTCGGGGCGTTGCCACCTTATGCCAGGGCGTGAGTGCCATCTTCTTACTCTCCATCTCTCCATCTCATCGATCGGTCAAAATCACATCACGTTAAACCGTCCGGTGTTTCCGTCGAGCCGCCACCACTTGAAGAAGCCGTAGGGAAACTGGTCGGAGGCTTCCCTGCTGCCCATGGCGATCAGCGTCTCACCGTCGAGGTTCATCCTGCCCTCAAGCCCGAGTCCCGCGACCACCTCCAGGAGGTCTTCGATCAGCTGAGGGCCCTGGCCTGAGCGGCGCCTGTAGCAGAAGACGATCCTCAGATCGGCACGGGTGCAGAGGACCTTCCAGAGGGAGTAGGCGATCTTGTCGTTCTTCTTGCTGTTTTCAAGCTCCATGACCGCCGCCGGGAACCGCCACCCTCCGCCGCCGGGAAAGGCGACGACGTCCAGGGTGAGGTACTCGGATCGCGAGACCGGCAGGATCTGGTCCTTATGCCCCTTCGCCGAGGCCGTCCAGCCGAAGGAGGCGCAGGTCTCGACGACGACGTCGGTCAGGTACCTCGTCCAGTCGGCAAGCCTCTCCTCGACGGAGGCTTCTCGAAGGAGGGTGGCTTTCTCGTACCGCCTGACGCTTTCAAGGAAGGCGGCCCTCCAGTCATCGGAGAGGGTCATAGGTTCAGGCCCTTCCTTCTCGCCAGGACGCCGTCGATCCACCGCTTCTCTTCGCTTCCGGGAGGGTAGAGAGCCGAAAGCGATCTTGCCAGCTTCCAGAGGTTCTGGTCCCCGCCGACCTCTTCGACGATGAACCGCCTGAGGGCGTCGCTCCTCCCGTCCGCAAAGAGGAGCATCGCCTGGTGGAGACGGTCGAGGGCCGTCCTCCCTGGCGGTGGGAGGCTGAGCCCCGGACCATCCACCTCCTTCTTCGGTGCCGCCTCGACGCCGGTTCCCGGAAGCTGGGTCTGGGGGTCCTTCTTCTTCGTCCTCCTTCCCTTACCGCCGACCTGGGCTGGCGCCTTCTCGAAGAGGTAGCGTGTCCTCTCGCCGACGGGGAGGAGCCGAGCCTGGCTCCCCTTCACCTCGACGATGCTCGGCATCTTCTCCAGGTGGGCTCCAAGCCCCTGGGCGATCTTACTTGCAGCATCAAACTCCAGGAAGAAGCCCTTCGATCCGCCCTTCCTCTGAGATGAGGGTTCCTCCTCAGCCTCCTCTCCCTCTTCGCGTTCGTCGCCTTCGTCGCCCTCCCTGCCTCCAGAGCCTTTGCCGCCGTTGCCGTTCCCGTTGGCCCCTGCAGAGAGGGTCCAGAGCCACATCGCCGTGAGCCTTGCGTCCTCCTCGAAGCCCGTGGTGTCGGCCCCCTCAAAGAGCATGTTGAGGGCCTCCCTCGATACGGCAGCCCATACCTCCACCAGGTACTCTCCGAGGAGGACGCCTTCGCCGCTCGCCTTCTCGACCCTTGAGTATCGTGAGAAGGCCTCCAGGGCGGGGCCGATGCAGGAGAAGATGGCGTCGGCGCCGACGACCCCTTCCTCGGCGAGGCGCGGCATCCAGCCGTGAATCCTTCGCGGCAATTCTGCCAGGACGTCCCGCCAGTCGCCGACATCCT
Source organism: Candidatus Methanocrinis natronophilus (assembly GCA_029167045.1). Taxonomy (GTDB): domain Archaea; phylum Halobacteriota; class Methanosarcinia; order Methanotrichales; family Methanotrichaceae; genus Methanocrinis; species Methanocrinis natronophilus. The sequence goes on from JARFPK010000002.1 coordinate 26,331, forward strand.
CCGAAAGAGTCCCGTCCGGGTTCTCTCGGGGGCGGCAGACGAGGTGTACGGAGGATGCGAGAGCGGCGGAGTTCATGGCCCGAAGCCGAGTCCCCATCTCGGTGTCAATCGGCCAGGAGGCGGTGATGACCCAGCCCGCATCCAGCAGCGCCTGGAGCAGCGCCTCCCAGCCCGTGGTGGTCTTGTTGGCAAAAACGACAACACCAATCCCATTGGCCGCCAGGACTCTTCGTCCCTCACCAAGTGCTTGGGTCATGGTGGACTCGAAATAGGCTCTGTCTTTTCCCTTCACCTCATCCACGATGATTTCGTCATCTTTGGGTCCCAGGGGGTCTGTGAACTGAGCTAAAATTGACGAGGGCAAGGTGCGTTTCAGCCAGACATAAAAGAAGTCTGAGAGATCTGCGTAGGGTACCGCGTCGTAGTAAGGCGGATCGGTAAAGAAACATTGAGCAAATTCGTCTGGGTTGGTATTTTTTGCAGCCGACTGTACCTCTGAACGCCCTGAATCGACGCCATCATCAAGACTGTTGAGAGCTTTCAAACCACCTTCAACAGCATTTAACCAATCTCTTGTAGCCCCACTTAAGATGTTGCCTTCAACAAAATCCCACATCATTGGCAGCGCTTGGCGTCCAAATGTGTGGCCAATATCTTGACTCGTCGAACGCCACGAGCAAAGAGAGGAATTACTGTCAGCCTGTTTATCCAACGCCAGCGCGAGACACGTCTGCACCGCCGCCGCCAGCCCGCTCTCCTGCTCTTCCGCCACCTTCACCCCCGCCTCCTGGACCAGCCGCGCCAAAGTCGTCAGGGCGAGAGCCTGCCGGGGAGTGAAGAGATCCTCGAAGAGGTCCATGCCGTAATTTCGTTGGGAGAAGGCCCGGCCCGCGCCGCTTCCGCCGCCCATAGGAGTCGGCTCGTCCGGCACCAGACTCAGCGGCCCCACGTGCAACTTCTTCCTACGCTCAAGCTCCTCGGCAGCCTTCTTCGTCGCCTCCAGGTCCCGAGCCGTCGGGAGCCGGTAGAACCTTCCCTGCCGTCCCGGCCTCGTCGTAACCACCGCAAATAGCCTGGCGTCGGCGGCGCCTCCCCGGCGGGCCTTAAGCTGCCTTCGGACCGATGCCACCGGCGTCGTGTAGCCGCAGACCCGGCAGGTCGCCGAGCCCCTCCGGACCGTCCCCTCGCCGACGTCTTTCGCCATGACGTCCTCCATGATCTCGAAATCGACCCGTCGCTCGTCCTTCTTCGGGACGATCCGCAGGGCGACGGACCGGTTCTGTTTTTTCGCGAGCCAGAGGGAGCGCATCAGGGGGACCTCGGCGCCGCATCCCGGCCCCTCGCAGGTTATCGTCCGGGCCCAGAGGTAGGCGATGGGGACGGAGCCGTCGGGGTCTTTCGGGTAGAACTCTCCTAGCTCCCGCTCTGCTTCTTCCTTGATCCAGGCCCCCCACCGCCTCACCTCGTCCGCCAGAGTCTGGCCGTACCGAGGGATGTATTCGAGGACGACCTTGTTGAGCAAGACGGCGACGGGGTTGAGGTCGGAGGCGAAGGCGTCGGCCCCGACCCGGAGCGCCTCCAGGGGTATGGCTCCCCCTCCGGCAAAGGGGTCCACCACCAGGGGGCGGGTGCCGGGTATACCGCCGAGGGCTTCGTGGGCCGACTGGGTGAGGGCCCGGGCGGCCTTCAGATACCTCTCGTCGGTCGAGCGGTCCCAGTTGGCGAAATCGGCTATGAAGTCGAGGAGGGCCCTCCGGAGCTCCAGGGGGTCGGTGAGGTCTCTTCCCCCCGTCTTCATCGGGTCCCAGAACTCTCCCATGATCCGCTTCGCGTCGTCGACGAACCTCTCGGGGCACGGGGGATCGTCCGGCGTTGGGGCCGGGTCCGGCCAGAGGGAGGCGCAGACTACGGCCCTGCAGGCTGCGAGAGGTCGGCGGGCCCACCAGATGTGGAGCGTCGATATGTGGCCGTGCCTGATCGACTTCTCGCGCCGGGCGTGCCTGCTGATCTCTTTTATCGGGAGGTCGACCTCGATCAGCCGTTTGGGATAATGGGTCATGATATATCCCTCAAAAAATCGTACGGCATTGCCATCGCGCGGATCAAGATCGAGCCAATTTTGAGTCGTGACGCAAACGGTTCGAGCCATGACGCAAAGTTTGAGCCGGGCGGCGAGGAACGTGCATCAAGCCGATCTGAGCGTTCATCTTTCCATGACATAATACGCCCCCCTCGGCGCAGTTCCCTCTGCTCTTACCTTACCTGACTCCCTCATCTTCTCTAATAGCCTATCAATCACGGCTAGACCCCAGTATCTTGTCCGACCCGACGTGATAATGCTCGATCTTCACCAGGGGCTCCCAGCCGAGGCGCGCCGGGTCCTGGATGGTGTGAACCTCTGGGACCGTTGAGCAGTTGTAGACGACGTAGAGCCAAAAGTCCTTCTTCAGCCGCTCGGCGGTCTTGTACTCGTTCGTTGTGAGGGCGATCTCCCCGACCCCCGATCTGCCCTTCACCTCGATGAACCTCACCTCGATGGCGGTCTTCGGATCTTCCGGGTGAAGCCTCCTGGATATGAGATCGAACCCGCGGTTATCGGCCTCGACGCTCTCGACCTGCCATCCCCGCGCCTCCTCGTAGGCGATCACGGCCCGGACGGCGACCTCTTCGACCTCCTTGTCCTGGACCATCACCCCGATCTCGGGAGATCTCCGATCCGGATGGGGTAAGACCCACGCCCTTCCGTGATGATGGATGTCCGAAACAGTGAGCTGCCTCTCCTGCCCCAGCTCCCTCCTGCGCCTCTCCAGCCTCAAGTTCAGCTCGTCGAGCCTCTCCTCGGTCGTCTTGATGTTGGCGGCGATGAGGGGCGAAGAGTCCCCTGCCTGCTGCCTCGTCAAAAGCTCCGCAAGCCTCAGGTTCTGCCGGTTGATCAGCTCGTTCAAGCTGATCTCCATGTGATGCTCGATCGTTTGAAGCTCCCGTTCCCTCTGGGACACCACCTCGACTAGAAAGGGCTGCAACGCCTTCTCGAAGAGATATCCTTCCACAGCCTCCCTATCAGGCAGATCGCCACCGTCAGGAACTCCGACAGCCGACCCCGAAGGTATCAGGTCCAGGAATATGGTGGGCTGGCGGATCGACATGGACCCATCCATATTCGTCTCGACGGCGAAGAGCCTCCGGTGGAGGGCGTTGCCCCGGCCATCGGCGACCGCTCCGCTGAATAAATCGAGCCTCGTCGGGTCTTCGCGGTATAGGTCGAAGAATACAGCCCCCCTCCTCAGGTCGGCCTCGGTATGGATAGAAGCGTGTTCCCTTACAGCCTCAAAGAGGGGATGGCCCGGAGTCACCCACTCGGCCGTAGGGTTGGCGGACAGAAGGGTCTTGTCGAAGACTATCTGCTTGTACTCCCTTCCCAGCTGACCGAACCTCGCCTCCAGACCCTCCCCGATGGAGAGGACCGTCTTTGGGATCTTCCCTGGGCTGTAGATGTGGAAGCTACCTTTCGCGCCTTTGAGCTGGAGGCCTGCAAGATGGGACGCCTCGACGAAGAAGTCCTCGATCACTTCAGGAACGAGCCTCTTCTCCTTAGCCTCCTCAGATTTTCCGACGATCGCCGAGAGGTTAAGCTCCCGCTTGGCCAGCCCCTCCAGGGTCGAGTCGGTGATCCTGCGGAACCTCTCTATATCGACGTCCTTGATGATCCTATTCTTGATCGCCTCCTCGGTGAGGCTCTTTGCGTACATCTCCCGGAGCATCCGTTCCAGCTGGTTAGAAGGCATGACGTCGCCCAAGACGTTGAAGACCTTGCCGGTGTTTTTAGGGTCGAGGTCCCTCTCGATGTTCTTGATCCGGTCGAAGAGCATCTGGAGGACTCGACCTTCTCGGGTGTTGGTCGATACGAAGTTGAATATCAGGCAGTCCTTCTCCTGGCCGTACCGATGTATCCGGCCCATCCTCTGCTCAAGCCTCATGGGGTTCCAGGGGATGTCGTAATTTATCATGAACCAGCAGAACTGGAGGTTGATCCCCTCGCCGGCGGCCTCCGTTGCCGCCATCACCTGGCACTCCTCCTTGAACTGACGTTCGGCGTAGATCCTCGTTCCGGGAGAGTCCCGGTCGCCCACTTTCATACCGCCGTGAATCTGGGTTACCGACAGCCCCCACTCGATCAACTTTCCCAGGGGCCTGCCATCTTTTCCGTCCCCCGCCAGGTAGTCGAGGGTGTCCTTATGCTCGGTGAAGAGTAGGAGCTTCATCTTGGGGTCGTCGAAGATCCCGTGCTCCTTCATCACCTCCCGGAGCTTGAGGAGCTTCGACTCCACTTCATGCTCCTCCAGATGACGAGCCTGATCGATCAGCTTACCGAGCTGTATAATCTCTTCACGAAGCGAATCCGGATCGATAGAGGCCACCACATCTTCCAGCTGGTCTAAGATGGACTGCTGCTCGTCTTCAGGGAGGTCGTCGAACTCTTCAGGGATCTTCCTGAGAATCTGCTGCTGGCGGTACCCTTCAGGATCGGCCAGGATCTTCTCTCGCTTCTCCTTCATCCGTTCCAGGCTCCGCCTGAGGGCATAGGTGCTTGAGGCGAACCTCCTCTGGAGCATCGCCATGGTGAAACCTAGTGCACGACCTCGAACCTGGTTCTCGTCCTCGGAAGCTTTGATCGACTGGTCCTCGACGTAACGGGTGAGGGCATCGTAAAGGTCCCACTCCTCGTCGTCGATCTTGAACTCGATCGTCTGGACGAGACGTCTCGTGAAGAGGCTCATCACCGTCCCGGTATCGGGATCAGGGAATGTGACCATCGCCTCCTTGACCCTTCTCAGGTAGAACGGTGCCTCGTGCTGCTCCATCGCCTTTTCCAGGCTCTTCACGTCGGCGTAGACATCTCTATCCAGAAGCCTCAGGAATAAGCTGAAGTTTTCAGGGTCGCCCTTGTGGGGTGTAGCGGTCATCAGCAGGTAATGGTCGGTCATATCGGAGAGGGACTCGCCGAGCTGATACGCCAGGGTCTTGTGATCCGCACTGTAAGCGCTCATCTTGTGAGCCTCGTCGACGATGATCAGGTCCCAGTGGCTGCGAAGAAGGCTCTCTTTAGCGTCCTCAATCCGAGATACCCAAGGGAGAGACGTTATGGCCTGATCCTTATCCTGCCAGGGGTTCGAGCCGTAGTTGGCCCTGAGTATCTCGCCCCTGACGACGTCGAACCGCTCGTGGAACTTGTCCTGCATCTCCCTCTGCCACTGGAATGTGAGGTTAGCTGGCGTGATTATGAGGGTGCGTTTGATCATGTCCCTGATCTTCAGCTCCTTTATGAGGAGGCCAGCCATGATGGTCTTGCCCGCACCAGGGTCGTCGGCGAGGAGGAACCTAATTCTCGGAAGCTTCAAGAAGTAGTCGTAGACCGCCTCCAGCTGGTGGGGGAGGGGATCAACCCTGGCGATAGATAGGGAGAAGTAGGGGTCGTACTCATGAGCCCATTTGAGCCTCCTCGCTTCCACGCCCAGCCGGAATCTGGACGGATCGCCGTCAAACGGCTCCCCATCTGAGGTGACGTTCTTGAGGGTGCTCAGCTGTTCCTTCGATAGGACTCGATCGTAAAATTGGTTTGTTCTCAACCCCTTGCCACTGACCTTGACAAAATCGCCCATATCTGCCGTTTTCGTTATCTCTATCGGCTCGGGGAATATCGGTCCCTCGACGATGGCATTGGGCCTGAGCTTTGTGCTTCTATTCTCCAGCGAGTCATCCCTCCCTCGTTGCCGAACGTGGGGGCCGAACTATCATAAGTCTATTGGTACATTATGAGGTGAGTTCATCGTCTTGCCGCTAAGAGAAGGATGAGCAGCCTGATTGGTCGTTTTCACCCCAACAGCAAGCGTGAGCTGTCACGAGGATGGGATTTATCATGGAAGCCATCCCAACGCGCAGAATAACCATCTTGGGCGGTCTTGAGGTCGATCCCAGACTGGACCCCACTGGAAAGTAGCGACTTCAAGGACAATACTGATCCAAAACAAATCGGACCAGACAATTCGCGGCAGCATACGAAGTGTTCTTCTTGATATAGCCGTAGCTCACCAATAACTGGCCGTACTCGCTAAGACACTCCATCTCATCGTCGCTGAGACGAATTACGACCCGCCTGGTCTTCATATATCCTCAGCACCTCCCGCATGATATGCTGGCAACCAGCGTATGGGCTTGCGCTACGTATGATGCCTAACCTGCCCGCCTTCCGCGAGTAATGTTCCAGCTTATCGTACTCTTCTTCAGTAAGCCTGATGGTGACCAATTGCATGATGAGATATAAGCTTCCTGAATATAAAAAGGCAGCGCTGCTATTCAGCTATATGTATACAATGTAAATAATATGCAGCGAGGCCGGTTCTTCCGGGGGTCAGAATGATGTAAACATGAAACTCCCTGAATACCGCCGTTTTTCGGCAGCTTTGAAGTGAAAATCGACATTCTTGATTCATAATCAGCATGAGCCGAATGAGATTTAATGAGAATTATATGAATGAAGAACCTGGTTTACATCCTCATCTTTGTCTTCATGGCAACGGCCTATTCATGGCTACTCTTTAACTCTTCCATGGTGTGAACGCGTTGGATCTGATAATTCATTCTGTGTAAATAAAATATTAAATCAATTTCAGCGAGGTAGACTGGTTAAGAATCTCCTCCCGACTTCTTTTACGCAAAACTGCGTGCGCTGCCGATTAGTTATGTGACTATCAATTCAATTATGGTACATTAGGTCACATAACTATATCTGATGTCAGTCCTCTAGTAACTGATTTTGCTAGCATGTGGGAGGATGACCAGGATGCTCCTGCCAGAGAAGTTGGGGGTTAAACGTATCTCGATGATAACATAGGAGGGGTCGGACAATTGAGTCGCCGTTCTACATAAAAAAGTAGATGTTGTTGGTAGCCTCTATTTGCCTTTCAAACGGTTTCAGGTGGCAAAGTTGACGCAGGCGATGAGGCCACTAGCCAGAAAGCTGATGCTTTTGACTTCCGATCGATTTCTCCCACTAAAAATCCAGTATCTGAATCATACCCCGACCATAGGGTTACAGCAGAAGCGTAAACTCCCCCTGGAGCGATGTTCGGAGGATTCCATTCAAGTTGAACAGACCATGAGTATCCAGGTTGAATAGACGCAGTTTGCTGATGTAACGCATCCCACCACTTGCCATTAGCGTCTTGGACCGAGTATCCAACCCAGAATGAGTGGGGCTGAGAACCCGTATTCCTGAAATTAACCGTGACCGGAACCGCCTCGTCATAATTGTAGTTACGGACATCAGGCCAGACTACAGAAGTTATTCGTCCATCCACAGGTGTCGAGGTGGAGACTGATAACTTCTGCAACGCTTTCGCGGCTGCTTGTCGGACTGCAGAATTTTTATCGTTAGCAACCATATAATTAAGTGGCTCGATCGATCTAGGATCCCCGGTGTTACCGAGAGCCTCAGCAGCTGCCTCTCTGACATCCGAGTTCTGATTTGTGATGCCCTCCATTACCTGGTCGAAGTACTCCGGTTTTCCTAATCTGACCAACGAGCCCGCAGAATGAATCCTCACCTTTAGTTGGCGGTCATTGAGAGCTGCGATCAAAGGGTCAACCGCCTTTGGATCGCCAATCTGACCAAGAGCATGAGCGGCATATCCTCGGACAGAACCAGTATCATCGTCTAAAGCTGCGATAAGAGGATCAACTGCCATTAGATCACCAATCTCACCAAGAGCATAAGCTGATAGCATTCGGATATCGCTGTTCGAATTCTGGAGAGCTACAATAAGGGGATCGACCGCCCTTGTATCACCGGTTTCTCCGAGTGCCTTGGCTGCATTCTTTTGAGCATCTGGTTGGCCGTACCTTAAATCAAGAATGAGATCGTCTACCTCATCCGCAGTGGACGGCATCGCCAGTGCCGCCAGCACCACCAGCACCGCAAAAATTGCTTTGGATCGCATCTTAGTCTCCGCTCCTTCAATAGAGATGGCCCCGACAGATGAAAAGCATTTCGATCCCCGATATCGCGCCCAGCCGTACCGGGCTCTCCTGACAGGTAAAAGCTCGCGTGGTGAGGGGGTCGAAAGGTTACGCTCCAGTATTAGTTATGTGACTCTCACAATCATTTCGATGGGCTGGAGTAATATAACTATATCCCGATCGTCTCGTCGGTGGAGATCTTCCAGCCTTCCACCCCTCTAGCATCCCTGGGCCTTTAAAGAGGAGACGACCATCGACAGAAGAAGGTAGAGGGCCATAATCTAGGACCCCCGCTATGAGTAAAAGATATGCTATTTTAAATCAATCGTAGATAAAAAAGAGATATTGGGGGTGGTCTATTTTAATTCATACTCAGGATTCAAGACGGTTTCAAGTGCTTTAATCACCTTATTCGCTGCCACACGGGCTTCGTATTCATTCATCGCACAGTACTCTTCTATAAACGTTGCGTAATAGTCCACCAGGTCGGCAATGGGTAGGACCGCTCGCCTTAATCCCTCGTCGGTTCCAATTTGGTAGATCTCATTTTCTATAACTTCGTCTAGGATAATGTCGAGATTTTTTTTAAAATCTCTTTCAGTTAAGTCCGCTTCGTACATGTCATCGTCATATACCTTCAACCCGGCCCGGTCTGCGTTTTCGTAGGCCTCAGACCTTACCGCGTTCGCCAGTTCACATTTTTTCTCTATCAAAGGATCGAATAACGGTAACGCCTGCCTGCCCGCACTTAGATATTGTTGGTGGTCTCCGGATTGAACGTAGGTAACGAACGCCACAAACGGTTTGTAGGCGTATGCTTTGCCTATGTACATCCGCCCCGCGCTATCCACCACTCTAAACACTGGAGGGCATACCAGCCGTCGCCGTTCACCGGCTATGTCTATAGGTCCAAATGACATAAATGACTTATTATGTCAAAATGCCTTAAATAACTTTCGACCAGAAATTGCCTTTATAAAGTTATGTGATGCTCTCGCCTTTTTGACTTACTGATAGTCACATAACTACACCGTCACATCGAGCGATCATAGAGAGAGATCGCCAGAAGGCAGGGAGACGGGCCGCCCATCAAGTAGCGCCCTGTAAATCGAGAGGATCAGTCGAAACAAGAGTTATCATCCCCCTGGAAAAGAACGGGTCTTTAATTGCATCAAGTAAGTTTTACTGCATGAATATAAAAAGGATTGGTGGGGCAGAATTAGCCCCTCGCATTTCAATGGCTGTTCCTTGCATTTGTCTTCCCAGGAATTGGCCCAAGCTACGTACCATTCAGTGCAGTTGAAAGTTTCAGGCTCTTCCTCAATTTTTACTTCATCGAAGACCTAGGTTTCTTCCTCATCGACAACCTCAGTCTTCTCTTCTGCAGCAAGCTCGAAGTAGTAGTTCTCAGTTCCCTGAAGGGGCACGATGCATCCGATCTCGTCTTCAAAGTAAGCGCGGTATACCTTGACCTTGTCACCGACTGTGACGCTCTCGTTAAAGGTTCCCCTTGGGACAAGGATTGCTTGGTAAAGGGTGATGTTGATTAATTTGCTGCGGATCGTGCCCCACACATCAGAAGTTACATAGAAAAATAATCAATCTAAATGGTGGGGCACCGGGCATTTCACCCTTGTATAGCTCCACCGCAACACCGGAGAACTCGATCGTCACATCCTATTTAGCTTATCTTGTCTGCATCCGGTCATCGCCAGCGCCACCAGCGCTAGGACCCCGAGAATCAGTTTCAGCCTCATCTTAGTCTCCATCCGGCGAAACATACTGCCGTCAACCACTAAAAATGTTTCTATTCCGTCGCCGCTCCCATACATGACGGCCTTGATTATATCTCAGCAAGATACCCCCTCCACATAACCGCTACAATTCTCCCTTGCTGCCGGAGGAGGGGGAGAGCCCGGACCTCTTCGCTCCACTGTAGTTATGTGACTATCCCGGTACCAACCAGGGAGGATGGGGGGGAAGGTGCGTATAAGATCGCCATATCCACCGGGACGGGCCCTCCATCGCCCTTCCTGGCGAGGATCGTTGCCCAGGTGATAGTCAGGGACCCCCAGGACGAGATGCCCGTAAAACGCACGTAGAGAATTGAATAACGATGCTGAATAAAAATTGCTTGGAGAGGTGAGGCGGGTCACCGCCCCATCCGGATATCCTCCGCTCTGGCGATCGCTGCGTCTGCTTCGGTGCGCTTGCCCATCGCTCTGTAGGCAAGGCCTTTGTAACTCCAAGCCGCGGCATTTTGGGGATCTAGCCTGATCGCTTCATCGTAAGCCTCGATCGCATCGTCGTACTTGCCCTGGCTTAAGAGAACGCTTCCTTTGTTAATCCAGGGACCAGCAGACCGGGGATCGAGTCGGATGGCTTCGTCGAAAGCCTGGATGGCTTCGTCGTACTCGCCTTGTTTAGCAAAAGCAGACCCTTTGTTACCCCAGGCATAGACATTTTCGGGATCTAGCCTTATAGTCTCGCTGTAAGCCTGAATCGCCTCGTCATATTTGCCTTGCGTTAAAAGAGTAAAACCTTTGGCATTCCAGGCTGCGACATACTCAGGATCAAGCCGGATGGCTTCGTCGTAAGCCTCGATTGCGGCGTCATACTTTCCCTGATGATTATTAGCGGCACCTTTGTTGGTCCATGCCAAAACGTTATCTGGATCTAGGCGGATGGCCTGGTCACACGCCTGAACAGCTTCGTCATACTTGCCCAGGAAAACTAAAACTGTTCCTTTGTTGATCCACGCGCCTGCATCTTCTGGATCAATCCGGATACCTTCATTAAAACAACTTAGGGCTTCATCATAATTGCCGAGGGAAATCAAGGCAGCGCCCTTGTTATTCCAAGCGTCAGCATCCTCAGGATCTTGTCGTAGGGCTTTGTCGGAAAGGAAGATCAACCCGGTAGCAGCTGCCTGCCGAACATTCAAATCAACATCATTTAAGGCTGCGATGAGCGGATCAACAGCCTTTGGGTCACCGAGATAACCAAGAACAAAAGCCGTCACCGCTCGAACATACACTTTCTCGTCGTTTAGATTTTCAATGAGTGGATCAACTGCTCGTGTTTCGCCAATGTCGCCCAGAGCAGCTGCAGACAGAGCTCGGACATTTTCATCGCTATCCTTAAGGGCCTCGATAAGAGAACTTACAGCAGGTTCGCCTATGTCGGTGAGGGCCTTGGTAGCAGCATCTCGGACGTTCTGGTCTTCATCCTTGAGCGCTGCAATCAAGGGATTAATCGCCCTCGCATCACCTATTTCACCAAGAGCAGAGGCGGCATTAATTCGGTCCTTTGGGTCCGTTCCTTTCAGATCCCGTATGAGATCTTCTACCTCATCCGCGACTGCCGGTACCGCGAGCGCCACCAGAGCTACCAAGCACAATATCAGTTTCAGTTTCATCTCCACCCACCACCTTGCTTTCTTTCAGCGTCTCCTGAACCTCATGAGGATAGCAGCCAATATTGTCGATATCGCAGCTACCGACATTGAAAGGGGGATTTCCTCAGCCGGATTGATCTCTTCGAGTGCTTTTGCAGTTGGTTCTTGTGTCTGATATCCACCCTCCTTTGGGGCATCAACGACCGGATTATCTGAATCACTAAGAGAAGGGGAGGTCTCATCGACCTCCCGAACCTCGTCACCTTCGAAACCGCGCAGCTTATCCAGGATAACCATCTCTTGCTGCAAATCGATGTCTTCTATTGCAACACTCTCAGTCCCGAAGTACGAGGCGAATGTAGAGAAGATCGATATATAGTGATCCGAGACATGCAAGGGCAGAGACTGTCGCTCCCATTTGCCAAGAATAATATGCTGCGGAACTATGATCCCTTCCTCCATGGTCACTGAATGCACAACCTCCTGGCCAGTGTCCATGGCTCGCCTCTCGTCAGCTATCCAGCTCTTGAGCAGGTCTGCGTACCTCGACAGCAGGACAGCCTTGCGTATTCCGTTATTTTCATAGAAATCGGGATCGTCATCCGGAAAGACGACCTGAGCCTCGTCTCCGTCTATTGTCCCGTTCCTGTCCTCGTAGCTGACTCCGAGTTTGATCTCCCCTTCAGAGGAGATTTCCTTCAGCTTGATCAGTATTATGCCACCCCTGACCTCCCCCTCCTCGGCCCTCGATGGGAAGAGGGTGTTCACCTTCATGATCTCGCCGGTAGCCTCGTCCGCTTCTGGCGAGCCGTAGACCTTCTCGATCTGGTATCCTGGCGCATCAAGTTCAAGAGTCAGGTTGAACACGAGAGGCGTAACCATGAAATCGAACTCGTTGTCCATCCGATCCTTGAATTTGCTAGCTGAATGGACTGAGTAATAGTTCGCTCCTTTGATCTTGGAGATCTTCTCGATCAGCTCAGTGTTGAAGTCGAGACCTATCCCAATAAATGTCGTGTATATCCCATGACCTGCGTTCTTTTCGAGGATGCTATGAAGGTCGTTCTCACGGGTCCCACCGAGGTTCGGCATCGCATCAGTTAGGAAGATTATCCGGTTCTCTTGCTCAGAGGGGTCGATATCGATGTACTTCCGGTAGGCTGATGTCCCCTTGGTCATCCCCGCCTCCATGTTCGTCCCGCCGTAATCCCGAATATCAAGGATGACTTTGCCAAGCTTCTCGAGGTCTTTATCCTCCACATCTGTGAGAGGCTCGACTACATACGCATTGTTACTGAAGACGACAAGACCGAAACGATCGTCACCGTTCAGGCGGCCCAGAAGGTCCACTACAGCCTGGTTTGCTATCTCCATCTTCGTCTTGCCAGAGTCCTCCAAGTTATCCTCGATTTCAACCCAGTTGCCGAACTGGTCATAGTAGTACTTGCTGAAGGGGCTGCCCATCGATCCGGAGTAATCGAGGACGACGACGAGGTTCAGCTTCTTCCTCTGGAAGTCGGTGATACCCGAGTTGAGCCCGACGGAGAGGTAACGCTGAACTTCGCCGGAGAGCGGATCCTTCGAGATGGCGCAGCTATATGAGGGGCAGAAGAGCTTCTCGCACTCGTCAACCTCGCCGGTCTCGAAATAATAGTCGTAGAAGAGGCCTTCATAGGTCACGTCTGTCGGGAGAGGAAGATAACCCTGCTCTATGTTCTGCCTGAAGTTCTCAATGTCTTTGGCTCCTCCTGCAGCGAAACCGATACTGACACTGGCTTCTGGTGCAGGGGCAGACATGACATAGGGACCGCCATATCCTCGGGAGCTTGATGAGGGCGCCATAGATCCTGGGGCGGATGGACCTGAGCCGATTCCCCGATATCCGAATGACTCTTGGCCGACTTTGAACATAACCTGGTTGCTCTCGGCACCGTCCAGGCGATACCATATTTCATAGGTGCCAGACCATTCTGCTTGATACCAGGCAGTGTAGAAGCTTCCGGCTTCGACGTCATCTTCGATTAGGAGATCAACCGTCCCGGTCGGGTAGCGGCAGAACATCTCAAGATGGCCACTATCTGAGGGGAGTAGCATCAGCCTCGCCCAGAAACCCATCGGGATTTCAAGGGACGTTCGCGTCTCCTCAGCGTCGAGGTCGACTATCCAAAGAGAGTTCTCTTCTCCCGCAGCGGTTCCTGGGCCTTCGTCTACAAGCCCTGCAGAGACGTCAGGTGCTTCAAAGCGGTACCATGTGCGATCGTCGCTCTGGGATTGGTTCATCCCTAAACAGAGGTTTGGGCACAAAATTATAAATGCGGCGATACATATTATCTTCCAAATAGTATTCATAAGAGTTTCCTCCCAGCAGATGCAGATGAGTTGGAAAGGGCAATCCAAACCAAGTGCGCTTCTGAATTGGGACCCATTAAACTCATAGTCGATCTCTCAGGTCTTGATCCCCATCAACTCGAGCTCCTCTTGGATCATCCTCCGTAGCTGCGCCCTCTGAGCCGGTGTTATCTCATCGTAGTTCGGATCCAGAGAGTAAGCTGATTTCTGGTCAGGGTTCACAATGTCGAAGATTCGCAGGGGACGTTTGAAAAACGGCCTCTCACCCCTCTCTATTCTCTTCATCGCCAGCTCCAGCTCCGCTTTAAGCCCTCGAACTCCGTAGAAGAAATTGTCTAACGCCTTCGTGGTCTCGTTGGAGACTGTCAGCTCACCGGTTTGGTCCAACTCAGAATAACCCTTGAGATAAAGGAGGTCGGCCTTGTGGCCATCTATGTAGGCTATGGAACTGGCCATCACCCTGTGGAGCCTCCATTCTAGGGTTCCCTCCTTGAGGTAGGAACCCGGCGAACCGTATGGATTGCGCAGTAGGATCAACATCTCTACATGGCTGTTATCCCCTAGCTTTCGCCATACTGCTATCTGATCATCGGTCAAGTCGGGTATTTGTTCAGTGATGGCCTTTCTAATCTTGCTTGTATCCAGATAGCCTCTGCTGAATACTATTACCTTGTCAGCGTCTCGGGGCTGACAGCCAAATAGGCGTCCCGTTGAGAGAGCCTCCTCCACAAGAGAGGTTTCGGGTTTGGATCGTCGGCGGATTCGGCTATAGCATGGGACAAGGATCGATGGGAAGCTCCACCCCTCGGTGCAAAACGCTCTAACAGCTGGGCTTGGTGGTTTCTCCCCAGGAAAGTCTCGACCGGCTATCATGGGGAGTTTCACCTGATGCAGGTAACGATTTGCTAGAGTATAATCGCCTTCGCATCTGGAGAGTAGGATCTGGTTGTCTACAAGGATAACACCGTCGACCCCATCACCCTTGGTGAGTAGGTCATATATCGAACTGATGGCCCCCAGGTTCCTTTTACCCTCCTTGGCGTACTGCTCCCGATCAGATTTAGTTCCCTCCTCGGTCAAAACCCCCAACACGAAGACAGGATAATCCCCTTTGCCAGTGGATCTGATGTGTTGGACGATGGGGTTAACAAAGCCCGTGCCTGTCCCGCCGCCAAACGATATTATGAAGAGGATGCCGTCACACTTTCCCTTCCCTAAAGTGGTGTAAGGCCTGACGGCTGACCAAGCACAGTCGAATATAGGATTGGCAGACCTGAGGTCTTGGACTTTTACTCTTATCTCTGGGTCGTCCTCGAAGACCTCAAAGACAGCTTTGAGGTATTGGGCATCCCTGACATAGCCCTGTTTCTTGATATCGTAGCCGTACTTCATATGGACAGGATGACCATCTGGCACCACGTCGTGAGGTATGAAGTAGAGTGGGTAATCGTGAGTGTTCTGCCTACCGTCCTTGAAAAACATGTTCTTATTCTTCGCGTCGTTTTCGTCTGACTCCAGCCATACCCCCTTGATTCCTCCTGATGTGACATGCTCTCCACCGGTGAACTCGGCCAACTTGCATGATACTAAGTCCTCATTTCGCAGGAACTCTTGGGCCACCTTGCCACCCATCCCCCCTATTCCCACTATGCATAATCTCATGATCTTCCCTCCCACATCTCCTTGACCATCGGCCAGATAAGCAGCGAAAGGGAGACAATAAGGAGGATGAACGCCACCCACCATTCTCGAGCCCAGACGGTAGGATGGATCGTGGCCATATGGGTGGATATTAATATGGATATCATTAGCATCGGTATGGCTACTATCATAGCCCGTTTTTCGTTTCGGCTCAGGCAATAATAGCCGTAGAGCTCGGCAATTCGATAACAACGCAAGCTCTCTGGCAACTTCTCGGATCCCATTATTATAAAAAACATTGTGCTAGATCCCAGCAGGCCGAAGAGGGCCAGTCCCACCCAGCTGCTAGCCAGCCATGGAAGCTGGACGAAGTAGTTGCGATTGGGAAATAACTCAGGTGTCAAAAGGTAAAGGAAAAACGATGCTGTTATGAATAGGATCCATGCAGCGAGGGCAAGAGCGTTGAAGTTGGATCCCTGGCAGCTGTATAGATCGGAGAATAGTTTCTCTTTTGGGACGGCCTTGTGCTCCAGCAGCTCTATCCTCTTGTGCACTCTTTTCACGTTTAGGATATGAGCCCCCCATCCCAAGATGAAAAGCATCAACATGGCGAAGAATGATACCTGCATCATGTTCATTGGATCACCCTATCCTCCCCTTGCCCATCCATTTTTCGAGGAATATGCCACCTATAAGGGGAAGGAGCAACACAAACAGTAGGTTGATTACTACTGGTAATGAGATAAAATTGTATTTCATCATCTTCTTGTTAATCGGGTTGGTCCAGCGAATCTCAGAAGATAGCTCGTCATTCTGATCGTACTCCGGATACTCAAAGCGGAACGAGAAATTCGAACCGCGGTCTAGGACGTCAAAGGCATCGTCAACCAAAAAATATTCCCTTTTGGAGTCTGGAGTCACGGTGACAGTTCTGGTTGAGACCTGTTTCCAGTTCTTATCTTCGGTCTTTATTTTTAAGGTCACAGGGATCTCAATGTTATACGGTTCTTGGTTTCTCATCTCCAGGCTGAAGTTATATTTTCCCCAGTAGTAGTAATTATCGTCCTCGGGTTCTACGTGGAGGTTCTCCACCCATAGCTTGGGATTGGATCTGATGTTGGGTCCTTCTAACGTTGTGCTCTGGTTATCACTGGAGGGGAAATACATAACGTCTATCCCGTCGTCCACGCTATAGAAGTAAGAGAAGTTCTTTCCTGCATCAGCTTCTCTAAAGAAGCCGTACTGGCCTGCTTTAAAAATGACTCGGCCTGACTCTACATCTTGGGTTTCCTTTCGCACCTGTATTCCTGAAGAGTCGATAATGTGCAATGTAACTTTTAGCAGGTCCCCGTCAGGATCATAGACTTCGGCAACATATTCCAAAGGATCGTTGTAGCGGGGTGACTCGGGACCGACCAACGTGGCGTTAAATAGCTGAGGCGGGGCATTTGTGATATTGATCACCAACTCCCCGTAGTGGGGCGGTTGGTTTCCATGACGGCTGGAATAATAGTCTTCGTCACCGTCAGTCATATAGGCCCTAATTTTTAGTTCCCCTACACCACCTAGCTGTGAAAACGATCTGATTTCAGGCCAGCTCTTCAATGATGTTATGAACCTCCCCCCATGTTCATTGTAGTCAAAGGGCTGTATCACTTGTGGAAATTGATTGACCTTTCGGTAATCGTTCTGTCCTGGTGTCTTGACCTCAATATCAATGAACAGAACCCTTCTTAGATCTATGGAATTTGGGTTCTCTACAACAAAAGATATCATGGGGATCTCATTTCTCGAAACCGTCGAGTTACCATTGTAATGCAGCCATATGTAAGGGGATCTGTATGACTCAGGGTCTCCTTGCCGCATCAGCTGAGTCATGTACCGATATTTATCTGCGTTTCCTTTTTGCCAGCTTTCAAGGTACCGAATGAATTGGTCAAGACTGAGATGGCTTCTCCCCCCACGTCTGATGATGTCCTGCTCTCCGCTTGTTTCACCGTTGGGAATAGGTGGCCCCCAATAATCTTCGCCTTGGCCGGATGCAGAGGTTATAGTAACAAACAATAAACATAGTAATATGACGCCCGCGCTGAAATAAAGCCATATTTTAATCATGCAGTTTAACCCTCTCGGCTGATCTGAATATCAAAATCGAACATTCTATAGGCGGGTAGATTTGGCCACGTCATAATTATTCTACCGCTATTTGCTTCGTAGTTCTGAGAGCTGTTCGCCCTATTCCTTCCCGGGCTATCATCAGAATACTCTCGATAAAGTAGATCTATTGTAAGGTCCTCTGTGGAGTTGAACCACGCTCTGTAACTGTATAGATTTGCTCCAGATCTTATCCAGCTAGGCTCATCATAAATGGCGACTATCTCAGGTCCCTTAAATATATGGGTATCGAGACCATCAACTTTGAACTTAAACTCAGCATCTCCAAACGAGCTCTCATTTCCGAAAGGCTTCACAGTCCAGCTGATCTTGCCCTTGACCGGATCATATTGCTTCTTTTCGCCAACTGTCCTCCAGCTAGAGTTGGGTGGTCTTACCATCAGCTCTACCCAGGGTACCGCGTGTTCACCGATATCTGTTATCCGTGCGGTATAGGTGAATGAGTATAGATCGTTGTCTCTTTGAGAACCTTGCACCACACCAAGATACGGCTCAACGCTCCCTGATACATTAAGCGGTTCAACTGTAGGACCCTCGTACGCTTGTGAGCTGGCAGCCTGGGACACGAACTTGTAGCTGGCATTACCGCCTTGGTTGGTGTTGATAACGGTATCAGGCCAGCATAAGGTCTTGTTCGATCCATCGTAGCGCACGATATTTCCAGGTATAAACATCCGGGAGTTAGGCTTCGCGATAGCAAGCTGGATATCAGCTTCTTTTAGATCTGTGTCGATATCGACACAATATGTATACTTAGTTATGCCGGATCCATGCGATGGGGTCACCCTTGGGTTGCTGAAATTGATCCATCGGCTGGAGTGAGTGATATTGGTTGGAAGACTTGGCTCAACTCGCATCATCCTATCTGCAAAACTGTACTCGCCACCAGGTAGGCTGGGATGGCTATACGAAAGGGCTATAACATAGCTAGTATCCAAGTGGCTGGCGTTGAAGGGCACTGTCCACTCGTATACATAGCGTTGACCATTCAGCATGCGCCCCTCCTTGCTGTCGATGAAATGAATACCAGGTCCCGAAATGTTGATGTTGAGTCGGCCCATTCCGGGGCTGTAGTTTACGGTTGACCGGATATTCTGGTCCTTCTGGCCGTCTGGTGGCAAGTATAAGGTCCTATCATATTCCAGGATCAGGGTGGGCTCCCAGATTTCAGGGATCTGATCATTCTTCAACGCAACTGCCATGAGACGGTCGCCAAACGAATAGCTGACTCCTTCAAGAAGATATGTCAACGAAATTTTATATTCGTTCCCACCATTAGACCGATCAAAAGGAACGGACCAGGTATATTTGTAAAGTCCATCGCCAAGATCGGCCCCACGACTTTTCTCGACTACCAGTTTGCCCCGCCCCGAGAGGTTGAGCTGTAGTTCTCCCTGGCCTGCAGGAGAGAAAACCTCTGCATGGATCATCTGCTCGGAGATATGGTCATCCTCGATCAATATCAGGGGGTTGTAGATCAAATCCACCAGCTGAGGCTCCTCTGCATCATAGTCCACGATCACATTCATGGTCCCTTCTGGAAAAGTATGGCCCCCGTCCTTCAGGTCGGGATGAACGAAATAAAGGGATATGGTGTGGTTGCCCGCGTTTTCGGGCATGAAGGGTATGGACCACGAATAGGTGTATCTATTGGACCCCATAGAAATGCCCGAAGATGTCTCTTCAAAATGCATGTCAGGACCAGTTATCCCAAGCCTCATATCCCCCTGGCCTAGGGGACTTTCTACCTGGGCCCGTACTTTCTGATAAGTCTTTGAGGCCTCCCTCACGGAGATCTCTGGATCGTAATCGATGAAGACGAGACGAGGGTCAGGGTCTCGTGGTGGATGTTCATTGTTATCAGTTTCAATTATGGGGCCGAAGTAAGGTGGATTTGAGATGTATTCAATCCCGGCGAAGCTCGTTTTGAAGCGATACATGGAATTTGACCCTTCAATATTGGAGCACTGGTAGAAGGGTCGAATTTCCCAGTTCAGGATTGACCTACCTGTCAGAAGGGGTTTTGAAGATAATGACCTCCATTCCCGGCTACAGGGGTCATAAATTTGCAGCACAGTATCTGATTCGACGCTTGAGTCGACGGTGACCTCGTAGGTGTAGCTGTTATTCCAAAGCCCGGAGATCGGGGATACAGACTCGTTGCTATAAACTATTGATATGGTTCGTAAAGATAGTTCGATATCGTCAAACATATGGGCGCCGCCCGGAAGGTCAGGATGAAGGAAATCGAAGGATAACGTGTAATTGTTACCTGCGTGGGTCTCATCGAATGGGATCTGCCAATTATACCGATATCGATTGCCTCCTAGAGACGTACCTGCCGTCTCTTGGGCTGTATCGAGCTCTGGGCCTTTTAGACCCAATACCATAGATCCCTGGCCTTTGGAGAAGGATACAATTGCAATTAGTTCCTTGTTTGTCACTTGCCCTGATTGAACGTACACTACCTGATCTTTGAGGGGCGGATCCAAGCGAGGGATCTCTTCTACTACCGTGAAGTTCAAGGGTTCAGATTCTGATTTATAATCCCAATTGCTGTTATGGTATACCAGCCGACCTACAAAATCTTGGCCTCCCTTGTCGGGGTTGGAGAGATCTACGTCAGTCTTGTCGAATGGTATCATTTCTTTATCCCACTCGAAGATCATATAGCTTGCTTCTATGCGGGGGTGGGAATTATTATACGAGATTGAACCCTTTTCAGGATGTGAGATGATAAGTTCAGCAACGCTTCCTGTGGGCCTGCCACCAATAAGCTTCATTCCTTCGTCGAGGACGTATGCACTGATGATGAAATCGGTGTAGTCCAACCGGTCTGGGATATAAATGGGCTCAATGATAGTGGGTGAATAGGATACGACCATGAAATCGTAGGGGCCCTCTTGGATGTTCATACGAAGGTTGTTGTAGTTTAAAAAGAAGCTGAAGTCGCCTCCGTCGCGAAAGCTCGAGATAGGAAAGCTGGCGATAGGTTGGGAGATCTGACAGCTGTAGATATCTCCTTGTCTTATACAGGACGACGCTCCTGTATTCCAATTAACGGTGTTATCATCATTTAGGGGGCCGGAGATCGTTAAATGAGCTCTGGGATTTAGGCCAGGCATGTCCATGAAGCTGACTGTTACAGCGAGATCTTCGAAGAAATAGAGCTTTTCATCGAATTGGACGTTCTGCATGACAGGAGGTTGAACTATAGGACCTTTGCGCGAAATTTTTGCTACCTCTATTCCCGATCTCAGGATAGTGAGCTCGTAGGAGGCGTTAGATGTTCTTTCTACCCCAAAATGTCTCTGGAAGTTATAAGGGCCGAAATTGAAGGGATCGCTTAATTTATTGGTTCTCTCCTCTTCATTAAGTCGTCTAATGGGAGATCGTTCTTCGCGCAGAAGCGTATCCCCATCGTATATGGTCAAGACCATCTGAAACTCTCCAAAAGCCAGAGAGTGATGGCAGTCGTACCTATCACCGCTCGCGCCTATTCGAGCAGAGTAGTTGAAATCGAGGTAACCGTATTCAGGGGTTACATCAAAATCTCTGACATCGTAGATGCACTGGCTCATCACGGGATAGGAAAGACCTGCTAGCATTAATAGGACCATTATTATTATTATTGGATTTAATCTCAATTTCATCTTACTCGTCGGGCTAAATGGAACATTACCCTATTATAATTTACCCTCTTGTTGTTAAAGATCTCATCTCTCTTCAACGGCCTGAGCGGACGAAGCGTTTCAGTTTTATCCTGCCCGCAAGCTGATTCTTTCATGATCATACAACGGAGTAGAGGAAGAGAACGTTGTACGTTGACCCCTCTCCAAACCTCGCGGCCACCCGAGCCTCTCCTCTGGATAGGGTGGCTTCACCCCAGAAACGTTCTCCTTCACCGGTCAGGTGAGTCCAGCTTCCGTCGTTGATGATTGCCACTCCCTCGGCTCCGGGGACGAGAAGCTCGAACTCATGGTCTCCTGTCGGAAGCATTCCCTCCATGGGGGCGACCAGCCGTCCTCCGACCTCGATGAAGGCCCCCAGAGTCCTGGGATAGCCGATATTCTCGCCACCGCCTCCGGCTACGACGTCGTACTCGAGCATCGGGGCGTACTCGCCACCGGGATCGCCCAAACGCTTCCCGTAGATCCGGAGGGTGTACTCGCCTGGCACCGGGAATGCGGCCTTGACGACGTAATCTTCCCCCTCCCTCTGGGCGAAGGTCCTGTTTTCGGAAAGCTTCAGCCCCTCGCGGTCGAAGAGGCGAGCAAGGAGAAGGACTCCCTCAGGGGCCGAGAAGGCTACTTCAACCTCTGCTCCCGCTTTGATCAGCCCCTGGGGATGGCTCTTCGCCCCCAAGCCCATCTCCCAGAAGCCGTCCCTGATCACGGGAAAGCCGATACCCGTCGGTGCGTTCCTCCCGGCAGCTATCCGGTAGTCGAGGGTCCAATCGTACGGCCCCTCCAGCCTCCCTGACCTCTTTGAGTATATCCGCAACGTATAGTTTCCTGGACCAGGGGTTTCGGCCCGGATTATAACCGCATCCTCGGATCGCTGGACCTGGGTGAACCGCCGGTCTGGGAGCTTAACTCCCCTCTCGTCTAAAAGAGCGGCGATGAAGACCACGTCTTCTGGGGCTGAGAGGTTGACGGAAGCCTCGCCGTCATAGTCTATCGTCCCTTTTATCGGATCCAGGATCGAGATCTGGTTATTGAAGAAGGCGGCTTTTGGATAAGGAAGCGCTTCGAACTCAGCCTTCGATAATGGCTCGTCGAGAAGCTGCCAGCTTTGATGGTCGGGGAGATGGGTCCAGACCAGCTTCTCCGGAGCTGTGAGGAAATAAAACTCCTCGAGATCCCCGACGAACTTCTCTTCGGGGTCGATGCTGCCTGATCCCCACGTCGCGTCGACCAGGCACCAGGTCCCGTCGATTCTGACGGCGTTCCAGGCATGATTTGCGGAGTCTGGGATATTCGAACCTACCGAGTATCCCGACCCCTTGCCGTGGCCTGTTATCACCACAGCCTCAAGGCCAGAGAGCTGGCAGAGCTTCGCAAATAGCCGGCTGTACTCAATGCATATGCCTCGCCTCTCCTCCAGCATCCTATCGGGAGTCCGATTCCCTGCAACTCCAGCGTTAGCATCCGAAACTTCGTACTTTATATTCGTTATGATCCACCGGTAGATCGCCCGGGCACGCTCATCGTCGTCGTCCCCGGGTCCAGATAGGCCCCGAGCCAGATCCTCCAGGGATTGTACTGTTGGAGCGGAGATGCTGAAGTACCATGGAGGGGTATAAACTGAACCGAGTCTGACAGCTTCATCAATCGCCAGATTGGCGTCGACGTATTTGCCCAGGTTTCTCAGAGATATGCCTTTATTATACCAGGCCAAGGCATATTCAGGATCTATCCTAATAGCCTCGTCATAAGCCTGGACAGCCTCGGCGTACTCGCCAAGGTTGTAGAGAGCAAGGCCCTTGTTATTCCAAGCAATAGCAAATTCGGGATCAAGCCTGATGGCTTCGTCATAAGCCTGGACGGCCTCGTAGTACTCGCCAAGGTTGTAGAGAGCAAGGCCTTTGCTATACCAGGCCAAGGCATATTCAGGATCTATCCTGGTAGCCTCGTCATAAGACCGGATTGCCTTGGCGTACTCGCCAAGGTTGTAGAGAGCAAGGCCTTTGCTATACCAGGCCAAGGCATATTCAGGATCTATCCTAATAGCCTCGTCATAAGCCTGGACAGCCTCGGCGTACTCGCCAAGGTTGTAGAGAGCAAGGCCTTTGCTATACCAGGCCAAGGCATATTCAGGATCTATCCTAATAGCCTCGTCATAAGCCTGGACGGCCTCGGCGTACTCGCCAAGGTTGTAGAGAGCAAGGCCCTTGTTATTCCAAGCAATAGCAAATTCGGGATCAAGCCTGATGGCTTCGTCATAAGCCTGGACGGCCTCGTCGTACTCGCCAAGGTTGCGGAGAGCAAGGCCCTTGTTATTCCAAGCAATAGCAAATTCGGGATCAAGCCTGATGGCTTCGTCATAAGCCTGGACGGCCTCGTCGTACTCGCCAAGGTTGTAGAGAGCAACGCCTTTGTTATTCCAACCCACTGCTGTGTCCTGGCCCCAGCAAGGCATTACCAGGACAGCCAGCAATACCAGCCACAGTAAAATTAGGCTCGATCGCATCTTAGTTTCCCATCCTCGGGGTAAGGCTGTCTCACCAAGCTAAAAAGTATTTCGTAATTATCACCCCTAGAACGAACTCCACCAGCCCAGGCGATACCCCTGCCTCCACCGCCACGATCTGCCCGGAGTCCATCCCTACGTTCCCGGCCCTTTGGCGTTGCGGTCACGTCATGGTTCTATATTCCCATACATAGGTCATCGGTTAAGGAGTTTAAGCTACACAATCTTACCATTTTTCACACGAATTATGCATCATCTAGATTTGATTCGATTTCAAGACTGACTTGCTGTAGCCTCTTTGACCAAGCCAATCTCACTGTACTTGCTACCGAGATCGCTGCCTCATCGCGATTCTTCTCTTAACCGATGACCAATGTATTCCCATATAAGGCTGAAAGATATCACAGAGCCAACTCCGTCGAAGGTCCAAGGGGAGAAGACCGCTGCAACTGCCAAGAGAGGATGCACCACAGCCCAGCCAAGGAAGGATCGCCGGCCCGGATGGTGGGATATGACCTCTGGGAATACAGCCCCCCAGGATCGCACCAGAGCTTTGAATCTCGAGGTCGAATAAAAATAGCGAGAGGCGTATCACCGCCCACCCTTGATCTTCTCCAACGCTTCCGTCGCCGCCGTAGCGACCGGAAGCAGAAACGCCCCGATGACCTGTGACAGTAGCGCTACCAACCCTCGGTTTGAGGGATTGATTAGATAATACTATCAACCGAAAACTTATTATCTTTTATCCACATATCTCGCTCGAACACGATACGCGGAGGAGGGACATTCCCCAACCGGCGCATGACCTCTCTGGCAGGGGGTGTCATATTCCACCACCCTCTCCACGATCGTGCCTTCCATCATACACGCCCAGTGTGAACTTCTGAGAGGGGAAGCCGGGAATGATCCGCCCCGGCAGCCCCTCCCCATCTGCCCTCTTGAAGCTCACGGCTGAGGGAATCCGAGGGGCATCCGATCAATTATGCGACTCCACCCCAGAAGATAGACTCGGGAGTCCGAAAAGTAAAATGTTCATGTAATCCTCTGCCCAATCCGCATCAATAGATCGATTGTTACTGGCGGTCTAAATCTGTCCAATTATGGCGGAATAAAACTGTCCACCCTATGATCCCGGAGTTGAAACTCAGGGTTGTGCCGATTCTGGACATGGAGGAGTTCTTCATGTTGCTAGATCTATTCAACCAGGGTTCAGCTTACATATCTCCTAGGGGGAGGATGCTCGTAAGTAGCCTGGAATAATTCATAAAATTA
Organism: Candidatus Methanocrinis natronophilus; assembly: GCA_029167045.1. Classification (GTDB taxonomy): domain Archaea; phylum Halobacteriota; class Methanosarcinia; order Methanotrichales; family Methanotrichaceae; genus Methanocrinis; species Methanocrinis natronophilus. The sequence continues at coordinate 51,373 of JARFPK010000002.1, forward strand.
TTATAATACTTCAGTGTCATAGTTTTCTTGTTATATCCTATATTTATGATGTCATCTCTTGTTATTATTGAGAAAAAAAGTGTTATATATCATCAGGCGTATCCGTAAAAACATCGGAGATGATATTTTGCTTTGTTCCCGAAGGACCATATTAGCAGCAATCGTGTTATGTGTTCTTTTAACGCAAGCTGCAGCCGTGCATGAAATCGGCCGCGGCAAGAGCCTGGGAGTGATAAACCTTGAAGTTGGGGCAAGGCAGTCGTCCCAAGCCCACTACATGGGATCTAGCGGCTTTGCTGCCCCAACCACACCCCAGCCAATGCTCCTATCCGCTGGTTCGATGGTCAATCAAGCCAAGAGGTACATGTCCCAGGCAGAAGTGGCACGCGACCAAGCTCAAGAACAGTACGATAAGACCCTCCTGCTAGCCAGGCAGGTGGAGGAGAGATCAAAGCTCGTTGATGAGAGTCTTTCGGCCTCAAAAGAGCATCTTGACCTTTCGAGACTTTATCAGGACGAATCTCGCGCCCAGCTAGATGAGGTTTTGACGGTATTGGACGAATCTCGAGACCAGCTTAAGGTTCTACGGGGATATCTCGACGAGTCCCGCATCCACCTTGGTCAGACTGATGCTAATCTGGACAAGTCCCGCGCCCAGCTGGAAGAGACTTCAATATACCGCGAGTCTTTATCAGATCAACTGAATCGAACTGAAAGCTTGTATCAGGAAGCAATAGCTCTATCAGGTGAGTTGATGACTACCGCTTTTGATCTAGAGATATTGGCGATGGTTGTCCAGGCCAGCAGTGACCAGGCAGCCACGAACGCCATTCTCTATGAGGATAGACTGAACAAGGTCACGGAGCTCTACAACCAATCGGTGATCCTGTCCCAGCAGATAAATGAAAGCAGAGACCAGGCAGCCATAAGCGCTGCTCTCTCGGAGGGTAGGTTAAACCAGACCTCTGAGCTTTACAACCAAAGCGTCAACCTCTCTCAGGAGGTTGCTGCAATCAGGGATCAGGCGGTTCTTAGCGCAGGACAAACCGAGGACGATCTTAGAAAGGCTCGGGCCCTTTACAACCAAACGATGGCCCTCTCTAATGATATCAGGTCGAGCGCAAAGATGTTGGAGGATTGGAAGTTGGCTGTGGAGAACAGCAGTGAATCAGACATCAATGCGGTCTCCTCTTAAGTAACAGGTGAAACTTCAATATGGGTAAAAACTTGGATTACCACGGATTGGGTCATCATTGGACATCGGCCGAGATGGATACCTACCACCTGAGGAGGACCAAACTTAAGCCCTGCATCTCCAGCACGAACGCCCGCAAGTTAAAGAGGTGGATGGGTGATTATAAGGAATTGAGGACAGACGGTATGGGAGAGGAGCCGGTCGAGCTCCTCCTCAATTCTTACCTGCCTCAAGTAAAGCCGAAGGCAGAGATTCACACCCATCGATCTGGATCCCCTTATAGGTGGTGAAGTGGTTAAACCCCAGTAAAAGTTATGTGACTCTCTAGCTGTATCAATTGATAGCGTGACCCCGCCGAAAAGATCCTCGGGACTGGCAGAAACAGCCCGTTGGCGCCTCGCCTGCTGTCGATCGCCGGCCCGGATGATATGGATTTAACCTCCAGGACAACTGCCCCCAGGATCTCAGCAGAGATTTGAATACCGAGGTCGAATAAAATAGCAAACTTGGATCGCCTCCAAACGAAGGCATCGTTGCATCAGATCAAAAAGGGCGACGGTGGTAGGAGTAAATGTCAGATGAAACACCCTTTCCTCTGTATCCACGCTGGCATTATCGGCCCGGGAGTTGACAACTCGAATCTGCATTATGGAGGTGGTAATTGTCCTGACGGGCAAAAGACGTTTCGATCTCCCGGGTATCAAACCCCACAATCCCGGCCTTCTGGGATTTGGCAGTAGTACTAAAAATGCCCCACCAGAAAATTTCTGGGCGTAATCCGCTGGTTATACCCCCCCAGGGAAAATCGCCAGAATCTTATACGACGCCATAGTGTGGGAAGGGGAGGAGAATATCGCTTGAACTGGAAAGAAGATGCATCATACCTCAGGTCCACACGACACTACATCCTCTTATCAATCACCCTCTTCCTGGCAGCGACTGCCCTCGGGGTCGTTATATCGATCCGCAACCCTGAACTGGCAGCAGCCACCGTGGGAGAAGTGCCGAGAACCACCGCGGGATTATGGAGCCTGAGCCCCGGAAAAACTATGCTGGCCATATTCATCAACAACCTTTTCGCATCGGCGATGGCGCTCCTACTGGGGGTGGGATTCGGAATAGTCCCGTTCATCGTCGTCATGGTGAACGGCTTCATGGTGGGGATCGTCGCCCATCAGTTGATTCTTGCTGGAGGTATAGGCTTCGTCATCGTCGCGATCCTACCCCACGGCATTATCGAGCTTCCTACCATACTCGTCTGCATAGGCGTCGGGTTCAGGCTCGGCCACCTGATGATCAAGGCCCTCATGGGTATGGTAGCCGACCTAGAGGGAGAGTTGAGGTCTGCGTTGCACCTCCTCCGGTGGGTCGTACTCTTGCTCTTAATCGCCGCGGCAATCGAGACCTTCATAACCCCCGACCTCATCCAGCCCTTCATCCAGCTCACTCCAGATCTTCAGCCTCCGTTGGCGACGAAATGACCTAATCCAAGCTACCTAGCAATGTTCAATGATACAGCGACAACTCCCGAAAAGGACCGCTGTTGCTGCCGCCCTCTCCTCTATTTACTCTAATCCAGCCTCGCGTTCCCGACCCCCTGGGGGTAGGGGTAGCGCACGAAAAGCGCTCCCCCAGAGGGCTTTCGGGGCAGGGTTAGGCTCCAGGACCTCAATCCCGGCCAATGGGTAAGAAGGGAGATAAGGCAATGAAGGGGGTGTTCAAGCTCACCCAGGGGCTTCCGGCGAGATCCTGGAGAAGGTTCAAGCTATCTATGAGGTAATCCTTCCTATGCCTAAACTATGACGGTTCGGCGGCTAGGCCACGAGACGATACCATACCCTTCAGCTTCTGTAAGTTCTCCATAACTTCCGTATGTTCCCGCAGCTTCTCGTTCTCGAACCACTTGATGATATCGTCGATGGGCACAATCAGAGTATATACCAATGATGGTCGACCCTTACCTCCGGTCTTGACCTCCAGCTCGCTGACCAAATTTTCGTCGCGAAGATCTCGCACCGCCACGCTGACCTCGGGCTGGCTTAGGCGCGTAGCATATCCGATCTCCCTCGACGATGCTTCACCCACGTTTGCCAGATATGTGACTATGAGGGCCATCCTGCGCTGCATCCCCAAACTGTGGAGTATGTCGGCGAACTCGATATCCTCGTTGTCCAGCACTTTGACCGAGCTTTCCCTCGTATAGATCACCACTTCTGAACCGCAGGCTTCTCCTTCTTGGGCTTGACCTCGTATTCGATTGAAGATATCGCACCTTTGAATACGATCATCTTCTTACCATGGCCCAGATCGAGGAGCAACTGGTAGAGGTTTTGGGCTTCAAGCACTCCCTTTATGGGTCTGCCGTCCTTCATGCGAATCATGATCGGCCCGCTTGAGATCTCAGGTATAAACTGGGGCGGGCTGCTGGCCTTCTTTTCAGCCTTGGAAGCATCCATGATGGTTGCAGCATGATCATCAGCATTTCGATCTATCTCGGCGTTATCGCCCATTGCTTGCTCCCTCGGGGAGAAAAACGGTTTGCAGAGATTTATATTTTTTGATAACTAAAATCTAATCTGACGAGATGCGAACGTACCTATCCTGTACTCTCAAGTCAGTGACAGCCTAACGAGACTGCCTTCAGCTTCCGAGCCTTCTCTGTTGCTGCTGCTTTGTCCATCTTCCGGATGGATCCCAGGTGCACGTTCTTGACCTTGTCGCCTTCTCGCCAGCTTGCATACCAATAAGTGTAGGTCGCCTCCCCCTTCTTCGTCTTCTTCGGGATGCTCCCCTGATAGACCGACAGAGCTTCCAACCTCGCGACGTTCCAGAGGTCTTCGGCCTCTTCCTCTAGTCTGGCAGCTTCCGCCTCCCTCTCCTTTGCACCTGGATCCATTCCTTGGATCTCTCGGAGCTTTGCACCCTCTTCTCTTAACCTCTTGGCGTCCTCCCTCAGAGCTACGATCTTCTCACCGCTTCCGGTTTCGTAGACAATCTTTTGCCGTGCCATACACTTAGTTATGTGACTATCATATATAGATATGGCGGCTTGTGTCACATAACTAAATCCCGAGCGTGGCTGTATTCATCTGTACAATAGCGTAATTTTCGCAAGGTCTATCAGACGAGGATGATAGCTCGATCAGAGAAAGATCTCGATCTCTCTCGTATTTGATTCGATCCCCAGAGTGGCCTTTAAGATCTGGCTAAAGCTGTATCTGATTTAACCGTGTTGAAATATTTTCCAGTTACTATAATAGGCAAAATGCATACACATTTTTTTATCATTTTTCATTTCTCATTTTTTTTGATTACATGGGTCCGCCGAGCAACGCGAGGCGGCGCAGTGCACCTATCCCCTCCCCCCTTTCCAACAACCGTAGAGAAGGAGGGCGCTGAAGACTGAAGACCGATCCGTCCCGAAGGGTTGTGCGAAGCACATTTGCGGTACCCGTGCTCCCGAGCCCCTTTCCAGGTCGATGGATAAAGACCAGGCTGAAAGATCGAGGAGGATCAATAGGGTCGCCCAACGCACATTTGCGTCCACCCGGCCCGTCGCCCCACCGCCGAAGCGGCAGGACCAAGAAAGCGGATCGGGCTGATCATGGCATCCGGTCACGCGCGAACACCCAGACACGCGCGGACCGGGGCCTTGATCTGCCCGGGACGCTCACACTGCCGCTTCGGCAACAAGGGGGCGACGGGTCGCGCAAATGTTCTGCTCGGGCGAGCCGACGGCCGATTTAGCGATTCCACAGCCCCTCTATTCAAATCGATGAACGCCACGAAGTTAGTGGAATCAGCATATATCCAGCTTACAACCGGCACCTTGGCACCGGCGCTAGCAGGCAAGTGTGGACACCCAGTTGAGAAAAGAACTCGCCTGAGGTAGGATATCTTCGCCTCCGCTGCCCGCCTCGGGACCGTCGGGCGAAATGGACTGGGCCCCCTTCTACGCAATTAGTGACCCCAGCATGAGTTCGGGCATACCCACTCATTTTACGCCGCCCTTGGCCTGTGGTCACGATAAATCCCCACCCCCGATTTTGGTAGTCGCTCGCCTCCCTGGAAATTAGCGCACCGATGATGATGATCATCCTACCGAGAACCCCCGCAATAGAGCCGGCTGATAAGATAGAGCGCATAATGAAAGTTGTCCGGAAGGAGCTCTCCAATCAGAGTTGCGAAAAGCCAGCCCGGGATATATCAGACTCGGCATCCAGAGCATCCATAGGTGAATTCAGATCAGCTCCCGCCCCAATTGATACAGGTCCACATATCTTCCCCCGCCCCCTGATAGTCAGCCTATGAACTAGCCTACTCAATTCATCATCACCGCAAGAAAGCTATTCATATGGTTGCATTTTATCTCACGCCTCCGTATCCCGGATAGACAGCAAACCCCGCCCTCATGTAACATCGACGACCTCAGTTTCTCTGTTGAATAGTTTTCAGGACCGAAGGCCCCCATTCTGTTCATCCTGCAAATATGCTCCCGCCGCAATTTTAGCAGATAAGCGGATAACCCCGCCCCATGAGAATCAAGGCCTAATAATCTCCGGCTTTTGCCATCGACACCCCTAACGCTAACAGATCCTTGGGACCAACCAACGCGGACTACTCATAGGACTAAAGGAGTGAGATACCAATCATGCATTTAATCAATCTGTATTACAAAGATTGAAATACTTATTATAAGATACAATATCTTAGTTACTGACGGCGAATCGTAATCCATGATATACCGTCAAGCCCGTCAAGCTGGAGGAGTTGTATTATGAATTCGAAATTGAGATTGGTGCTCGCATCCATCTTATTGTTGGCTATACCCTCAATAGCAGCAGGGTACACTCTGCAAATCTACGGAAATGCCAATATGGATGGCGTCATTGATGAGCAAGACCTAGTCGCCCTGAGAGGAATGATCGATGGTACGATTGAACCTACAGATCTAGCTGATGCCAACATGGACGGTATCCTCGACGAATATGATCTGGCTAAAGTGGAGGAGATTATTCGAGGCGATCCTACAGAGATTCATCTCATCGACTCAACTGGTAGGGTCGTTAACATAAAAACGCCCGTTAAAAGGATAGTTCCCCTTCACATGCGGCACGCTACAGCAGTTATTGTTCTGGGCGGGGAGGATGCGATAGGCGGGGTTGACACAACCGTCCACGAAAGAGAACTTCTCTTTCCACACCTGAAGGATACACCATCTATTGGATCTACCCGGGAGCCAGATATCGAAGCGATTATCGAGCTCGACCCAGATCTCGTCATCACCTTCACTCACCTGGGGCTACAGGACCAATTGGACGAAAAACTGCCGCCAAACGTTGCCCTAGTAAGGGCTGACCTCTCAAGGTCTGATTACCTGAAGGAAGAGATGATGAAGCTCGGTTATATCATAGGTAACAGAGACGCAGTTGAAGATTACGAAATATGGTACGAAAGCTATATCGGAACCGTTGAAGATAGGGTCTCAACCATACCTGTAGAGGACAGGGTAACAGTATTAATGGAGCGTGAAAGCCCCGACCGACAACCTTCAGTCAGGTGGGCCTATGCTACGGATACCGGATATACCGATCTGTCTGATGTCGCCGGCGGGGTGAATATTGCTCAGTCGCTGATCAGTTACCACGGAGACGTTGAATCGGAGTGGGTTATGGAACAGAACCCTGATGTGATCATCGGTCTCTCTTACAGTGGCGGCTACAAGGTCGATGACGACTTGCCACTTAAGGCATACCGAGACGCTATCATGGAAGCGCCAGGGTTTGAGTTCGTGAATGCCGTTAAGGATGGACGAGTCCACATCATATCGGGCGATTTCTCACTAGGACCTCAAATGACGATCGGTACTGTGGTCGTTGCTAAGTGGCTCTACCCTGACCTCTTTCAGGATATGGATCCAGAGTTGATCCACCAGGAGTTCCTGAGAGACTTGATGAAAGTCGACTATGACCTATCAAACCATGGAGCTTTCGTCTATCCGCCTATGGATTGAATATGAATAGGCCATCAGGATAAAGTGATGTATCTGGCATCGTAATTTCAACCTAGCCATGCTTCATCTTGACTATTGGTGGAGCATGTCTTTTTTCCTCGTTTGATGGATATTATTACTTTGGACGCAATGAATGATACGATTCGGTTTCATTCTATCTCGATAACCCTTTTTCTTGGACTGGCTTAATTCTCTGCCGATACCTCCCCGGCACGAATTCTGGTGCTGAAGAGAACTCGAAAGGCGGATGTTTTATGCTGGATATTGTCTGTAGAGGCTGTTTTGGGCCCCAATATTTCCCGAGGTTTGCTTTGAGATAGCAGACGCACAGATTTCGGCCCAGAAACGGCTGTACGGTGAATATAGACGTATTCCTCGCGGTCCGAAATGACCGAAACCCCCCGGGGGTTGAGGCTCTTTCCCACCAACCCACCAACAGCGAAGCAGGATGGTCATCACATGCAAGGTGGAGAGGTCCACACGATCGATTGATTCCATGAAAATAGGTCATGCAGGAGTCGACCAGGATGGTAGGCGCCAAGTTTCAAAGCTTATCGCCTATCCCGGGCGGCAGTGGCACTCAACGATCACGTGATCAACCGCGCCCTTGGGCGCGGCGCAAGTACGAGTTTCGCGATCCCATCCAAAAATCTCGACTCATTAGCAAAAACGCTCAGCATTGCAGATGCTGTTGCAGCGCAATAATGGTCTCTGCTCGAGACGTAGGAGAAAATCATGATGCTCCCAAGCAGCACAGACATTATCTGATGGCAATATGGGTGGAACTCTCTCCCCACAGCACAAGTGAATGGATATCTTAACGTAGGGATACGATGCATCATGCCCGATGCCAAAGGAGGGTCATTCCCCGTCGTCCAGATGGGTCAGCACGTCACCCCGTAAGAGCGTCGATATCATCCTCTTATAAATCTCGGCGGCCGGAACATCCCCAGCGTTGTGCCCCCTTTATGGCCGTTTACTATTCGGATTCCCGGGATCCTCTCCCGGATATCACCGCTCTCAAGCGCATTCGTAGCTGCCTACTATGCTGAGGCACAAGTCTCGACCGGATCAGCAATCCAGCTCGCGCGCCCAGGGCGGCTGCTCGCAGCTTATCCCGCGCCGAAGGCGCCATCTCATCAGACCGATCCGCATCTTGCAACGGGCGCAAGACATCTAGCCCCGGGCTTTATCTCCACCAACAAAGCTATGCAGCACCCGTGAACCCGGAATACTGTCGAATCCCGGGCCCCTTCTCCCACAAAACGTCGCGAAGCGACGGCGTTCTCGACACCCGGATCCCGGGGCCCGACCCCCCACCAAACGCGCGAAGCGCGGCGCACCATTAACCAGCACAACAAAGCGGTCAAGACATGTCCCCCGGGTCCACACCTCCGACCACGTATGAACACGGCCCAAATATCGCCAAACGCATGAGATAGCGGCGCTGGATCAGTACCCTTAAACGGACGGCGAGTCCCGGGCACCCCACACCAACCAACAAAAAACATGTGCGTCCGGGCTGCAGAGCAAACTACGTCATCACAAGAAAAGCAACTCACGATACCAACATAGCCCACACACACCACACCAACACAACAACACCGTAGCCGCTACCACCACACCACCCAAACCACACATTTGCCAGGATAGCTCATTCGAATAATGAAATGAAAATGAGAATGAGAAAAAATATACATGCAATATACACTATATTAGTAACTCAAAATTATCACCTAAATATAAACCATTCAATTTAATAACGGATTAAAAAATTAAATATAGATTTATATAAATTGCCCTCAATCGCATTGAAAACTGATTCGTATCATTGGGGATCAAATCACCTTGGTGGATGAAGTCTACCTTTATCGTCCTTTGCCCATCCCATGGACTGGAGGCTATTAAGGGCTACTCCGGACTTGAGATCGTCCCATTTTTTGGCCTGCATCAAGATCTTGGTAGTTAAACCGTTGGTTTGGATTGCAAGTTCCTCGAAATAGGATATTGGCAACCCAAAGATCTCGCCCGCCTCCCCAGAGGGCTTTGGCTCTGGTGTTCGATATTTTTCCAGGTAATCGGCCTGTCGCCTGTGGCCGTCCCGAAGCTCATCGGCTATACTCTGACGGTCATCGGGCTCGGGGGTCTCGTCACTGAGGTCGCCCATATCCTCGGTTTCGGACCCCTCCTCGACACAAACTACACCAGAACCTGGCTTAGCTACAGAAGATTTCCCAGCTGTAGTTTCGCAAACCGATATCCTGCGACCAGAAACTACAGCAACTACATCAACTACATCGAAATCGCGATAACTCTCATAGGTAATGTGATCTTCTTTTTCGCAGGCTTCGATGAAACAGTAAATTCGAAATATCTCCTCTATAACCCGGAGTAAGGTATCTGATGTAGTTGGTGTAGTTATGTAGTTATCGATAGCGATTTCTCTGACCCCATCCTGTAGTTTTGCTGTAGTCTCACTGTAGTTGCTGTAGTCCGAGAACTGGGTTATGTGGTCAGCATAAGCTTCCGATGGCGTTTTTACTAGATATAGGCCGTTATACACTCGCGCGGACTTTCCATCGACGGTCGTCACTGACGAACCTATCCCGTATTTCTTTGAAATTTCCTCACCGAGCTGTCCTTGTGTAGCGGGGGTCGGGACGTTGAACCGTTTGCAATATTCGACGTAAGAGTTATATGCGTCGCTTGTTGTCAATTTTTTTGGGCCTTTATACCCTTTTGGCATAACTGTCGAAATGCACTCATCGAGGAAATAGCTCAACGAATATCGCTGCCGTTTATGCTCCTCTTCAGCCTCTTCCAAAGACTTGCGGGTATAGATCTTCCTTGACTTGATGAGGTGTGGAGCGCGGGCGGCGATTATCGCGACTAGTCCGGATAGGCTACTTGCCTGAATAAGCGACGCCTCGAGACGACGGTCAATCGGTCTCATTCCGGGACCATCGCCGAAGGTATAACAAAAATCGAGCCTGCACGTACGACGCTTCCGTCCGTAACTATCGTCCCCATAGTCTATAGCGTTGTTGCTATCGAGGATCGGGATCGCATGGGGTTTGCCTCGCGTCCTGCCGCCGTACTTTACATCGGCATCCAATAACTCACCGGTTGCAATCTTCTTCAGGGCGGAAATGCTATCTTTCACCCCTTCGACCTCAGAGATTATCCAGAGATCGACGTCGAGGAGAGCCCCTGGTCCAAACCTTGATGATTTGAGTTCAGGCAACTCGATAGCGGTGCTTCTCTCAGCAGTAAAGAGAGCGAGCAGAACCCGCTCAAAGGTTCCTTTGCCGTTTGCCCCACCTCCGATCAATTGAACGATTACATCGAATGGAATACGTAGAGCAACCGCAGTCATTACATCGATCGCAGTTAAAACGTCCCTTGGATCAGACAATGAAGTGCAGAGGAACCAGATGAACTTCATCCAGTCGGCGTCTTCGCAGTCCCAGTTTGCGCCGTACTTGAAGGAGAAATAGTCATCTGCTTGGAATTCCCGAAACTCGCCCGTCTCCAGATCGAGTACTCCGTTCTGCAGAGGCATAACATAGGGATTCGGGTTGAAGATTACTGGTGTGAGTTGTTTTTCGGATCTTATCCGGTCAATTACTTCACCCACGTCCCGGCGGTTTGCAAAGTCGCCAGCGGTGCGATACATTGCTTGGGACATCTTCGCTATACCGGTGGGCCGATAGATCTCGCCGTCAAACCAGTAAATATCCTTTCCACCGTTGACCATCGCCAAATCCAGTTTAGACATCAGAGTATCTGCGGCTTTTGATCTTGAAAATTTGTAATCTCCCTTGCCGTCCTTGTCGTAACAGAAATCTTCAATAGTAAAATCGGCTCCACGGTCGCCCGGTATGATGACGTCGGTATCGTAATCGATCCCTTGTTTGGCAAGCTGCTTGTTGTACTTCTTTAGCCGGCCGTATGCTTGTAATAGTCGATCGACTGGGATTTCTTCCCCAGCTTTGATCATATCAATAATTGGCAGGAAGAATTCGACATCGTTTCTGTTGAAACCTATGCAGTCTATTGATTTTGCCCCATCACACCACGATGCCACTGCCTCGATCGCTTGCTGTACTGACACTGCATCGACGCCGTCGTTTTGCCTCTTTTGATCTTGAGCCTTTTGTTGCTCTTTTTCGGCGAAATCTTTTATGATCTTATTTATAGTGCTTTTTTTTACGTTGACTTTGCCAACGACCTGATCATATAGAACGGGTTCATTATCTCGGAGGTCCAGGAGATCGCAGAGGATAGATTCATTCTTGGAACCGGCAACGGGGTCCGCGTTAAACTCCTCAACCAGTTTATCAGCACCGAGCTTAATATCCTCGATCGTCCTTGAGCGCTTGTCAGTGTAATCTCCGGGCCATCGGCATTCTTTACATCGTTCATCAGGTACGCATAGCTCCATTCCGCCAAAACCGAGCATCGGATAACCCGCGCTCGTCTTCTTGATGGTTTCACAGTTCGGGGAATTGATTACCCCGTAAGACGTATAGAAGATCCTCGTTTCCACATTGCACTTCATCGCTATTGGATACCAGATCTCAAAGGCCGCTTCTTCTGAATAGCCGGATTGATACAACCATGTAGCTAGGGCTCCGCAAACCCGATGCGCCCCAGCCCCGCCCGGGAACTCCAGTAGTGCTCGATAGAAGGGACACCAGGCCTCGACGGGGACAGGCTCGGTGGCTCGTCGGATCTCCCCCGTGGTCTTCGCCTTCGTCGTCACGCCCTCCTCGGCCTTCGTCTTGTAGGATTCGAGGATCCGGGCGAGAGCGGTCCTCTCTCCCTTGCCTGTACGCCAGGAATCGAGCCAGACCATCGCCCGCGCCACCGTCTCCGTGGGGAGGTCTGGAACCCGCGCTGCGTCCAGGTCGATCCGAATATCATCTTTATCGAGTGGGACGACCGCGAAAGGTAGATCCCTGTGAATCGACAGCAAGCACTTGATCTTACGCTTCTGGTTGTTGAGCTTATCGAATTTCACTCGCCCCGCGTGCTCCGGATGCTCCGAGAAAAACTCAACCTCGATATCCGCCAAAAGGTCATTGAAGGCCATCAGCCAGATTTTGAAGTCGCTATCGAGTCGGGCCCGGTCGAAGTCGGGGAGGGCCCTCACTTCAGACATATCGGAGAGCCCCGGATGGAGCCAGACGTAAATCCCCTGACCGGAGAAGAGCACCCCGACGGCCTCCGAGATACCCCGGTCCCGTAGATACACCACCATGAACGTCGCCGCCGCTTCCAGGGCCTCGATGCGGCCTTCGTGATAAATCTTCGATCTAGGCTTACCTTCTTTGTCGCCCTCGTCAGCCTCATCTTTAGTCGCGTCAATATCGGCGAAGAGGGTGTAGGCGATTAAGTCGCCCCGTTCTCCAATAGGTTCCACGGATTTACCCTCGCCACCTGGGCCCTCCTCCCACGGTACAGAGGTCTCGAATACTTCTGGGTCAAATACATCAGCAGTTATATACAGTGTCCGAGCCCTGCTTATTGTGTCGTCAAAATCGTCTGGGCTCCGGAGTCGCACCTTTTTATCTTGGTGTACATACCACCCATTGTCACCGTTGAGGGCTCGCAGACCTCCTCCATAATTGCATTGCCGCAGGACGATATCTCGGACCTCAGGGCGCTCGTAATGCTCTTCCGTGATAGAGGAGGAGGACACTTAGACCGCCTCCTCAACGTACTCCGCTAACTGGTCCGATGGAGACTGTTTTACCACTGGTCCTTCTCGGGGAATTTCCTCGGAGATCGCGCTTGAGTAGGAGGTTTTAAATAAGATGAGTATAATAATTACCATCTAGATCACTTGGTCGCTCCTGTGGTCTGTGCGCAGTGTTCGTCGCTTCCACCGGTGTTCGCAGCACCGGCAAGCTCATTTTTCGTCGCGATGTCGGGATCGACACGGCGGAATCGGTAAGGTCTGGCCGGATCATCGGTCTTAAGAATCGCGATCTTCTGTCCAACGAGAGGGCGCAAAATATCAACCATGTCAGTTGGGAGAGCCAAAACGATCTTTCCGATTCTAACCAGTAGAATGCTTTCTTCATCGTTAAGTTCGGTAAGATGACCGACCGCCTCCTCCCAGGGGTTTAGACGGCGGATTTCTATGGAAGATATCATTCCTGGATCCCTACAGTTTTCATATCGTGTTTCTTCGCGATGAAGACACGTACTTTGCCGAGTCTCTTTTCAACAGCCAATCCGGCTTCTACTGTTTTCGCGAGGTGCTTCTCTGCCGTGACATAAGAACAGCCAACGGTCTGTGACACTTCCGCTGCGCATGTCGCCGGCGTGGATTTTAGAGTCTCCAGCACCTGCGCTGCGATTTCCCGGCTTGCGCGGGGGTGTAAGACACTATCGAGATCTGTTAGTACCATGCTTCTTACTAGGATAGATTCAAATAAATAGCAATATCAGACTTGATGACCCTAATTATCCAATATATTGGCTAAATTAGCCAAAATCTAATATATTGTAGTTTAACAACATATTATAAGCAAACTATATATGTGAATTAAGACACATATCATAAAGTATGAAATGGCAAGATACGGTCAAGCAATCGGGCGAAGAAAGAACGAGCTTAGTTCTTATGTACCTAGCTCTTGGAGAAGATTATTCTTATAATATGGCAAAAAAGTACTTTTCAATAGAGGCAACAGAAGAGAAGGGTTGGTCAGAAGATAAGCTTAAAAAATTAAAAAGTTTGAAGGACCCCAGCCAACTCAGCCATCTGCTTAAGAAAATGGAAAAAAAAGAGCTTCTCGTTTCTAGTGATACAGAAGTAAATGGCCGTAACAGGCACGTCTATCGATTGAATCCCCAAATTTTATGTAGCATTTTAAATATACCTAATATGAAAAACCCTACGGAAGCAGAAATCATAAAAGCATTCTTGGACGAATTAAGTAAAAAAGAACGGGAGCCTTATTTTGATGTTTGGAGAACCATGGAAATTTTAGATTTCATTTCTTTCTTATATTTCCTGGAAAATGAATCGAAAGAACATGATATGAATGAGGCAACTAATATTCTTAGTAAGATCATTGATGACCACTTTGAGTTGGAGAAATCTATTAGAAAAATACAGAGTAAAATAAATAGCCCATTTTCTGCAGGTATAAGACTTAGGAAGAAGGCCAGAAGAGAATAACTAAATCACCCCCAACTGCGGAATATGCGCGAGGTAGCTCTCGCGAAGCTCCTTCTTGTCGATGTGGTCGTAGACGTCGATCGCCTCCTTCCGCACGTCCCCCCGGAGCTCCTGAATGAACTCCCTGGGCATCCCTGATCGCCTCATGTGGGTGGTGAACCAGTGTCTACAGCAGTGGGGCGAGAAGTGGTCCTCCATCCGATCCGATTCAGGCTTGTGGATGCCGGCCCGGTCCGCCGCTTTGGTGACGGCGGTATAGACGCCGTTTCTGTTCAGCCGACCGCCGTTGGTGTTGGTGAAGAGGGCTTTTGAGTCGCCGCCGTTACGGGACGCCCTCGCCCGAAGCCACCTCTTCAGGATGAAAGCCGTCTCGTCGTCGAAGAAGACTATCCGGTTCGTCCTCTTGGGGGTTGGCTTCAGCCTGATGCTCTGCTCCACCCAGTCGATGTCGTCGATATCGAGGGTTATCATCTCCTTTCGCCTGATACCCGTCTTCGCAAGGAGGGTGATGATCGCCTTGTCGCGGATATCCATGATGGAGTTGATGAGGTGGGTCATCTCTTCGATGGAGATGAGCTTTCTCATTTGACCATCGTCATTGTCCTTGTACCTTCTCAGATACCTCTTCCTCACCGAGTGAACGGGATTTTTGTCCACGTGCCCCTCGTACTCAAGAAAATCGTAGAACCCCGATAGGCCGGTGAAATAGTTCTCGATCGTCTTCTGGTGGACTCCCCTCACCTTTCGGAGGTATTCGAGGAACTTCCTTATCGTGTTGCGATCGGCTCCCAGGAGGTCCATTCCGTTATCTTCGAGGAACTGGACGTAGATCTTTATCGATGAGAGGTACCTTCGAGTCGACTCCGGCGACAGCCCCCGGATCTCGCTATCTTCCTGGTATTGCTCAATAAGGTCCTCGTGAACGAGTGAATCGAGCCCTGAGGAGCTCCTGTCAGAGGTCTTATCCGTCATCCCACCCACCTCCAACCTCTCGGCGATGAGGTGATGAGCCCGTAAGTCTCCAGGTTTTCAAGCTCCGTCGATACCGCCTTCACCAGGTCGGCTTCGCGCGGATCGATCCCAAGCTCTTCGAGAAGCCGGTAGTTGTCAATAAGGTCGCCTCGTTTCAGTATCTTGATGAGCTCCCGGCTGTACTTCCTAGCGCCCTCAAAATCGTCTTCAAGGAAAGCGGCGCTCCGATACCTCTTCAGCTCGTTCTCGTACTTATCGAGGACGATGTTCTTTAGCTTCAGCTCCTCCTGCAGCTTCCTTATCTCGTCCCTCAGTGAGCCGAGCTGCTTGACGAGCTCTGCTCGAGGTTTGATCTCCGCCTCATCCGCCAGGGCGTTCTCCACGATCTCGATCACAAACTTCGAGAGGGGGACTTTGGCCTCGGAGGCGAGGTTATCCCATCGCTTCTTATCCTCGGCGGAAGGAAGGTAGACGTAGACATAACGAGACTTGTCAGGTTTAACCAATATACCCACCAAAGATATACTTGGGCATATTGCTATTTAAAGATTACTAGTAAATTGGTGCGGGGGATGGGATTCGAACCCACGAACTCCTGCGAGACAAGGCCCTCAACCTTGCGCCTTTGACCTGGCTTGGCAACCCCCGCCCTTGGGTTTGATGAGGATGATCTTCTTTCAGCGCCTCATGCGAGCTCGCTCAACTGCTCGCTCAGCGACATAGCGCGCCTTTTGATCTCGGTCGCGGCCCCTATTACGAGGTCTTTTGCTGAGATCGATCCGTCGGTATCGATCTTCATGACGAATACGTCCTCGATGGGAACGACCTTTATTCTCCCGGTTTCGCACTCGACGACGCAGAGCTTGCACAGGGAGCAACTGGTGGGGTCGGTTACCTTCACCCTTCCGTCCCCCTCTTCGATCACCAGGATCTCGCGGGGGCAGACATCGGCGCACTTTCCGCAGCGCTCACAATCTTCGCTGATCCCGATGTCTGGGAGGTTCTTGTAGCCGCACTGGGTCCCTGCCTGCCATTTGATGTGGACCGTCCCCCGGTTCAGGGTCACAATCCCCTCCAGCATCAGCTTCTCGCCCTCCCCCAGGATGGCTAGGGGTATCTTCTCGAAGGCGACATTAACTGCCGGATCTCCAAACCTCAGGTCTCCGGAGTGGACGATGGAGGGCCCCTCTGCCGTGAGGGTCATCCCCACCTGGCATGCTGGACAACCGGCGCCGCCGCAGTCGCACTCTTCTGAGACCCTATAAAGGCTGAGGTCCTCGGCCTTGATAGGCACAAGCCCCAGCCTCAGGGAGAGCTGCTCGTCGAAGAGGACCGATGTATTGTCATAAATACTTATCTCATCGATGGCGAGAGACGGTACCTCCGCGAGGCAGGCCCTCCTTATGCCGTTGGCAAAGGCTGGCGTCACCCCCCTGAGGAGGAACCTCACCCGGTCCTCTCTGAGCTCTAAGAGTTCCACCTTCAAAGCTTACACCCGTCTCCCCCTCTTTCCGCCAGAGGGCTTAGTGCCGTCGTGGGGGATGGGTGTCACGTCCTCGATCCTCCCTATCTTCAGCCCTGCTCTCGCCAGAGCTCTGATCGCCGCCTGGGCACCGGGTCCTGGAGACCTCTGCCGGTTCCCGCCGGGGGCCCTGACCCTGACGTGGACGCCTATGATCCCGTTGGTCATCGCCTGCTCGGCGATCTGCCCCGCCATCTGCATCGCAGTATAGGGGGAGCTCTCGTCCCTGGCGGCCTTGACTACCATCCCCCCCGATATCTTGGCGATCGTCTCCGCGCCGGTCAGGTCGGTTATGGTGATGATGGTGTTGTTGAAGGAGGCGTATATGTGGGCGACGCCCCATTTTCCTTCTGCCATGTTTATCCTTCCACCTTGGGTATTCTGGCAGCCCTCTCAGGATGAGCCTCCTGAGTCATGGGGGAGCCAGGGTAGTAATCGATGGTCATCTCCTCGCCTCTCTTCACGTAATATCCGGGGACGGTCACCTTCCGGCCGGTGATCTGAATGTGGCCGTGGGTGATGAACTGGCGAGACTGCCTGAGGGACTTGGCCAGCCCCTGCCGGTATACCTGGGTCTGAAGCCTCCTCTCCAGGAGGTCCTCCACTTTTATGGAGAGGACGGAGTCGAGGTCACCGTCTTCCTTCAGCATCCCGTAGTTCTTGAGATGTTCCAGCACGTCCGTCGCCTGAGCCTCTAGCTTCGTCTCTCCCCGGGCTATGGCAGCCAGAAGGTGACGGCTTACGCGCCGGTACTTCCGGATTAGGCTCTGGGCTCTCCAGACCTCTCTCTTGTTGCGCAGACCGTAGTTCTTGACAAGCTCCAGCTCGGAAGCCATCCTGTCGGCTTCCCAAGGGTGGCGCGGGGTATCGTAACTCTTCCTACACTTACCAGGATATCCCATAATAACCCGCCTCCATCACTTCTTCTTCCTGCTGACGCCGACGGTGGCGCCCCTTCGCCCGGTGGATCTGGTCTTCTGGCCCCTGACGCGGAGGCCGCGCTCGTGCCTGATCCCCCTGTAGCTCCGGGTCTTTCTTATTATATCCATCTCTTCCCTCTGGGTGAGGACGAGATCGGTTCCCATCAAGTGCTTATCCTCGCCGGTGAGGAGGTCTTTTCTCCTGTTGGTCATCCAGACCGGGAGGTGGCTCTGGGCAGCCTCGACGACCTCTCTCAGCCTCGATATCGCCTCGTCTGAGAGGAGCCCCAGGGTCTCATTGGGGTCGATATCAGCCTTCTGGGATAGGAGCCGGGCGTTCCTTCTGCCCATCCCCCTAATGCCGGTGAGCGCCATCTGAACGGGGCTGTGACCGTTTAAGTCCACATTCAGTATCCGCACTATATGTTTCAGCTCTTCATTATCTTCTGGCAAATCATTCCTCCAGAAATCTCAGGCCTGGTAGGCCTTCTGGAGCAGCCCCGGATCATAGTCCGACGCCGCCCGCGCATCGGCCAACCGCCGATGGGGCGAATCAACTGCAAACGCCAATCCAAGCCAGAGATTCGCTACTGGTACATAAGACTTATGGAGGGCTTTGCCGCTCTTTATCCGCCGACCTCGACGAGGCAACCGATCCTCGCCATATCCTCAAAGAAGCTCGGGTAGGATACCGATACCGATTCTGCCGTATCAATCCTGGTATCTCCGGCGGCGAGCCCCGCCACAGTCAGAGCCATGACGATCCTGTGGTCGTGATGGCCAGAGACGATCGCTCCTTCAAGCCTCCCGCCTTCGATGACGAGGCCGTCGGGCCTCTCCTCGATATCCGCCCCCATCTTGGAGAGCTCCATCGCCATAGCCGAAAGCCGGTCCGTCTCCTTGTGGCGGACGTGCTCGGCGTTCTTGACGACGGTCTTCCCCCTCGCAAGAGACCCCAGGACCGCTATGGTGGGTACGAGGTCTGGGGTGAGGCTCGCGTCCACCTCCACCCCCTCCAGATCCCCCCCTTCGATGACGAGGTCGCCCTTCTCCTGGTCCCAGGAGATCTTCGCCCCCATATCCCGGAGGATGGATACGATCGCCGAGTCCCCCTGTCTTGAGGGGCGCAGCCCCCGGACCATCAGGCGCGATCCGGTCACCGCCGCCGCAGCCAGGAGGTAGGAGGCGGAGGAGAAGTCGCCGGGGACGGTGTATTCCTCGAGATGGTACCTCTGGCCGCCCTGGATGAAGAACCTCTCGAAGTCCGTCTCGACCTTTCCACCCGCCTCCTCCAGCATCTCCAGGGTGATCTCGGCGTAGGGGCGGGACTTCAGCTCTCCGTCGATGACGATCTCGGCTTCGTCCTCGGCGAGGGGGCAGGATATGAGGAGGGCAGAGAGGAACTGGGAGCTCACCCTCCCGTCGAGGACCGTCCTCCCCCCCCGGATCTTTCCCCGGACCACCAGGGGAGCGCAGTCGTTCCTCTTTATCGAGAACGCCTCCCCTCCGAGGTCATTTAGGGATTTCAAGAGGGGGCCGTTGGGCCTGCCCCGGATGGAGGCGTCTCCCGTGAGGACGGCTCCATCGGTGAGGGCCGCCACCGCCGCCATGATCCGGAGGGTGGTTCCGGAGTTCTCGACGTCGATGACGTTATCCGGGGTCTTCGGCCTTCCTCCAACGCCAGCCACTGCCAGCGTTTCACCCTCTATCGCGATCTCCGCCCCCAGGGCCTCTGCGGCGGCGATGGTGGCCCTGGTGTCGGCGGAGAGAAGGGGTCGCTTCACCGAGCCTCCGGGCCCGAGGGCGGAGATGGTGATCGCCCTGTGGGTATAGCTCTTGGAGGGAGGGACCGCCACCTCCCCCGAGACCTGCGAGCGCTCAACAGATGCTATCATCGGCTGTAGGTTGGGCAGGTGAGTATAAAAAATCGAGGTTCGAAGAGCCGGGTGTAACCCCCCTTCCCCGCCGCCTATCCGGAGATCGTCCTCGCGATGAGGGCGACCTCCTCAAGGGTCAGTTCCTGGGGCCTCCTATCCAGGATCTGGGGATCGATCCGCGATAGAGCGCCCAAGGAGGCTCCCATAGACGCCAGGGATCTTTTGACCTTCTTCCTCCTCGTGGAGAAGAGAACCCGGGTGATATCGTCAAAGGCCTTCTCGTCGACGGGGATAGGCGTCTTTCGCGGCAGGAGGCGGACGATCGCCGACTCTACCTGCGGCATAGGCCGGAACGCCCCCCTGGGGACGATCTCGAGGATCTCGGCCTCGGCCCGGAAGGAGACGTTTAGGGTGAGCCTCCCGTACTCCTTCGTCCCCGGAAAAGCCACCATCCTCTCGGCGAACTCCCTCTGGTACATGAGCACCGCAAGATCGAAGGGCCTCTTCAGAATCCGGAAGGTGATCTTCGAAGAGATTTGGTATGGGAGGTTGGATACCACCTTGTTATAATCCGGGAGGGGGGCCTTCAGGGCGTCTCCCCTCATCACCACGACGTTCGGATGGCGCCCCTCCAGGGCCGAGGCGAGACCGGGGTCGACCTCGATGGCGTAGACCTTACCAGCCCGGGCCGATAGGATCCTGGTGAGGTTGCCGGTCCCAGGACCGATCTCCAGGACCCTGTCCTCCTCGTTTAGGGAAGCGTAATCGCCGATCCGGGCGAGGACCCGCCCGTCGACGAGAAAGTTCTGACCTAGCTTCTTCAACTCCCTGGCCGCCCCCTCGAAAATCAGATCATCCTCTTAAGGGGCTATCAGATTCGCTGACCCATTCAACGTCGACGGGGATCTGCGGTGAAAATCCGGTACTTGATCCGGTCGTCGGCGATCTCGTCTTCTATCCGCTTCGCGATGAGCTTCTCGGGGTTGTAGATACCCTTCACCCTCTCGGTGAGATCCTCAAAGCTCTTGAATGGGCCCTTCTTACGCTCGTTTAGGACCGCCCACATCAGCTTCTTTCCGATCCCGGGCAAGAGCTCCAGGGCGTGCATCCTGGTGGTCAGGGGACCTGCCTCGTTGAAGAAACGGAGGTAGAACCCCTCTTTATCCAGGACGATCTTCTGGAGGGCGTAGGGGAGCTCCACCTTTGCCCCCGAGGATAGGTCCTCGAAGCCTATCCTCCGGTTGACCCGGTCAATGATCGGGCGGTCTTTTCCCACCAGGATCGCCTTGACGCCGATCTCGGGGACCGCCCCCTCCTTCGGGCTCATCTCCATCAGGACAAAGTCCCTCTCTCCTACCCCCTGGACTATGGGCCTCTTCTGATACCGGCCCATGGCTTCCGAGACGTGGCCGTAGGGTAGATAGTCGAGAACCCAAGCCGTCTCTTCGCGCCGCGGAGGCCTCTCAGGAGTCATCATCATCCCCTCGATCGGATCTTTATGCCCTCAGAACCACGTCGAGGATGGCGTCCAGATCCTCTTCTGATAGGGTGAACCGCTCTTTTGCGTAGAGGGCCCTGATCTCGTCTTTGGTCTTCGGCCTGACATCGGTGATCTTGGTGGCGATCTCCGGCGTCATCTTCTGAAGCCCTAAGAGCTCCTCCCTCATGATGTGGCTCTCCCCTGCCGTACCCTGAGAGAAGATATCGGCGTGCTTTATCGCCCTTCGCAGCTCGTAGCCGAGCTCCTCTGGCTCTTCGGCCCTGCGAAGCCTTATCTCCTCCAGAGCCTCCCTGACATCGGAGAGGGTCATGAGCTCTTCGCTCAAAACTTTTTTAACTATCATCTCAATTCTGGGGTTTCAGGTGTTCAGGAAGGGATATGACGGTCTTTCTGGCGTCCCCGTCCCTGACTTCAAGGACGTAAGCCCTCCCCCGCCTCCCTAGGACCTTTCCGGTCTTACCGTGGAACTTGGGGTTTGGCATCCCCCTATGAATGCTCGGGTCCAGAACGATGTGGACCATGGCTCCGTCTTCGAAGTCCTGGATCGCCCTGCTGACGGGGGAGATCCCCCGCGCTCTGACCGATTTTCTCAGCTTGTCTCTAGTCCGTTTTCTTACACCGTGTGATTTGGGCATATGCCTCTCCACCTACATTTGTAACGTCCAGCTCTACAACCCTTGCTCCAGATCCGAGAAGCCCAGCCAAGCTCGGCCTCGTTCTCCCACCGTCTCCGGATACCAGCTCTTTTACGTAAAGGCCGCTAGTGCCCCGGAGGGTGATCCAGGCGGCCTTACCCGAGAACTGGTCGAGACGGAGGTCGAGGACCTCCCTCTTTCTTACCTTGTCGGCCCTCCGGTGAGATACTCGGGTTGGCGTGCGCTGTTCAACCAAGCCGACCAGTTTGTCAAGAACTGATTTAAGCTTTTCTTCTGCCACTTCCCCCTCGAACTCCAGCAGGATGTTGTAGGTCTTCTCAAATAGCGCCTTCTTAAGCTCCTCGACGGTGGCTTTTTCTGTGAACTCGAGGTCATCGACCTCCACCTTCCCTCCGGCCCGCCGGTTTATATCCTCTCGGAGGCGGGCCAGGTCCACCGTCCTGACCCGAGGTGAGACCGCCTCAACCACGAAGGGCCTGCCCGTCCCCAGCATCCTCGCGTCGATATCCTCCCTGCCCGAGCCGTGAAATACCGTATCTTCGCACCTCGCGGCCTCGATGATGGGGTCTCTTATCAGCTCGTCCACCGACTCCCGATACCTCCTTCCGGAAAAGCCGCAGGATTCGCAGCCGGACCCGCCGCAATCGCGACAGGGCCATCTGGTCTGGGGAAATCCCCGGGCGAGCTTTCGATACCTTCCTCGGATGTACAGGGAGGCTACCTGGACGTCTACTCTGCCATCCTCCAGGTTCAGGATGGCCAGAACCTCCGGAGAGGTGAAGCTGGTGGCCTTCCCCGTCCTCTCGGCTATCCTCTTTCCCACCTCCCGGTTCAGCTCGGACTTCATCGGCTCGGCGTGGATCGACCCGCCGTCGGCGAGGATCAGCTCCTCGTTCTCGGCTAGCAGGCCGCTCATCTTGGTGCCTACGAGGAAGGTCTCGTGCTCGAGGTGGCGTAGCTCCCTCACCGCCGCCTCTGCCCACTGGTCGAGCCTCTCCGGCTCCATCTCCCCGAGACAGACCCAGCAGCTATCAGGCTCCCCCTCCATCCCCAGTTTCAGCCTCGCGTTGCGGGAGCTCCTGGCGAGGAGCGTCAAGAGATCCCGGCCCGATTCGTCGAGAGACCCGGCCATGGAGAGGAAGGTCTTGATCGACTTACCTCTCTGGGCGTTCGTCAGCCCCGTCGAGAGGATCGCAAACTGCCGCCCAAGGCAGCTGTCACATATCGGGCCGAGGCCGAGGATCCTCCTGGCCGCATCTCCAAGGCTCGCGACCTCCTTGTCCATATCATCGGTCTTCATTTTGATGCATCTCTATCTCGTCGATTTGGTCTCTCTATTCTATTTCGCCTGCCCGGTCGATCTCTTCAGGTTTCGTCAACCCTTCTTCAATTCCATCTTCGTCTTTCGAAGTCCCATCCCGATCGATCGTCTCATCGTTCGCCTCTATTCTGTCCAGCTCGTTATTGATCAGGACTATGCAGTGGTCGGTGTGGAGGCTCTTAGGCCCCACGGAGACGATCTTGGCGTCCAGACCCTCGAGGAAGGCCTCGTCCTCCTCCGATAGGCCGATGTGGTCTCCGAGAACGAAGGTGCCGTCTCCTGCATTGAGGACGCCTCGATGGTCAGATCCGTCCTCTCTTAAATAGTAGGTTGTTCCCTCGCCCCAGACCTCAAGGTCCGCCAGGTCCCCTCTTCGGACGAAGATCCCCGGAGTCGACCTCCGCCATTTGGCGTCCGCCTCCAGAGCGAGGGCCTTCTTCAGGAGCGCCGCCGTAGTCCTCTCGTCGGGGTTGAGGTGGCGTAGTTCTCGACCCCGGAGGTGGATCGTCTTGGCGACGGAGCCGCCCCGGAGGACGAGGTACGCCTGGACGTCCCTTCTTATCCCGTGGGATAGAACGAAAGCGGAGTTGATGCACCGGCAGAGGATGTCGAGCCGCCCTGAGGTTCCGGGGATGTCCTCCAGGGAGAAGTCGGGGGTCGTCGTCGCGAGGTTTCCCACCACTACGAAGCTTCGCATGGGAGAGAGGATGGGGGATGGGAGTAGATCCGCCTTTCGTCTGACGGGGCATCGGAGGGGTGCGGGTCGATGCAACTGTATATTGCGCCATCACCTATATATTTGGAGATCCAATTGGAGATGGTGATCCTTTGAAGAAGACGATATTGCTTCTGGCAGCCGTCATATCCGCTGCCATCACTCTGGCCGGCCCGTCCATCGCCCAGGAGGCGGGACATAATATGTTGATCCGGGACAGCGGGAGCGATACTATGGTGAACGTAGATACCTATCGCAGTCCGGGATATCTGACGGTTGGAGAAGCGGTTATGTTCACTCCGCCGAGATCGGGCTGGACCCTAGATGCGGTTGAGATCTGGAGCTTGGTCCCGTATGGTGAGGACGATACCCTCCCTGATGATCAGATAATATCTCTGGAGATCAGGGACGAGGACTTAAAACTCCTCTACAGGTTCAGCGATTCTCATCTCCCCTATTTCGCCAATCAGGGAGAGCCGGGGGTCGGTGTAATCGAAGTTCCCTCCATAGTCGTAAACGGCGACTTCTACGTATGCTTCTACGATCGAGGAGCCGTCTTGGTGGGCGTGGACTTCAACCGGGCAGAAGGCAATTCTTACTACTACGACATGAAGACAGGAGAGCTCTTCCTCGCGGAGTTCCAGATCGAAGATTCTGAGGAGTATCTACCTGTCAACTGGATCATCCGGGCTGTGGGCCACTAGGTCAACGGGAAATCATATGCT
The DNA here is from genome assembly GCA_029167045.1 of Candidatus Methanocrinis natronophilus. Lineage (GTDB taxonomy): Archaea > Halobacteriota > Methanosarcinia > Methanotrichales > Methanotrichaceae > Methanocrinis > Methanocrinis natronophilus. The sequence continues at coordinate 75,985 of JARFPK010000002.1, forward strand.
TAAGAAGATCTTCGGCCAGTGCGTCTGCATCGGCGGGATGCCCGGCATAGGAAGCGTCGGGAAGGTGGCGGCAGACTACATAGCCTCGGCTCTCGAGTGCAGGACCTTCCAGCTGATGGTCTCCACCGGCTTTCCCCCTGAGGTCCCGGTGGAGGAGGGTATAGCCAGGGCGATCCAGGTGGAGCTGAAGGCCCCCGAAGGTAGGGACGACCTACTACTTCTATGCGGCGACGCCCAGCCCCTACAGCCGCCCCACATGTACAACCTGGCAGGAGAGATCCTGAAGGCCCTCGCCTCCTACGATGTGACGGATATAGTCACCCTGGCCGCCTACGTCGGAACCTCCGAAGATGCGGTCTACGCCGTCGCCACCGATCCGGTCCTCGCCAGGGCTCTTGAAGATGAAGGGTTCGCCCTCCTCCGCAACGGTATCGTGGGAGGCTTGAACGGGATCCTCGTCGGCCTCGCCCCCCTCTACGGGATCCGGGGCGTCTGCCTCATGGGGAAGACCGACGGCGAGAAGGCCGTCGACCTCTCGGCGGCGGAGGGGCTGATCGGGGCCACCAGTGACCTCCTCGGCCTGGACGTACCGATGGAGATCCTGGGATGGATGAGGGAGGAGGAGGAGCCGAAAAGGGACGATTTGGAACGAAAGCCCCCCCGGCGGGAGGAAGATCGCCATGCCGGATACGGATGACTGGGCATGATAGGATGATGAGGCCGCCCCGACTCGCTCAGGCGGACCTCACCGCCAGGCTCCCCCGGGAAACCCCCAGGGCCTCGGCGACGGGGTCGCACTTCGCCCGCATGACGTAGATGAGCCTCCCTTTCAAGAGGCCTTCAAACTCGGTGATCGTCTCGAAGTTTCCCATCCCTTTTGCGACGACTAGGACGCCTCCGTCCATCAGGAGCTCGAAGAGCTTGGGCCTCACCTTCTCCAGGGATAGGCCGATGACAGGCCCCGTCGCCTCGATGGGGTGGTGGGTCATCTTATCCAATTCATCGGCGGTGATGTCGTTTAATATGGGGGCGGTCTTGGGTCCTATGACGACCCTTTTTCCCATCTCCGTCAGCCGATCGATGACGAAGAGGTCGAAGACTATCTCCCCGGCGTTGTCGGTGAGGTAGAGGATCTCGTCGAACCGATCTATCCGGCGGCGGACCTCCGGGAGTTCTCCGTCTAGGTTCTCTCTCAGGGTCTCGCAGAACGCCCCCTCGAAGGAGTCGATGTCGAAGTCGTACCCTTTCACCCCCCACTCCATGGAGTTTCCGGCGGCGGCTATCCTGATCAGCGCCTCCAGCTTATCTTTTGCCCCGTCGTAGAACTTCTTCGTGAGGGGGAGGAGGGCGGTGGCCACCTGGTTGCTCTCCTCCTTCATCTCCCGGTAGGGGTCGGGGTTATTGCTCCTCCTCTTCATGATCTCTTCGCGCTCCGTTCCCACCAACGAGGGGACCGCCCCCTTGTGGAGGACCATGAAGTCGAGGAGCTCCTCCATCGCCTCCCTCTTAGCCTCATCGTCGGAGAAGAGGAGGTCACATTCGAACTTCGCCCGGTCGAGGATGCAGCTGTAACAGCTAGAACCCATCTTCACCCGTCTTCACCTCCCCGAGAGGACGGATATAACTTCGGGGATGGCCTTCGACGCCACCTCGGGGATGGACCCTCCGCTGAGGACGAAGACGACCCCCCTCTCGCCAGAGGCCTCCTTGATGATCCTCGCCATCTTGGGGTACGCCGCCGTCGTCAGCTCAAAGCCGCCGTAGTCGTCGGCGTGGGAGTCGTGACCGAATACGACAAAGCAGATCTGAAAATCGAAGTCTTTTGCCATCTCCATGGCGGCGGAGAGCTCCCTCAAGAAGGTCTCGTCATCGGCGTCGAAGCCGATCCCTATGTCGTGGTTCCTCTTTTCGCCGTCATAGTTCGAGCTCACCTGGTGGTTGAAGTTGACGTGGTAGACGTGCGGATCTTCGCCGAAGAAGTTCCTCGTCCCGTCGCCGAAATGGGGGTCTACGTCGACGATCAGAAAACGCGCCAGGCCCATCTCCCGCAGCCTCATTATGGCGATGGCAACGTCGTTGTAGTAACAGAACCCCCAGCAGCTGCCGGGGCTCGCGTGGTGGCCTGCGGTCCCGGTGTAGGCGAAGGAGTGGTGGGCACCGCCCTCCGCCACCATCTCCGCCGCCCTGAGGACCGACCCTGCCGATAGGAGGGCGACTTCGTGGTACATCCTCTCGGAGGGCTCGGTCCTCATCCTCTCCATATGCTCTCTAGTATGGGACCTCTCGACGAGGGCGAGGGGGGCGGCCTCGGCCGAGAAGACCTGGACGTCTTCCCCTTCCAGAAGACCCGATCTCTCCAGAGCCTCAAAGGAGGGCTTTATCCTAGCCTTGAGGACGCTGTGCCCCTTCGACCCGAAGTCTGGGTGGTAGATGACGGCAACCTTCATGGCCCCCGGGTCTATCGACAGACCTTATAAAAGGTTCCTCGCCCGCCGGCTAGATCTGGGAGTACCTCGGATACCTCTCCAGAAGCATCCCCTCGACGACGATCGGCATATCCCGGAGGGCGTCGCTCGCTGCCCTATGGACGTCCCAGTCTTTGCTCGAGTATATCGTCAGGACCGGCTCTCCCTTCTTCACCATCTGGCCCATCTTCTTGTGGATCCGCACCCCGGCCTTCTTGTCGGCGGGAGCGCCGGCGTTCCTCGCTATCTCGACGATCCTCTTGTTGTCGAAGGAGATGATGTAGCCGTCAGTCGGGGCGAGGATATCCTGGGAATACTCGCCGATCTCGATATCGTCGCTCTTGACGGTCGGGTCTCCACCCTGCGCCTCTATGATCTCCATCATCTTCTCGTGGGCTTTGCCGCTGGTGAGGATCCTCTCGGCCATCGCCCTCCCCTCCCCCCGAGCGGCGACGCACCCCATCCCCGAGGTGCAGCCGATCTCCAGGAGGATCCCGGCGAGGGAGAGGCTCTTCTCCCGGAGGCTGTTGGGCCCCTGGCCGCTCTCCAGCATCGTCAGAGCCTCCTTCACCTCCAGGGCGGGGCCGACGGTCCTCCCGACGGGGGATCCGCCGAAGGTCATGGCGCACTCGATCCTGATCCCGAGCCGGTCCCCCAGGTCGATGAGGTCTTTTGCCATCGACCTGCCTTCGGCGGCGGTCGGAAGCTTCGTCCCCGGCCCCACCGGCATGTCCATCACCACAGAGTCGGCGCCGACCGCCCCCTTCTTCGACATGATGGAGGCGAGCATCTGGCTGTAGGGGTCGATGCTGAGGGCGTACTCGGCCTTGATCAGCTTGTCGTCGGCGGGGGCTATATTCGTCGCTCCGCCCCAGGCGAGGATCCCTCCCACCGATTCCGCGATCTCCTTGATCTCGTCGGCGGTGAACTCGACGGGGGCTAGGATCTCCATCAAGTCCGAGGTCCCCCCCGCCCCGGTGATCGCTCTGGAGCTGGTCTTAGGGATGAGGAGGCCTGCGGCGGCGACGATCGGGACTATCAGGAGGGAGACCTTGTTTCCGGGAACCCCTCCTATGCTGTGCTTGTCCACCACGGGGTGGGTGTCGAAGTGGATCCGTTCACCGGTATCGATCATCGCCCTCGTAAGCCACTCCGTCTCCTGAGAGTCCAGATTTCTGATGTAGAGGGTGGTGAGGTAGGCGGAGATCTCGACGTCGCTTAGGTTGTTGTCTACGATGTCCTGGACGATCGTCCTTATCTGGTCCTCGGTGAGCTTCACCTCGTCCATCATCTTCTTTATGTAGCCGACGGATGTGGGCTTTGCGGCCGGTGCTATGTCCACCTCCTTCGCCTCCCCGATCTTCACGTGGGCCTCGGTGAAGATGCCGACCTTCCCCGGTTCCAGCATCTGGGTGGTGACGTCCAGGATCGCGGTGAAGGAGGCTCCTTTCGCCTTAACTCGCACCCGATCGCCGGCGTTCATCCCCATCTCCCTCGCGTCGGCGAGGTTGAGCATGACCTTGTACTGTCCAATCTCTATATCGAAGGGCTTGACCTCAAATAACATGGAAAACCTCTCTCCTATCGGCGGCGAGATCCTTCTCGGCCTTCAAGCTCTGGCATCTTTACGACCCCCTTATGATCTCCACCCTTAACTAACTCTCTATCCACCCGGGACGCCTCCACGGCCCCAGGACCGGGATAGGGACTTGAGGAGTTCGATTATCTCCGATACCTTCCTCTTCGCCTCGATGTGGTCGGTGTTGCATACTATCCTCCACTCGTCTTTAGACTCGATCACCATGAGGTCCGCCTCGAAGATCGGCCAAGATAGGTCTACGGCAGAGGCGGAGATCTCCCGCCACGTCGAAGGCCTCTCCCGGACAAATTCTCCCGCCACCGTCAACGCAGATTCCACCTCCTCCCTCATCGGCTGCGGAAGGTCGATCCTCTCCCAGAAGTCATAGCCGCCCCTCAAGCCGGGGTAGAGCTCTCTAATCGCCGTCTCCAGGTAGAGGTTGTAGGCGAAGGTCCGGGCGGGGTCGAAGGAGAGGACGCCGCACCTGGCGATCCGGTCCAGGTTCTCGATCGCCCTGGGAAAGTAGGCGGGAAATATATCGGGATCGGTCCTGTATACCACCTTCTCTATCGAGAGATCGACGAGGACATTCATCATCTCAAAGATGATCTTGCCGCAGAACTCGCATCCCAGGCCTATCTGGCGCTTCATAACCTTCTCCTCGAAGAGGATGTGGTAGAACTCGTGGAGGAGGGGGTAGGGCTCAGGCTCCGAGAGGTATATCCGGTAGCCTTCCCCATAATGGACCGTCCTCCCCAGGACGAAGGGCTCCTCGGAGATCTCCACCTCCACATCGACGTCGAGCCTCCAGGCCCTCTTCAGCCCCTCTACTATCTTGATGAGGCCTTCTCCAGAAGGGTCAGGGATCGGATCCACTCTCCTTTAGCCTCTCTCGTCGTCCCCACTACCAGCCTCTTGCCGTCCACCATCTCTTCGACGACCCCCGAGGCCTCGATCCTCTCCCCCGGCACCGCCTGGCCTGCGTATGTGTGGGTGTAGCAGAGGATCGCCGAGATCTCGGGGTGGTCGATCTCGAAGATGGCGGGGTTGTCGAAGGCGAACTCTGCATCCAGGACGGTGGCTTCGATCTCAAGCCTCCCCTTCTTCTCCCCCGGAGGGAAGGGAGGGGCGATCTGGTCCCAGTCCCGGGTGAAGAGGAGGTCAAAGTAGGTTGCGTCGACAAGCCCCCGGTTCCCCTTCCTCCTCTCGTGGAGGACGAACTCGCGCCGGTCGATATCAGGAGCCCTCTTCCTGTATATCTTATCCCAGGTCGCCTCGTCGAGATCCCGGATCCTTCCCCCCTCCTCTTTGGCGGAGGCCAGGACGTCCCTCGCCCGCCACCAGGCGGCTCCGTAGACGAGGAAGTCTATATCCGAGGCAGTCCCCTCAAGCCCCACCAGGACCGAGCCGGTGATCCCCATCTTCCCATCAGGGACCCCCCCCTTCCTCAGGACCGATACGATCTCGGCTATCCGGCCGTCCCTCTCCGCTGCCTTCGGAAGCTCTTCATCGGGGCGATAGATTCGGCGGATATCTTCCTCCGGGACGACGTGAACGTCCTGGACGTAATCCGGCCTCTCCTTTCGGAGAAGATCGTAGGCCTCTTCGAAGTCGAGCTTCCGGTATCGTACGCCTCCAGCATCCCTCTCTCCTGCCGGGTCGGGGACGTACCTAAGGATCGACCTGATCCCGTCGGGGTGGTGGTAGTCGACGACGGCGAATATCCAGCCGTCGACGGTCTGGAAAAAGTCCCTGATCCTCGCCCTCATCCCAGGACCTCCCGGACCCTCTCCATCCCAGCCCCCTCCCTGATCACCCTCCCTGACCTCAGGTCTATGAGGGTCGACGGGGTGGAATACTGCGATCTTCCTCCATCGAGGATGACGTCGACGGCCCGGACGATCTCTGGATCCAGCTCCTCGAGGCTGGCGGGGGGAGGTCGGCCCGATAGGTTTGCGGAGGTCGATGTGATCGGCCCTGCCAGGCCGATCAATTCCAGGGCCACCGGGTGGTCGGGGTACCTTATCCCCACATGGGCCGATCCCGCCGTCACCGCATCGGGTAGGTCTGGCCTCCTATCGAGGAGGACGGTCACAGGGCCGGGGAGGATCTTTCGGAGGATGGGGAGGTCTTCTTCCCTGATCGAAGCGACGGCCTCCATCATCTCGAAGCTGGCCACCGCCACCGATAGGGGGGCATTACGGGGACGGCCCTTGATCTCGAAGACCCTATTCACAGCCTTGGGGATGAAGACCGAGGCCCCTATCCCGTAGACCGTCTCCGTCGGGTAGACGGCGGTCCCCCCTTCCAGGAGGATCTTCGCCGCCCAAGCTACGCTTCTCGTCGTCATCTCTTCTTGATGAAGGCGATGTCGCCCAAGGTGACGCCCCGGCCGCCCTTCCCCGCCTTCCAGTCCTCGTCGCTCAATTTGTCGGTCAGCTTCACGTTCAGCTCCCTCTCGAGCTTGATCCTCACCGAGTCCTCGGGTACGATCTCGTGCCGCTCTATCTTCCTGATGAGGGAGGCCTTCTCCTTGATCTTGAGCCCCAGCTCCTCGGGGGTCAGCTCCATCCCCTCCCTGGCCTCTTTTACGATCCGGCCGTATTCGGGGACTATCTCGGGCATCTCCCTGAACTCGTCGCGACGGGGCCTGGGCTTCGGCGCAGCCCTGAAGGCCCTCTCCTGGGGGATGACCTTCCTCGGCACAGGTGAAAACTTGTCTAGGACCTCTCCAAACCGGGCGCAGGTGTTGCAGACCTGCAGTTCAGACCCGTCGATCACCACTCTCTTGGGGCTCCCGGAGACTTCTGCACCGCATATCTCACACTGCATATCAGTTCAACTCGGAAAAGTTTAATAGCAGTCAACGTTAAATACGCTTTGGAGATCCCATGGACGAATCGAGAGTCGGCGCTGATTTTTCGCGCTACCTGATGGACCGGATGCGCCAGCTAGAGGAGCGTAACCTCGCTCTTCGAGAGCAGAAGGACCGGGTGGAGGGCGAAAAGCGGGTCATGGAGAACCAGAAGCTCAAGTTCGAGCGCGAGGTGAGAAAGCTTCGTAGCGAGCTGGAGCGGCTCCGGACCGGCCCCCTCATCGTCGGGACGATCCTGGACGTCCTCGACGACAGCCGGGTGGTGGTCAAGAGCAGCACAGGACCTCGATTCGTCGTCAACGTATCCCAGTTCATAGAGGGGGATCTCCGGCCTGGGACTAGAGTCGCCCTTAACCAGCAGTCCTTCTCGGTGATGTTCGCCCTACCCTCCTCTACCGATCCCGCCGTCTTCGGCATGGAGATCGAGGACGCCCCAGACGTCGACTTCGGCCAGATCGGAGGGCTGGAAGACCAGATCTCCCAGATCAGGGAGATCGTGGAGCTACCCCTCAAGAGGCCCGACCTCTTCGTCAAGGTAGGGATAGAGCCGCCGAAGGGGGTCCTCCTCTACGGCCCTCCCGGAACGGGAAAGACCCTTCTCGCGAAGGCGGTCGCCTGCAGCACCGAGGCGACCTTCCTCCGGGTGGTGGGAAGCGAGCTCGTCCAGAAGTACATCGGCGAGGGGGCGAGGATGGTGAGGGAGCTCTTCGAGCTCGCCCAGAACAAGGCTCCGGCGATCATATTCGTCGACGAGCTGGACGCCATAGGCTCCCGGAGGATGGACGGGGCGACGAGCGGCGACCGGGAGGTCCAGAGGACCCTGATGCAGCTCCTCGCCGAGATGGACGGCTTCGACCCCCGGGGGGAGGTGAAGCTGATCGCCGCCACCAACAGGCCCGATATGCTCGATCCGGCGCTTCTCCGCCCTGGCAGGTTCGACCGGCTCATCTACGTCCCCCTGCCGAACCGGGAGGGGAGGCATTCGATCCTGGCGATCCATACCGCCAGCATGAACCTCCATCCCGACGTCGATCTCAAGAGGATCGCAGAAGGAGCCGAGGCCGCCAGCGGCGCAGACCTGAAGGCCCTGGCGACGGAGGCGGGGATGTTTGCGATCCGGGAGGAGAGGGACGTCGTCTGCCACCGGGACTTCGAGCGGGCCCGCTCGAAGATCGCCGACTCCCACGCCGATACTACAAAAGAGGTCTCGGAGGTCGCCTTCGGCCAGTACGCCTGACGGCCCCCTGGCGGACCTGCCCAACCCTTTTTCTGGCGGACTCTTCTGGTGCCTCTTCACAGGTGTTCGATCGCTCTTAAACGGTCCCCTTCGCTCGCAGTTCCCATCACCCCCCCCGGCTTCTAAAAGTGATCTTGATGGGCTACTATAGGCCGGATCGACGATCCCGGTCTCCCCCCAGTGGCGAGAACCGTTATATAAAGCCGCCGACCATCTTCTCCTCGTTTCAAGTATTAGGGGGGGTTTTCTTCGGTCGCTGACGAAGGTGAGCGGGTGAGGGTCAGAGGGAAGGTCGCTGCGGGGCTGGGGGAGGGGAAGTACTACATCTCCAGGGAGGGGTACCGAAGGCAGTTCTCCGAGAAGCTCGGGTTTGAGCCGTCGCCGGGGACGCTGAACCTGAAGCTCGACGAGCCCTTTACCCTCCACGACTCCGACTACATCGAGATCGAGGGTTTCTCCGAGGAGGGTAGGTCCTTCGGCGGCTGCATCTGCCGCCCCGTCAGGATCGGCGGGATACGAGGGGCGATCGTCCGCCCCGAGCGAACGAGCTATCCTGCGACGCTACTCGAAATCATCGCCCCCGTCAACCTCCGCGAAGCCATGGGATTATCGGACGGGGACGAGGTGGAGGTGGTCGTGGGATGATGGACAGGTATGCGAGATCACTTCCATCATCATATCGCATAACTCGATCATCTTGACGAAAAGGTAAAATGCCTGTACATCTCTGCACGACGATGGAGGAGATTGTCATAAAGGTCCTTGTCAGCGACCCTCTCTCGGAAGAGGGCGTAAGAAAGCTGGAGACGGAGATGGAGGTGGACGTCATCACCAACCTCTCCCCCCAAGATCTGATAGATCGAATAAGAGATTACGACGCCCTGGCCATCCGCAGCGGTACGAAGGTGACGGCGGAGGTGATCGACGCCGCCGATAAGCTGAAGGTCATCGGAAGGGCCGGGGTCGGCGTCGACAACATCGACGTCGAGGCCGCCACCAGGAAGGGGATCATCGTCGTCAACACCCCCGGAGGAAACACCATATCGGCAGCGGAGCATACCATCGCCATGATGCTATCCCTGGCGAGGAACATCCCCCAGGCGAACAACTCCCTCAAGGCCGGAGAGTGGAACCGGAAGAGGTACACAGGGGTTGAGGTCTACAACAAGACCCTGGGGATCGTCGGCCTGGGAAGGATCGGGGCGGAGATCGCCTCGAGGATGAAGTCCTTCGGGATGAGGATCCTCGCCTACGACCCCTTCGTCACCGAGGAGAAGGCCGCCTCCCTCGGGATCAGGCTCGCCTCCCTCCAGGAGATCTACAGGGAGTCCGACTTCATCACCGTCCACACCCCCCTGACGAAGGAGACGAGAAACCTCATCGACGAGGAGCAGATGAAGATGATGAAGCCGGGGGTCAGGCTGATAAACTGCGCCCGGGGCGGGATCATCAACGAGGAGGCCCTGGCGAAGGCCGTCGCCGAGGGGAGGGTTGGTGGAGCGGCCGTCGACGTCTTCACAAAAGAGCCTCCGATCGATAACCCCCTTCTTGAGGAGGCCGGCGTCATCGTTACCCCCCACCTGGGGGCCTCCACCGCCGAGGCCCAGGTGAACGTGGCGGTGGCGGTGGCAGAGCAGATCCTGGCGGTGGCGAGGGGAGAGATGCCCCCCAACGCCCTTAACATGCCAGCCATATCCGCCGAGACGATGGCGATGATGGGACCCTACATGGACCTGGTGGAGAAGATGGCGAGGCTCGCCGCCCAGCTGGGGGAGGACGGCTACGAGAAGCTGGAGATCGTCTACGGAGGGACCGTCGCCGAGAAGGAGACCAAGCCAGTCACCATATCGGCGGTTAAGGGTTTCCTCGAAACGATCGGCCACTCCGCCAACTTCGTCAACTCCCTCGCGAAGCTTCGGGACTGCGGCATCGCCCTCACCGAGAGCAGGACCGAATCCACCAACGGCTACAGCAACATCGTAACCCTCACCCTCTCGGGGCCGAAGGGGTCTGTCTCCGTCTACGGGACCGTCTACGGCAAGAACGAGGGGAGGATCGTCCAGATAAACGAGTACCGGGTCTACGTCCCCACCGAGGGGTGCATGATCATCGCCACCCACGAGGACCGGCCGAACATCATAGGGCCCTGCTGCGTTGTATTGGGGGAGGACGATATCAACATCGGCGGGATGCACGTCGGTAGGAAGGCCTCGGGTGGAGAGCAGATCATGGTTCTGAACGTCGACCACGCCGTCTCCGATGATACCTTGAAGAGGCTGGCGGGGGTGCCGGGGGTAAGCAGGGCGAAGATGATAACGCTGTAAAAAAAGTCAGGATATATCGGCCTTCATCCTTCTGACCAACTCCTCCTTTATCTCGCCGGACCGGTCGCCGCCGCAGACCGCTCCCCGGACCCCGATGATGTCCGGTCCGGCCCTCTTCAGAAGGGCGAGGTCCGTGAACTTGATGGTGCCGGCGATGGCTACCTCCATCCCGCGGTCGTGGCCCGCCGAGATGAATTCGGCGATCTCCGCCTCAGTCATGAACTGGAAGGTGGTCATGCCGTCCTTTATGGCGGTGTCGACCATGACGACATCTGCGCCGCTTCGGCTGGCCACCTCCGGAAGCTCCATGGGAGAGATCGATCCGACCCGGGCGTAGTCGGAGTAGGCGGCTGCCACCAGTCTCTTTCCTTCGTCAAAATCCTTTATCGATCTCGCGATATTTCCGAGCATATCCGCGGCCTCATCCCGGCTCCTGATCTTGAGGAGGCCCACCTTGATGTAGTCGGCGCCGGAGACGGCAGCTCCCAGGGCGGCGAGGCTGGCGGTCCCGGGCTTGTAGTCGAAGTCGCCGATGGTGGCGCTGACGGGGATCCTCCCGGCCGAGACGTCGGCCACCGACCTTATCATCCAGGGGAAGTTCGCCCCCAGGGACCCCTCCCGGGGGTTCTTGACGTCCAGGATGTCCGCTCCTCCTGCCATCGCCGCCTCCGCCTCCGAGGCGTTTACCGGACTGACCAACAACCTCATATCGTCCCATCCTCGCTGGATAAAATCATGATCCGCTGCGTCTTTGTCCTGGACCTATTTAACGGTTCGGCGGTCCACGCCCTCCGGGGGGAGCGGGAGAAGTACCGGCCGATCCAGGAGACGAGCAAGATCGTCGTAACCTGCGACCCCCTGGCGATCCTGGATCTTCTCCGGCCGAAGGAGGTCTACGTCGCCGACCTCGATCGGATTATGGGGACCGGCGATAACCTGGATCTGATCGGCGAGATCGCGCGGGAGGCGGAGACGATGGCCGACGTCGGGATCTCGTCGACCGGAGAGCTGGACCTCCTCCCTCCATCGGTCAAGCCGGTCCTGGGGACGGAGACGGGATCCTTCGACCTCCTCGAGGAGGCGTCGTCGAGAAGGGACGCAGTCGTCAGCATCGATCTATTCGGGGGCGCCGTCCTCGCCCGGGACCCCGCCCTCAGGGTCCCTCCCCTCGACCTGATCCGGAGGCTGAACCCCCTCCCCCTCAAAGAGATCATCCTCCTCTCCCTCGATCGGGTGGGGACCTCGGCAGGGCTTGATGAGATCTTTCTCTGGAAGGCCGCCCGCCTCTCCGCCCATCCCCTCCTCCTCGGCGGCGGAGTAAAAGATGGCTCGGACCTCGACCGACTGGAGGATCTGGGGATCGCCGGCGCCCTCGTCGCCACGGCGGTCCATAACGGGAAGATACCCCTGGAGGCCTTGAGATGAGAGAGGAGAAGGCTTTGCTCTTGGATCTTTGTCGAAGGCCCCAAGATCTATTCCACCCCCTCCACGACCTTTATCAGAGAGGGAGCCCTTATCGAGGTCCATGGGATACGACCACCGCCGCCACGCCGGAAACGCCGGCGACGTATGGAAGCACCTCATCCTCGCCGAGGCGGCCGACCGCCTCTTCGAGGCGGGATTCCGCATCTACGTCGAGAGCCACGCCGGCCGCCCCGAATACCTCCTCAGGGACGGCGGGGAGTGGGAGGGGGGGATCGGCAAGCTCTGGCCTATTCCGGAGGGGCTGGCGGCCCGTCCCTACTTTCAGATCCTGGCCGTCTTGAACCCTCAGGGCCTTGAGCTGTATCCGGGGTCTGCGTCCATAGTCCTCCACCTCGCGAGGCGGCGCGGCTTCGCCCTGAGGTCTGAGCTGTGGGATACGAACCCCGAGGTTGAGGCGGCCTGGAGATCTCACCTGGGCGGCGGTGAGGGGTCGCAGGTTCAATTTCGCCTCGGGGACGGCTTCTCCGGCGCGGGCCGGTTTATATGCCGCAACCGGGAGCCGGCCCTCCTCCTCATAGACTCTCCCTTCACCGGAGAGGGGGACGCCGCCCTGGTGGATGAGCTGATGGGAAGAGCGGTGGAGGCGGGGTGGGCCGCCCTATCGTGGCATCCCGTCGGCGAAAGACCGCTCCCCATCCCGAGATCGCACCACCGGACCTTTTCCCTCAACTTCAACGAGGCGGACCTCGACGGCTGCGGTATGGAGGGGGCGGCGATGGTCCTCGCCTGGGGGGATCGGACTCCGGGACGGATCGAGGATCTGGCGGAGGTCCTCGGGGGGATCGAGGAGGAGTTTTCTGGGATTGGGAGGCGGATGTGAGAATATTTTTAAAGATATCCGGGGATGAGGAAGACGATGGGTAAGGGGTTCATCGAGACGGGAGGGGCCGATAGCGGCCAGAAGTATCAGCGGGAGAGAGAGCTCTGGCCTGAGAAGTTCGCCCCCCTCGCCACCATATTCAGGAATATCCACCCAGGAGACCGGATATTTATAGGGACCGGCTGCGGCGAGCCCCAGCACCTCCTCAAGGCCCTCGTCGATTACGTAAAAAACAACCCCAAGGCCTTCTTCGAGGCGGAGGTGATCCACGTCTGGTCCCTGGGGGTCGCCCCCTACGCCGACGAGAAGCTCGCCGACAACTTCCGGCTCGACTCTTTCTTTATAGGCGACAGCACCCGGGACGCCGTCAACCGGGGGGCGGCCGACTACACCCCCATCTTCCTCTCCCAGGTCCCCGATCTGTTCCGCCGCGAGATCACCCCCATCGACGTCGCCCTCGTCCAGACCTCCCCCCCCGACGCCCACGGGTACATGAGTTTGGGGGTGTCGGTCGACATCGTCAAGGCCGCCCTGGAGATGGCGCCCCTGGCCATCGCCCAGGTCAACCGGTTCATGCCCCGGATCCACGGCGACGGCTTTCTGAGCGTCGAGGATGTGGACTATTTGATTCCACAGGACGAGCCGCTCCTGGAGTACCGCCCTGCGGTCGTCAGCGACACCGCCGCGAGGATCGCATCTTACGTCGCCCGGATCATCGAGGACGGATCGACGGTCCAGGTGGGGTACGGCTACGCCCCCAACGCCCTCCTCTCCCACCTTCACAAGAAAAAGCACCTGGGGATTCATACTGAACTGCTCACCGACGGGATCGTCGAATTGATGAGGTCGGGGGTTGTCGACAACTCCAGAAAATCCATCGACCGGGGTAAGACCGTCGCCTCCTTCTGCATGGGGCGGGCCGAGACCTACGAGTACCTCGACGACAACCCGTCGGTCGAGTTCAAGACGATCGACTACACCAACAACCCCCTGATCATATCGAAGATCAAGAGGATGACCGCCATCAACAGCGCCATGGAGATCGACCTCACCGGCCAGGCCACCGCCGAGTCCATCGGCAGCACCTTCTACAGCGGGATCGGCGGCCAGGCGGACTTCATGAGGGGCGCCCTTCTGGCACCGGGCGGAAAGTCGATCCTCGCCCTCCCATCGACGGCCCTCGCCGGGAAAGTCTCCAGAATCGTCCCCTCTCTATCCGCCGGATCGGGGGTGACCCTGACGAGGGGGGACGTCCAGTATGTGGTCACAGAGCGCGGGATCGCCTACCTCCAGGGAAAGAACATCCGGGAGAGGGCGATGGACCTCATATCAATCGCCCACCCGGACTTTCAGCCCTGGCTGATCGAGGAGGCGAAGAGGCTGAATTTGATCTACCAGGATCAGCCCTTCGTCCCCGGAAAACGCGGCGAGTACCCCGAGCACCTCGCCATCCACAGGACGACCCGCTCCTCCCAAGAGATCCTCCTGCGCCCCGTCAAGATCAGCGACGAGCCCCTGATCAAGGAGTTCTTCTATTCCCTATCCGACGAGAGCCTCTACACCCGCTTCATCTCCGCGAGGAGGAACGTCCCCCGGGAGGTGAGGCAGGAGTTCGTCGCCGTCGACTACTCCCGGGACATGGTGATCCTGGCCATCGTCGAGGAGGAACGCGAGCAGGAGACGGTCGTCGGCGTCGGCCAGTACAGCCTCAACCCGGATAATCACACCGCCGAGGTCGCTTTAGTCGTAAGAGACGACTACCAGGGCAAGGGCGTGGGAAGCGAGCTCCTCCACCGCCTCACCTACCTCGCGAAGAGGCAGGGGCTCCTGGGCTTCTCCGCCGAGGTCCTCGTCACCAACCGGCCGATGATGGCCCTCTTCGAGGGGATGGGCTTTGAGATCGAGAAGAGGCGGGAGGAGGGGGTCTTCGAGATGAGGATGAAGTTCGGGGGGGTGTGAGCTTTTAAAGCCGGGTTAATACCGAACTGATCGCTCAGAATATATCAGCACATATTAGGCTGCATGCACTATCGAATTCGCCAAAGCGAGGGAGGTTTAGAGATGAGACTAATGGATACAATCTATATTCGTGGCAAAGAAGGAAAACGAATAGAGCTTCATCAAGGGGATTTGACAATGCTACGTCCGGATGAAGCTGTTGATCTCTTGGTTGTTTCGGCCTTTCCAAACGATTACATTCCTACAAACACGTCGCTTATCGGTGCTCTTTACAAGAAGGGCTTATCAGTAGCCATATTGGCTCAGTTGAAGGATAAAGATCTAAGGAAAGATTTCTCCTGTTGGCTTTCTCAGGAGATTAACCCATCAAATCCGGGACTCCAATTTAGAAGAATTTTGTGCTTTGAACCAATGTCTCGCGGAGAGCCACCTGAACTTGTGGGCGATATTTTTCGTGCTATGACTCCAATTATTGGGGAAGAATCTGAGATTTCTTCCATCGCAATGCCAATTGTTGCGGCCGGAGATCAGGGGTACTCGATATCTACGATGCTTGTTCCGTTGTTGGAGGCTGCAATCCAGTGGATGGAAAGAGGGTTGCCCTTAGATTGCATTAAGATCGTCGCACACACAGAAGAGCAAGGAAGAGAAGCTATTAAGGTCTTCTCTCAAAGAAAGAATTTGTATGAACAGTCTCAATCTATTAGCCAAGTTCGGATCGAATATGATGTGTTCATCAGTTACGCAAGAGATAACGACAAAGAAATGGAGATCTTAGAAAAAGAACTCATTAGACTCCATCCGAACATTCGGATATTCCTTGATCGAAAGGATATAGATATTGGTTCTCCCTGGCAGCCTCAGATATTTGAAAGCCTGGATAAATGCAGAAAGGTTGTCGTGTTCTTCTCGCCAGATTATCTGAAGTCAAAGGTGTGTAAGGAAGAGTTCAATATCGCCTGGATAAGGTGCAGGGAGACTGACCAAGAAATATTATTCCCACTATATCTATATTCAGCTAATCTTCCAACGTACATGAAATATCGATGTTATTTGGATTGTAGAGAAGGAGATGAAACGAAACTTCGAACCGCATCCAGTGAATTATTAGCAGCACTTGGACCACAGTGATCGAAAGTGCCTCACGATGAGATCGCTTACAGAGTCGCTCGTCTTTTGGGTCCGAGAGTTTAGGCTTTTTTTTCCTCATTTCTCATGGCCACTTGGCCAGCAGTCGAGCGGCTCCGGTACTGCGACCTCCTCTATTTCGGCACCGCCGTGTAGGTGGTGGAGAAGCTCGGAAGCGTCCGGTTCGCGGAGACGAAGGCGCGCCGCATAGTCGCTGCCCGCCGTCAGTTCACCCAGGACGGCAGCCTCTTGATCCAGGCCTTTTTGGAAGCCTACGGACTCCCGCGCCGCCTGGCCAAATCGGGGCGAAGTATTTTTTTCAGGACCGACATCGTTGAAGCAGATGTCTCTTCCACCAACCCAGAAAGACGGCGCCCCCTTGTCCGCCTCCGACTCCTGCGGCGATTTCAGCGAGGAGTTCATAGCCGACGTCCTGGAGGCGAAGAGGGAGGCGGAGCTAGGCCTGGGAAGGCGCTTCGCCTCCGTCGACGACCTGATCGCAGATCTCCTCTAAGACTGAGACGATTCCCCAGGGCCTTATCCCTCAGGGGGGTCGGCGGCGGCCAGAATCTCCAAGCCGCCAATAGTCGGCGCCGCCGATAAAATTTAGGATAATTTAAAATTCTACTTTTATATTTAGATGGGCTCGCCCGACATTTTCGATTTTTAATTGTCTGGAGCCGTAACCCGAAGATCTTTATCCCTCCGAATCCCTTTACTCGCACCGGATCATGGAGCTGGGCTTCGGGAGAGAGAAGATGGAACCGCGGCTGAATATCGTGACTCTGGGGGTCGAGGATCTGGAGAGGGCCGTCTCCGTTTATAAGGACGGCCTCGGCTGGCCGCTCTCCAGCATCAGCGGAGGCGAATATTCAAGATCAGCACCGCAGCGGGGCTGGCCCTATTTCCCCACCGTCTCCTGGCGGAGGATGCCTCTGTTGAAGACCGCGGGGGGTTTGGGGGGATCACTCTCGCGCAGAACGTTTCGTCCAGATGGGTGGTCGACGCGGCGCTCTCGCAGGCCGTTTCTGCCGCCGGAACCCTTCTTAAGAGGGCATCTGAGACCGATTGGGGAGGATACTTTGGCTATTTCACCGATCCTGACGGCCATCCGTGGGAGGTGGCATATAACCCCCTCTTCGAACTTCGGCAGGGCAAATTGGAGCTGCCTGATTGAGGGGCAGATCGTCTATGGACCGGGAGAAGTTCACCAGATTGGAAGAGATCCCCAACGTCGGCCCCTCAATAGCGGAGGATCTTCGCCTGGTCGGGGTCTCTCATCCCCGGGATCTGATAGGGCGAGACCCCTATCAGATGTACGAGGAGCTGTGCTGCAAAACAGGGGAGCGGGTTGATCCCTGCGTCATCGATGTCTTCATCTCCGCCGTCAGATTCATGGAGGGCGAGCCAAAACGGCCCTGGTGGGATTATACATCGGAGCGGAAGCAGAGGCTTGCCGGCGGGGATGCGTTCGGCGATGCCAAATGCTCCAGGGGACGGCCACCCGAAGCAAGCCGCTGAGCCTGGTCGCTGGGAGTGATACGGAATGCTCTGGGGGAAGGGCCTCCCCTCCCTCGCCTGGACGGCGGAAACGACCTTCACCGATCCGAAGAGGTTCCGCTTCAGGAGAGAGATAGGAGCAAGACGGAAGCCCTGAGCCTCCAGGGCGACGGCGGAGGCGGCCTGGCTGCAGATGCCGTCGGCGATGCCACCCCGGCTCGGAGGACGGCCTCACATCCGGACGGGGCGATATCCTGGGATGGGGCCAGAAGCCGCCCCGATCGGTCCCCTCCCGACACCGTCTTATCGGCCGGCGACGAGGGTGGGGCGATGAACCCCGATAGGATCGAAGAGCTCATAGCCTTCCACGGGGCGAGCAAGGAGGAGATCGCTGGCCGCCTCGCCGACTTCCGGCGGATCCTCTTCGCGGAGCTCGCCTTCTGCCTGCTGACGCCCCAGTCCCGGGCCCGGGTCTGCTGGCCCGCCGTCGAGCGGCTCCGGGGGTGCGGCCTCCTCTTCTGCGGCAGCGCTTGCGAGGTGGTGGGGGAGCTAGGAAGGGTCAGGTTCGCCGAGACGAAGGCGGGGCGGATAGTCGCCGCCCGCCATCAGTTCACCCGAAACGGCCGGCTGGCCGTCAGGGCGGTCCTGGAGGGGTTCTCCGACGCCTATGCGGCCAGGGAGTGGCTCGTCGGAAACGTCTCGGGGCTGGGCTACAAGGAGGCGGGCCACTTCCTCCGGAACATCGGCCTCGCGGAGGAGCTCGCCATCCTCGACCGACACATCCTGAAGAATCTGGTCATACTCGGCGTCATCGACGAGATACCGAAGTCTCTCACCAGGAAGAGGTACCTGGAGATCGAGGAAAGGATGATGGAGTTCTCGCAGAAGACGGGGATACCCATGGGCCACCTCGACCTCCTCCTCTGGTCGAAGGAGACGGGGGAGATCTTCAAATGAAATCCTGAAGCCTTGCGCTGCCGCTACCTTTTTCGGCATCGAGGCCGGCAGACCTGAGGGCCCGCCGGGATATCCGCCCGCCGTACCTTCTCCCTCCGGCCTTCCGGGGCTCGTCCTGGCTCTGGTAGTAGGCGGTCCAGAGGTCGCCGGCCGCCATCCCGGCCCCCTCCTCAGCCCCCATATGCGGCGGATCCACCTCCTTTTCATATTGATCTCCTCCTCCCTTCTCTTTCGGCACCTCGCGCCCCTCCTCCTCCTCCTCCTCCTCGCCCCCCTCGGCCGACAGATCCATGATCCTGGATATCTCCGCCAGGGTGGCGGCGAGGCCGCCGCCCTCCTGGTGGAGGAGAGCTCCGTCGGAATAGAGGGAGGTCCAGGACCTCCTCCCGTCCCCGAGGACGATCATCTTTCCGGGAAACCGCCTCGCGAAGAAGTCGCAGATCTCAAACCCGACGTCGTGATGAGGGGAGATCCTACCCCAGAGGACCCGGTCCCCCAGGGGGGCGAGCCTGATAAATCCCCTCATCCTGCAGACCTCGCCCCGGACGGCGAGGGCCATCCTCCGGATCCTGAGGACCTCCGGTTCCGTCGATGCCTCCATCTCCTCCGGCGATAGCGTCCTCGCCCGGGCCATCAGCCGGTCGTTCGAGTTGCGGTGGGCGGCGAGACGCTGTAGAAGCTCTCCCGTCCTCATCACGCCCCCCACCGGTCCAGGGTCGCTGCAAACTTTCCTCCTACCTGGAGGAACGGCCCCGCCCGCCGGGCGGCGACCCCCAGTTTGGCCAGATCCCTCATCCTCTCGATCCGTCCATTTTTTCGGCGGAGGAGGATCCTCTTCGCGGTCTTGGGGCCGATCCCCGGGACCCGGATCAATTCCGCGAATGTGGCGCCGTTCGGGTCGACCGGCTCTTCGAAGCTCGATCGGGCGATCGCCACCTTCGGATCGCTGTTGCGGAGGAATCCGTCGTCGTCGAAGGCGGCGGCTATCTCCCCTTCTTCGAGCTTGTAGACCCGACGGAGCCAGTCTATCTGGTAGAGGCGGTGCTCCCGCCAGGCTGGCGCCTTCACGCGATCTGAGAAGGCGGTCCCAGCGAGGGGGGTGAAGGCGGAGAAGTAGACCCGCTTCAGGTTCAGGACGTCGTACTCGAAGAGGATCCGGTCGAAGATCTCCCGGTCGGTCTCTCCGGCCGCCCCCACCACCATCTGGGTCGTCTGGCCGGCGGGCAGGCTGACCTCCCGCGAGAGGTCCCGGATGTACCTCTGCCTCGCCAGGATGTCATTTTCGTACTCCTTGGAGGGGCAGAGCTCCGCCACCCTGGCCGCCGACGGCCCCTCCAGGTTCACCGATACCCGGTCGGCGAGCTCCATCGACTGTCGGACGTGCTCCTTCGAGGACCCGGGGAGGATCTTGAGGTGGACGTAGCCGCTGAAATGGTGAGCAAACCGGAGGAGCCGGACCGCCTCGATCATCTCCTCCATCGTCTCCTCCTCGTCCCGCCCCAACCCGGAGCTGAGGAAGAGCCCCTCGATCCTGTTCTCTCGATAGAGGTCGAGAGTGATCCGGGCGAGCTCCTCGTGGGTGTAGGAGAAGGTCTTCTTCCTGGCGGAGACAGAGGCGTTGGGGCAGTAGCCGCAGTCGTGGGGGCAGGCGTTGGTATAGAGGGTCTTGAAGAGGCTGACGCACCTCCCGCTTCCGGTGAAGGAGTGGCATATCCCCCCCGTCGACGCCTCTCTTCCCCCCACCGACCGCCTCCTCGTCGCGGTGGAAGAGCAGAGGTCGTACTTCGTCCCCCTCCCCAGGGCATCCACCTTGGCGTGGTCGATGGT
This sequence comes from Candidatus Methanocrinis natronophilus, assembly GCA_029167045.1. Classification (GTDB taxonomy): domain Archaea; phylum Halobacteriota; class Methanosarcinia; order Methanotrichales; family Methanotrichaceae; genus Methanocrinis; species Methanocrinis natronophilus. Next base: position 96,141 of record JARFPK010000002.1, read on the forward strand.
CCGGCCGGAGGCCGGCCCGACGGAGTCGAAGCGGCTCTCCATCGCCAGGCGGGCCATCTTCTCCAAGGCAGTCATAGATCGAGGGAGGTTCCCCCTTCAGATAGGCGTTCCGGGTGAGCGGGGCGAAAGTACTCCTCAAGAGAGAAGGTCTTTAAATTATTGGGAACATATGGAATATCATATCCGGATAGGCGCCGATGGGGCGCTCCGGCTTATGGGCGGTGAGGATCATGGGCTCGCAGTTCGAGGTCGACGGAGAAGGCAGGAGGAGGCGCCACCCCGATGACTTCCTCTCACCGGAGGAGGCAGACGCGATATTTGGAGGACTGCGCTCCGGCGCCAGAATCTTCATCGGTACCGCCTGCGGCGAGCCCCAGGCCCTGGTGGGGGCCCTCCTGCGCCACATCCGGGCCCATGAGGGCGACCTCTTCGACCTGGAGCTCCTCCAGATCTGGGGGCTCGGCCGGACCGATTTTACTGATGGGGACTTCGGGAGGAGCTTCAGGCATAACTCCCTCTTCGTCGGGGAGGGGATGGCGGCCGCCTTCGCCTCCCTCCGGGCCGACTACACCCCGGCCTTCCCCTCGGCCGTCCCGGATCTGATCCGGGATGGTACGATCCCCATCGACCTCGCCCTCGTCCAGACCTCCCTCCCCGACGCGGACGGGAACTTAAGCCTCGGTATAAGCGTCGACGCCGTCCTGGCCGCCACCGAGGAGGCTTCGATCGTCGCGGCCCAGGCGAACCAGGAGATGCCCAGGGTCGGAGGCGAGGGGATCGTCAACATCCGGGACATCGACCGGGTCGTGAGGGTGGATGAGCCGCTCCTGGAACTCGTTGAACCACGCCCCCCTCCCGAGGTCATGGATAAGATCGGGAGGAACGTCGCCCGGATCGTCCCCGACGGGGCGACGATCCAGGTCGGTCGCGGCGGGGTCCCCGACGCCGCCCTCTCTCATCTGCAAAATAAGAAGCACCTGGGGCTTCATAGCGAGCTCTTCACCGATGGGGCCGCGGAGCTGATGAGATCGGGGGCGATCGACAACTCCAAAAAGACGATCGATGCGGGGAAGGCCGTCGCCTCCTTCTCCGTCGGGAGGAGGTCGACATACGACTTCATCGACGAAAATCCACAGGTTGAATTCAGGACCATCGACCGGACCTGCGACCTCTCCGTCATCTCCCGCCAGAGAAGGATGACGGCCCTGAACACCGCCCTGGAGATCGACCTCACCGGCCAAGCTACGGCCGAGTCCCTGGGAGGGAGGTTCTGCGGCGGCGTCGGGGGCGAGGCGGAGTTCATCCGCGGTGCCGCCGCCTCCTCCGGAGGCAGATCGATCCTCGCCCTCCCCTCCACCCGGGAGGAGGAGTCGGCGAGCCGGATCGTCCCCCGGCTTGGCCGGTGCGCCAGCGTCACCTTCCATAGGTGCGACGTGCGGTACGTGGTGACGGAGTACGGTATCGCAGACCTGCGGGGCAAGTCCGTCAGGGATAGGGCGATGAGCCTCATCGGGATCTCCCATCCGGATATCAGGCCTTGGCTGGTGGAAGAGGCAAAGAGGCTATCCCTCGTCTATCAAGACCAGGTCTACCATCCTGCCCTTTACCGAGAGGATCTGGAGGCGTGGAGGGCCACAGGAACAGGTCTATCGATATTCCTGCGGCCTGTCAGGATCAGCGACGAGCCCCTCCTCAAGGAGTTCTTCTACTCCCTATCAGACAGGAGCCTCTACCGGAGGTTCGCCTCGGCGAGGAAGGATATGCCCCACTCCCGGATCCAGGAGTTCGTGACGGTGGACCTCTCAAGGGACGTCGTCATCCTCGCCCTCATCTTCCGGGACGGCAGAGAGCACCTCATCGGCTTTGCTCAGTACAACAGAAACGAGAGGGACAGGCTCGCCGAGCTGGCCCTGGTGGTTCGGGACGACTATCAGAGGCAGGGTGTGGGGACCCTCCTTCATTCCTACATGACCGATATCGCAAAAAAGAGCGGCATCGCCGGGTTCACCGCCGAGGTCTTGGAAGATAACCTCCCGGCTATGAGGCTGATAGAGAAGATGGGCTTTGAGACGGTGGAGGCGGAAGGGGGGGCGAAGGAGATGAGGCTAATCTTCGACGACTGAAGAAATGGATCGAGAAGGAGATCGATATCATTATCTAGATCTTGGGGATCGGGCCTTAACATTATCGACAAGACGATCGAAATCCGCGGATCGGGTCAGAACAGCTCCGGGCTGATCCTGGAGTGGACCCCCTTCAACCTCTTAATCGTTGATGCCAGCTCCAGAGAGACCCTCTTCTCCGTCTCCGTCCCGATGGGAAGGTCGATATCCGGATAGGAGAGGGGGACGTAGCCGACGACGTTGGAAAAGAGCTCCACCCAGTAGGGGGGGAGATATTCCGTCGGCTCCTCCCCCCTCATCAGATGGAGGGCGGCCGTCCAAGCCGGGGGGACGACCTGGAGGCTGTAGCCGCCGCCCCCCAGGGCGAGGAGCCGGCGCTCTGCGTATATACCGGTCAGCTCCACGATCCGGCGGACCATCCGGGCGTAGCCCCGCAGGGTGAGGTTGAGGCTGGTGAGGGGGTCGGAGTAGTGGGTGTCCACCCCCAACTCCGCCACCACGACCTGGGGTTTGAACCAGTCGAAGAGCCTCGGCACCACCTCTTCGAAGGCGAGGCGAAAGTCCTGGTCTGAGGCGTACATCGGCATGGGGAGGTTGACGCAGTAGCCGAGGCCCGGGCCGTAGCCCGCTTCGTCCACAAACCCCGTCCCGGGGAAGAGGTAGTCTCCGGACTCGTGGATCGAGAAGGTGAGGACATTGGGGTCCTCGTAGAATATCTGCTGGACTCCGTCGCCGTGGTGGGCATCGATGTCGATGTAGAGGATCCGGGAGAACCTCTCCTTTAGGATCGATATGGCCAGAGCAACGTCGTTGAAGACGCAGAAGCCGGCGGCCTGGGTGGGGAAGGCGTGGTGGAGGCCGCCGGCTATGTTGAAGGCGGAGCAGTCCTCCGCGACGATCCTCTTGGCGGCGTCGATGCTCCCGCCCGCCATGGTCCGGGAGGCGTCGAATATCCCGGGAAATACGGGGGTGTCGTCGGAGCCGAGGCCGAAGGCCAGGTCCGGCTCCTCCAGCCTCACCGCCTCGATGTACTCGAGGGTGTGGACGAGGCGGAGCTCCTCCTCGCTGGCAGGCTCCGGCTCCAAGACCTCCATCTTATCGTCGATGAGCCCCGAATCCTCCATCAGCTTGTAGGATAGGCTTAACCTCGTCGGGTTGAGGGGGTGCTCCGGTCCGAAGTTGTAGTTCAGGAATCGGTCGCTGTAATAAAGGTAGATCATGCTAGGCCCTTTCTGGCAGTTTATCGGCTCTCCGGTGATGAGGCCTCTCTCGAAAGAGGGCGGTCTAAATCCGCTCTCCCCATACGTCTTTCTCTCAGTTCAGCTGAAAGGGAGCTCATCCATCATCAATTTTTCCCACAAAAACCATCCCCCCCGACGGAACGGACACCGCCGGGCGGGCCGAGCCCTGCGAGGCAGATGACCCCGGACGGATTCGGACCATGGTCCTTATTCTACTCTTTCCCGGCGAGCCTCCTGATCATATCGCGCCCCGTCCCCCGCCCCAGGGGCTGGTCGAGGAGATAGTCGAGAAAATCGAAGACGATCGGAGAGATGAATACGTAAAACTCCCGGGTGAAGGTGAGGGCTTCTTCGACGCTTCTGAAGTGGCGGACCTCTATCATCTGACCCGAGCCGGTCCTCCGGCTCCGGACGACCTGGTCGGCGACGAAGGCCGAGGCGCCGCAGGAGGC
>JARFPK010000019.1 GCA_029167045.1 Candidatus Methanocrinis natronophilus
CGATGGCGAGGCCGTCACGTCGGACGGCGTCGAGGACGGCTTTGACGACCGGCGTCATATGCTCGGCGTGGTGCTGGGCCGCCTCCCTCGGGTGGATCCCCCCCTTGGCGGGGGCGTAGGTGGCGCTCTCCTCGGCGATGACCTCCTCCTCGTCTACGAGGGAACAGCTGAGGTTCCATGCCGTCCCCTCCAGCCCCAGGACGACCGTCCTTCGATCAGATCCTTTATCCGAACCTTCTCCCATCTCTCGACCATCCCCTCAGCTTCACCATCTCTAACACCGAGCTCGTCTCCCAACCCCGAATTCAGGGGAACAGGCCGATGTCCCGCCGGTACCTGATCCCGTTGAACCTGATCCTTCTTATGTTCTCGTAGGCCCTCTCCCTCGCCGCCTGGAGCTTGGCGCCCCGACCGACGACGGTGAGGACCCGCCCCCCGGTGGTGAAGAGCCTCTCCGCCCCTCTGGCGTCCCTGCCGAAGGCTGTCCCGTTGTGGTAGACGAGGACGTCGGGATCGACCTTCTCCAGGCCGCGGATCGGCATGTTGGTGTAGTGGGGGCCGGGGTATCCGGGCCTCTCTTCCTGGACCCCGCTGGAGGCGGGCTTCACCACCCTCCCGCTGATGGCGCAGACCCCGACGCAGGTATCGGGGGACCATTTGAGCTTCACTGAGTCGAGCTCTCCATCCAGGACCGCCCGGGATAGGAGGTACATATCCGTCTCCAGCCGGGGGAGGATCACCTCCGCCTCGGGGTCGCCTAGCCTCACGTTGATCTCCAGGACCTTTGGGACCCTTTCGCCCTCCTCCTCGGTGATCATCAGGCCGAAGTAGATCATCCCCCGGTACTCAAAGCCCGTCTCCTCTCGAAACCCCCGGATGGTGGGGACGGCGATCTCCCCCATGATCCGCTCCGAGAGGTCGTCGTCGAGCCAGGGGTGGGGGGAGTAGCCTCCCATACCTCCGGTGTTGGGGTTGTGGTCGAGGTTCGGGTCTCCCGATAGTCTGTTGTAGAGCCGGATCGCCACCTCCTCTCCGGGGCCGAAGGCCCTCTTGTAGTCCATCGCCGATTCCAGGGGAAAGACCGTCCTCCCGTCGGTGACGGCGAAGAACATCAGCTCCCTTCCTTCAAGCCTCTCCTCGAGGACGACCCGCCGTCCAGCGTCGCCGAAGAGCCGCGGCTCCACCATGATCCTCTCCACCGCTGAGGCCGCCTCCTCCTCGGAGGCGCAGACGATCGACCCCTTCCCGGCGGCGAGGCCGTCGGCCTTCACCACCAGGTTCTTTTCCGGGTTTTCGGCGTAGAAGGAGGCGATATGCCCCAACGCCTCCTCCGGGTCGGTGAAGTTGCGGTGGTGGGGGATGGGGACGCCGATCTCTTTAAGGAGGTCTTTGGCGTAGCCCTTGCTCCCTTCCAGGACCGTCGCCTCCCGTCGCGGGCCGACGACGTCGAGCCCCTCCTCGGTGAAGACGTTGACGATCCCGTCGGAGAGGTAACCTTCGGGGCCGACGAAGGTGAGATCGACCCCCTTCTTCTTCGCGAAGGAGACGATATCCCCGATCTCCCTGACGGGATCTCCACCGGAGAGGGCGATCCTGCACTTCTCCATCATGGAGCTTCCGGCGTTTCCCGGGGCTACATAGACCCGATCCACCAGGGGGGACCTCGCGAAGGCGTGGGCTATGGCGTTTCCCCTGCCTCCGGCGTCTACTACCAGAACCTTTCCACCAGACATTAGATCTACCGCGCAGTTCGTGGGATATGCCAATAGATAAGGGTAATTGAACCTTCCACCGGGGCGATGACTATATTAAAGGAGGTCGGTCCATCTGGGGTCTTTAGAGGAACCTGTAGCCCCCACCGCCCGCTTCCGTGAGCGGCGGGAGGGGCACGCCTTAAATCGCCAGCATCAAGGGGTGTATGACCGATCATGTACTCAATAGACCAGTTGCTAGAGACGATCCGTGACAAGAACGTCGAATCCATCAGGCTCCAGTTCACCGACATCCAGGGGCTAGTTAAGAGCGTATCGATCCCCGCAGTACGCCTCGGAAAGGCCCTCGACTCGGGTACCGGCTTCGACGGCTCCTCCATCGAGGGTTTCGCGCGGATCCAGGAGTCGGATATGCTCCTGCGCCCCGACATATCCTCCTTCTCGCTCCTCCCCTGGAAGGCTAGGGAGAACAAGAACGTAGCGAGGCTGATATGCGACGTCTACAGGCCCAACGGCGAGCCCTTTGAGGGGGACCCTCGATACGTCCTCAAGAGGGCGGTTGGGAAGGCCGAGGAGATGGGCTACACCATGAACGTCGGCCCCGAGCTGGAGTTCTTTCTATTCAAGATGGAGAACGGGAGGGCCACCACCATCCCCCACGACTTCGCCGGCTACTTCGACTTCGGGCCGGTGGACCTGGCCGAGGACATAAGAAGGGAGATCGTCTTATCCCTGACGGAGATGGGGTTCAAGATCGAGGCCTCCCACCACGAGGTGGCGAGGGGGCAGCACGAGATCGACTTCACCTACGGCGAGGCGCTGCGAACCGCCGACAACGTCGTCACCTTCAAGTACGTCACGAGGACGATCGCCATGAAGAACGGCCTCGCCGCCACCTTCATGCCCAAGCCGATCTACGGCGCCGCAGGCTCCGGGATGCACGTCAACATCTCCCTCTTCCGGGGGGGTGAGAACGCCTTCTTCGACCCTGAAGGTAAGATGCAGCTATCCGACCTCGCCCGGTATTTCGTAGGCGGTCTCCTGGAGCACGCCCCCGCCATAACCGCCGTCACAAACCCCCTGGTAAACTCCTACAAGCGGCTCGTTTCAGGGTTTGAGGCTCCCGTCTACATAGGCTGGTCCGGGCCGAACCGATCATCCCTCATAAGGGTCCCGAGCGGCAGGGGCCTGAGCACCAGGCTCGAGCTCCGGTCGCCGGACCCCTCCTGCAGCCCCTACCTCGGCTTCGCCGCTATCCTGGCAGCGGGGCTCGACGGCGTCAGAAGGAAGATCGACCCCGGCGACCCCGTGGATCTGAACATATACGAGCTCTCTGACGCGGAGAGGGAGAGGCTCGGGATAAAGCTCCTCCCATCGAACCTCAAAGAGGCTCTCGACCATTTGGAGGAGGACCGGGTCGTCAAGGACGCCCTCGGCGAGCACGTCTACGCCAACTTCAACCGGCTCGGCACCCTGGAGTGGAAGATGTACAACAGCTTCGTCCACCCCTGGGAGGTGGAGAGGTACATCAACAACATCTGAGGGGCGAGAGAGTATCAGAGGGTCGAGAGGATCGCAGCTCTTAATCCTCCTGGAGGGAAGGTCGGCGGCGGCCAACTCCCTCCAAAGGCGAAACGTATTTAACCAGCATAGTATATGGAAAAGTCCGGGCCGGTAGCTTAGTCAGGCAGAGCGAAAGGCTCTTAACCTTTAGGTCGGGGGTTCAAATCCCTCTCGGCCCGCTTTGAGGGGCTGTGGCCTAGTCAGGTATGGCGACGGGCTCCAGCGGTATGATTGATGATGAGCAACGGGTCTGCTGAGGCCTCTCGACGGGGAGGCCGTTGATGATCCGTTGGAGCACTGAGAGGTCTGCTCTCGGTATCGGAGAGACCCGTCGATCGTGCGTTCGAATCGCACCAGCCCCACTATTTTTGGTGATGGATGTCCTTAAATATCTCCAAGGAAGATAAGGCGGAGGTTGGTGAAGATGTACGACAATGTCATTACCACGTGCTGGTCCATAAGAGAGGTCAACAGGAATCTAGCGGACAGAGAACAGATGGCCGATTACTCCATCACCTATCTGAAGAAGGCCTGCCAAGACCTCTCCAGGATCCTCGCCTCCGGGGAGGGGTTCGACCAGGCAGAGGAGATAGAGGTGGTGAACCGAGCCGGGAGGATAACCAAATTCACCATCGGCGAGGTGGCGGAGATGCTGACGGATACGAAGAAGATCATCGAGTTCAACCTCATAGACCACGTCGACCGCTGGGCGAGGTCAAAGAAGGCCAATAGCGGCTGAAATCTTCTGTTGGTCCCGTGACGGATACCCATTTGGCCTGAGAGGCTCCGACCGCCTCAGGACTCATAGGGCTCATCACAAGATCAGGCTTTATTTTTCTTCATAGGCGGCGGGAGAGGACGGCCCCGAAGGCCGACGACCCCTCTATCTTGGGCCTCTTCGGGAAAGTATAAAACGGTTCTCAATAGAGGATCTTCGCCGAGGACTGGCCTGATATAAACTGGGCGGGGCTGAAAGTCCCGGGGGCCGAGAAGGCCGGCGGGCAAATATAAGAGGAGGTTTAAGATGCTTAGGGTCGGAGCCCACGTCTCCATCGCCGTCTCCATAGATAAGGCGGTGGACAGGGCGGCGGATATCGGATGCGACACCTTCCAGATATTCTCCCGAAACCCCCGGGGCTGGAGGGTGAAGGATATCCCAGAAGAGACGGCGGAGGAGTTCAAGAGAAAGATGGAGCGGGCCGGTATCGATCCCGCCGTCGACCACATGCCTTACCTCCCCAACTTCGCCACCCCTCGGGAGGATGTATACGAGAAGTCGGTGGAGGCGCTGACCCTAGAGCTTGAGAGGTGCGATATCCTCGGGATACCTTACCTCGTCGCCCACCTGGGTAGCCACCTCGACGCGCCCAAAGAAGAGGGGTTGCGCAGGACCTCCGATGCTATTACAAAGGCCCTTTCGTCCTCGGAGAACGGCGTAATCCTCCTTCTCGAGACGACCTCCGGCTCCAAGAATAGCGTCGGCGGGTCTTTCGAGGATCTGGCGGAGATCATGGGGAGGGTCGATTGGGATGAGAGGGTCGCTGCATGCTTCGATACGTGCCACGCCTTCGCCGCCGGATACGAGGTGAGGACCGAGGAGGGCCTGGAGGCGACCCTGGAGGAGTTCGATGGAGCCGTCGGCCTTGAGAGGATCAAGGTCGTCCACCTCAACGACTCAAAAGGTCCGAGGGGATCGAAGCTCGACCGCCACGAACACATAGGCCTGGGGGAGATCGGATTGGAGGGGTTCAGGCAGATCCTCCGCCACCCAGCAATAAGGGGTCTACCTTTCATCCTCGAGACCCCTGTCGACGATAGGAGGGACGACCTAGGGAATATCTCTCTTGTGAGAGAGCTGGCGGGAGGAGGTTAGATTGGGACCTGCGACCTCGGGGTCCCGGGGGGACGTCGCCACCGTAGCGGTCCTCGTCGTCTATGGTACCCTCGTTCTCGGGACGCTCTGGGACAGGCCTTACGCCGCCGCCTTCCTCCTCCTCGTCCCTCCAGTCATCCTCTCTTCCAGGGTCGGCGATCCGAGGAGGGCGGCGGTGATGGCTATCGCCGGCGCCGTCGCCGGACCTCTGACGGAGATGGCCTGCGTTTATGGCGGGCTGTGGACCTACGCCAACACCGGAGGTCTCCCCCTGGTTCCCCCGTGGAACTTTCCCGGATGGGCCTCTTTCCCCCTAGCTGTATACCTTCTGGCGAGAGCCCTGCCGGGGACGGAGTCTCCGAGCCCTTCGCCGCGGGTCATTCTTCTCGCCCTCGCCGGTATAGGGGTGGAGATCGCGGTCTTCGTCATCCTCGGCGATAAGCCTCCTATCGCCCTCGGTGGAGGTGCGGTCCTCGCCGCCGCCGTCATCCTCGCCTTCCCCGGGAGGACAACCCTGGCGATGATGGGGGCCGGCGCCCTCCTGGGACCTATGATAGAATCCCTTCCGATCTCCGCCGGAGCTTGGTGGTATATGGCCCCCGCCGATATCTTCGGGATGCCGGCCTATATGATCTTGGCCTATGCCATCTTCGGAGGGCTTCTTGGTAACGCCTCCCTGGCGGCGGGAGAGATCTTCGGGGGAGGCGATGGAAGGATCGTGGGCCCGAGCCTTCCCTCAGGTGAGGTTGCTCAGGGTCATGAGGAGATCGTCCTCAGTGATCGGCTTCAATAGATAGGTGACAGCTCCAAGGTCGTAGCTCTTCTGGATATGCTCTGATACGAGGGAGCCGGTGAGCATCACCACAGGTATCCCCCGCAGGTCGGACCTCGACTTGAGCCTCTCCAAAAGCTCCATCCCGCTGAGACGGGGAAGCTTGATGTCCAGGAGTATAAGGTCGGGAAGTCCAGATCTCTCCTGGTGGAGATCCTCCAGGCATCTCAAGGCCTCCTCTGCCTCTGCAGCGAGGAAGATGTCCCTCTCAAGGAAGACCCTCCGCAGGGTCCTCACCGTCAGCTCGGCGTCGTCGGGATCGTCCTCTACGAGCAGAATCCTCAGCCCATGATATCTCTTATCCAACTTCACCTCCGAGCTTTTCAGCATACGAGTGGTCGCAGACATCGATCCCGTTCTCCGGATATCCTCGGGATCCTACCCCTAAAAATACTTTTCCCGCTGGATACGATAATATCGATATATGGAAGAAAAATTTATACTAAATCTTTAAGAAATATTAAAAAATCAGTGGAGATGCAGATATTGGTCGTCGGCATCAGGGATCGATCCTCCCGTTCGCGCTCCCCCTGGATAGGAGGGCGACTCTGCTCAGGGGAACGTGATCCTTCAGGCTGTAGCCCAGGATCTCAGACAACTCCTTCGCGAAGTCCATCACCTCCTGGTGGGATGGCATACTCTCCCTTCCGAGGCGGTTTCGAGAGCTGCCCAGGTGCATGTAAGCCTTCACCTCGACGAAGTCCGGCTCTGCGGTCTCGATCAGCTCGGCGTAGCCGTGGGGGTCGTTCATGTTGAGGCCTCGGGCCAGGGTGAGCCTCGCCACCGTCCGGGCAGGCGAGTCCCTCACCCTCTCCAGGCTCTCGAGAAATCGGCTCCATAGGTTCGAGCTCGGATTGCATACCCTCCTGTAAGTCTCCTCATTGTGGGCGTTGAGGCTGATGTAAAGCTGGGTCGGCCTGGCCTCTCCGATCGCCTCAGGGTTCGTCCCGTTGGTGACGAGGAATGCGGTCATCCCTCGCCCTTTTATCTCCTCGACGAGCTCTTTTATCATCGGGTAAAGGGTCGGCTCTCCCATGAGGGAGACGGCGACGTGGGCTGGAGACTTCGCCTCCTCCAGCCTGGCGGAATCGGTCGTCTCCGGGGCGCCACCGTAGCCGGAGATGAGCCTCTGCTGCTCAAAGAGGATCCCGTCGAGAAGCTCCGCTGGCTCGATCCACCCCCCGGTCCCTGGGGGGATATCGTCGATGGGCCTCCAGCAGTGGAGGCAGCGGTGGTTACAGAGGAGGGTGGGGGTCATCTGGACGCACCGGTGGCTGGCGATGCCGTAGAAGTGGTGTTTGTAGCACTGATCACCGCCCCGGATGGACCGCCGAAGCCACAGGCAGGGCTTTACTGCGCCGTGGGCGACGAGGTGGTACCCCTGCCTCTCAAGCCGCTCTTTTATCTCTCGCTGGAAGTGCTCCATGATGCGGGATCAGAGGTTCGCCGGCGGTTATATAGTTATTCGAGAGTTATTCGAGGCGCTGATCTTTAGGCCAAAACAAGCTTTTTATATTCCCGGAGATGGTCGTGATAAGAGAGAGGGATCATGGAATGATAAAGGATAATATCAAACCAGCATCGGTTCTAGCCCTCCTGGTCATCGTCGCCGCTGTCGGGGTGGCTCAAGGGGCGTCCACCTTCAGAGTATGTGATTGCAGAGCCTGCGGTTGTCAGTACCTCAGCATCCAGGAGGCGATAGATAAGGCGAGCCCTGGGGACGTCGTCGTGGTCAGGAGCGGGACCTTCCATGAGAACGTCGAAGTAAACAAGCCGATAACCCTGAGAGGCGAGAGGTGGAAAGGTCTCGACCTGCCCTTAATAGACGCTCGCGCCAACGGTAGCTGTATCAATGTAACCGCTGACGGCGTCACCGTGGAGATGATCAGGGTCACAAACTCCGGAAACGGGTCAGAAGATGCCGGGATCAGGGTCATATCAGAAGGGAGCACCATCAGGGATAACCATGCCATCGGCAACGGCGGAGCGGGGATCCTTCTGGAGGGGGCGAGAAACTCCACCGTCTTCTCCAACGTCGCTTATGAGAATCGTCGGGGGATCAGCCTCGTCGGATCTCAAGGGAGCCTCCTCTTCAATAACAGGCTGTATAACAATACGGAGATCGACGCCTTCGACGACATCCTCATCAACCGATGGGATGACGGCGCCGTCGGCAACTTCTACGGCTCCTTCAACTGCACCGACGACGACGGCGATCAGATATGTGATACCATCTACAATATCCCCGGAGGGTCCAGCGCTGACCTTCTCCCCAGAGCCGGCTGAAGGGGACCCTTCCATCATTTTTTCCATCAATTAGAGGAGATGGGGGCGGGGAGACGATCATCTCATATATCGAGAGAGGCCGCGATGAATCCCAGAGCATATTTTTTTTGGGGCTAAGGGAGCACCTTTAAATAGTCGTATGTTTTATCTCAGGACAACGAGGAATTGAAATGGTTACTGGCACAGTGAAGTTCTTCAACAGAACAAAACATTTCGGCTTTATAGCTGGTGACGACGGGACAGACTATTTTGTTCATTCAAGCGGTCTGAAGCCGGGCGTCTCCATAGATGAAGGAGATAAGGTCAGCTTCGAAGTTGAAGCTGGCGACAGGGGCCCCAAGGCAGAGAAGGTGGAGAAGATCCAGTAGTTCCTGATCCTGAACCTGAACATATTTATAAGGAGGGCGACCGGACTTGTCCCGGTCGGCTCTTTGCTTTTATTCGGGCTTCTTTCTGATGACGATTTAGTTGATCCTGCCCTTATATCTCAGGTCTCTTCATCTCGCCTGGATCTCTCCATCTTCAGTCTCCGGCGGAGGCGTTTATTCAGCCATCGGACCATCTGACTCGCGAATACCGTAATCGACATCCTCTTGCTCTCGATCTTCACCCGACCTCCCCGGATAGATGCGAGGACGTCTCCCAGGCAGTAGCCCTCCTCCACCTCCACGACGGTAACCCCGAGCCCCACCGTCCTGGCCGCATGGGAGTCGCTCCCCGCTACCATGGGAAGGCCCAGTCTCTCGGCCTTCCTCTTCGCCCAGAGGTTCGCGATACCGAAGAAATACTTGGAGTTGTAGACCTCTACGGCGTCGCATTCGGGTATCCTGTACATGGAGTGTCTGAAGAGGTGGTAGGGGTGAGATACGATGGTGATCCCGCCCCGGGCCCTCGCAAACTCGCTCGTCTCTTCGGGGCTCCTCCCCGGAGGCGGAAGCTCCCTCAAACCCAGGGCCAGTAGATGGCCGTCGGAGGTGGAGACCTCAACCCCCGAGATTATGAGAATGTCAAGGCCCCTCTCACCAGCGATCCTCTCGGCCTCGAAGGACCCCTCCAGGGTGTCGTGGTCGGTGATGGCGATCCCATCGAGGCCGGCCTCGAGGGCGGCCTTCAGGATCTCCTCGACACCATCCCTCCCATCGGAGAAGGACGAATGGACGTGGAGATCGAGGCGGAGGGACCGTTTTTGGGTTGCGTCCTCCTGCTCTCCATCGCCCTTATCGCCCAGCTTCAGACCTCCCTCGGGTCGGTGATGACGCCCTCGACGGCCGTCGCCGCGGCGGTGGCCGGGGATGCCAGGTATACGAGGCCGCCTCTTCCCATCCTCCCCGGAAAGTTCCTGTTGGCGGTGGAGAGGCAGACCTCCCCCTCGGCGAGGACCCCCATGTGGGCGCCGAGGCACGGGCCGCATCCCGGCGGACCGATCATCGCCCCCGCCTGGACCAGGTCCTCGATGATCCCAGTGGAGAGGGCGCTGAGGAGGACCTTCCGCGAGGCGGGGATGACGAGGGTCCTCGTCTTCACCTTCCTCCCCTTAAGGATCTCGGAGGCGACCATCAGGTCCTCGTAGCGGCCGTTGGTGCAGGTGCCTATGAAGACCTGGTCGACCTCCGTCCCCGCTACATCTGGGACAGGCCTGACGTTGTCGACCCTGGAGGGGGCGGCGACGAGGGGCTCCAGATCTGAGACGTCAAACTCCATCTCCGAGGCGTAGGATCCGGGGTCGGAATGGACGGGGTGGTAAGCCCCCTTGGCCCTCCCCTTCAGGAACTCATCGGTCACCCCGTCCGGGGGGACGATGGCCGCCTTCGCCCCCATCTCGACCCCCATGTTGGAGAGGGTCATCCTCCCCGAGATGGAGAGCGCCTCCACAGTCTCGCCGACGTACTCCAGGGCCTGGTAGGTGGCGCCGTCGGCCCCTATCGCCCCGACGAGCATCAGGGTGAGGTCTTTGGCGAGGACCCTTCTTTCGAGCCGGCCACAGACCCTGATACCTATCGTCTCGGGGACCTTGAACCAGAGCCTCCCTCGGGAGTAGATCTCCGCCATGTCCGTCGCCCCGACGCCGGTACCGAAGGCGCCGAAGGCTCCGTAGGTGCAGGAGTGGGAGTCTGCTCCCACCAGGAGCGTCCCCGGCAGGGCGAACCCCTCCTCGGGGAAGACCTGGTGGCATATCCCTTCGCCGGCTTCGAAGAAGTGGATTATACCCTGATCTACCGCCCAGTCTCTTACCATCTTCTGCAGGTCCGCAGAGACGCTGCTGTTGGCGGGGACGATGTGGTCGAAGGGGATGACGATCCTCTCGGGGTCGAAGACCCGGTCCGATCCCATCTCGCCGAAGGCCTTGATGGCGAGGACGCTGGTGCCATCGTGGGACATGGCATAATCCACCTCTGCCTCGACGATCTCCCCCGCCTCGGCCCGGTGGCCGCAAGCCCTGCTGAATATCTTCTCGCTGATGGTAGCCAAGGTCAGATCCTCCATAAGAGAGGGGCCGGCCGGAGGGGCCGGCCCGGTATTCGGCTTCGAGGGAGGCTCACTGAAGCTCCGGGAGCATGAAGGCGATGTCATCCTGGGGGTGGCGGTAAAGCCTCGAGTCGAGCCTCTTCTGGTCGAGGATGTGGCCTATTATCCCGATGGATCTACCCAGTGCGAAGAGGCCGTTGAGGTAGCCGTACTTGATGACGTCGTCGATATCCCTCTCGTCGAAGACCTCGCAGGAGCTCATCAGGTCGATGAAGAGGACGCCTATGCAGCCGTCGACGTTGAGGATGAGGTTGCCCTTCTTGGCGGTGGTGATCTCCTGTACGGAGAGGGCGTAGTCGAGGAGGTCGGTCCTCTCGAAGTTCTCCCTCGCGTAGCTGATTAGAAGCTCCACCCTCTTGTCGGGGTTCTTGACGCTCTTTATCCTGTGGCCGATCCCGGGTATGTTGATCCCCCCCATCTTCATCTCCTTTACGAACTCCTCGGGGGAGAGGCCGGAGTCTCTCGCCCTCTTGAACTCGTGGGCGGCGTCGTCGATCGCACCTCCGAACCGGGGCCCGATGGTGAGAAGCCCGCTCGCAAGAGAGGTGATGAGGTCCTTTCCGGCGCAGGAGGCGACGATGGCGTTGTGGGCTGCAGAGACGGCCGGGCCGTGGTCGGCGACGATCTGCAGGACCAGCTCGATGAACTCGGCGGCCCAGGGGGGGATCTCCTTCTTGAACCAGAGGAGGCCTATCACCCCTCCGATCCCCATGCTGTCGTCCAGGACCCGGCTCAAGGGCTTTCCTCCGTAGAGGACCTCCTCGCCCCGGTCGTCGGAGATGGTGCAGATGAGGTTCGTCGACTTTCTGACGATACCCTCAGAGACGGCCTTAGCGTAGTCCATGGGGATCTTGGGGATCTCCGGCTCCTCCACCTCCCGGAACCTCCCCTCGGCGAGGAGACTCTCGTAGACCCTTCTTATCTCGTCGCCGTAGCCGTCGAAGGAGTCGGGGACTATAGCCCCCGCCTCTTTCAGCGCGCGGTTCTTGGCGTCGGCGGTCTCCAGGTCGGTCTGGGCCTTCGCCCCGGCGTGGCCGAACTGGACGGATCCGGGGAGGACCTTGGAACAGGTCCCGGTGACCCAGATCACCAGGGGCTTTCTGATCCTCCCATCCTGGAGCGCCTCCACTATCCTGTACTCGTCGGTCCCTCCCACCTCGCCTAAGGATGCTATGATGGCGACGTCGGGGTTAGCCTCGAACCGAAGGATGTGGTCGAGGAGGTCGGATCCTGGATACCTGTCTCCCCCGATGGCGATCCCCTCCACCGCTCCGCTGGAGTTTCTCGCTATGATGTTGAAGGCCTCGTTGAGCATCCCCCCGGACTTGGAGACGAAGCCGACGCAGCCGGGGCGGTGGAGCTTCGACTCGATGATGTTCTCGATGGTGCCGGCGGTGTTTCCTATCCTGAAGGCCCCTGCGGCGAGGCCCCCGACGGTGGCGGGGCCGATGATCGTCTTCTTCATCTTCTCTGCCGTCGCCGCCATCACCCTAGCCATCCTCTCTGGGACTCCCTCGGCGATGATCGCCACCGTCTTTATCCCCGGCGAGGCGAGGGCCTCCATGCTGGTATCGAAGGCAGACCTGAAGGAGGCGAAGTTGACCATCACATCCACCGATGGGTGGGCGGCCACCGCCTCGGGGATCGTCCTGTACATGGGTAGGAGGATCTCCTCAGTCCCCCAGAAGACCTTGTGGACCCCGGCCCGGTTGGGGTTGATGATGGCGGCGACGCTGGGCACTTCCCTTCGGCAGAGATAGTCGAAGTCGAGCATCCTCTGGATGGCGTTGGTCTGGAAGCCGTAGACGAAGGCCCGGGTGTTTCTGTCGAAGAGCTGATAGTCCTTCATGGTCTTCACTCTCCTCCCAGGGCCATGGATACGATCCGCGTCATGTGGGTCTCGGGGCCGTATACGTGGATCGGGACCCCCAGCCGCTCGCCGAGTTTTCGCATTATCCGAAGCCCCTCCTCGTAGTTCGGCCCGGCCCTCCGGACGTAGATCTCGACGCCGATCTCCTGGAGCCTCTCCCGGTAGTCTTCGAGGCCCATGACGACCCCTTTGAAGGTCTTGGCGACGTCGGTGAAGTTGGCGATCCCGCCGCCGATGAGGAGGAACTTGGTCCTTCCTTCGGGATCTTTCTTTCGGGTCATCAGCTCCAGGATCGTCTTGGTGTACTCGTAGGTGTCCTGGGTGGAGGGGTCGCCGCTGTACTCGCCGTAGTTGGCGAGCTCTCCTGCGAAGCCGAGGTCGCAGATGGTGTCGGCGTAGATGACGGAGGCGCCGCCGCCGGCCACCATCGTCCAGACCCTCCCTCCGGGGTTCAAGATCGTCAGCTTGAGGGAGGCTCCCGTCCGGGAGTCGATCTCCTTTATCCAGGCCTCCTCCTCCGTCAGCCCCCGGCCAAAGGGCTCGGGAAACTCCAGGTCCTGCCAGGTCTTCCTCTGCCAGAAGGCCTCGGCGTCGTCGAGCCTCGCCACCAGATCGAGGGGTACGACCCTGCCGCCGGCGAAGACGAAGGGGTTGATCTCAAGATATGCAAAGCCGAGGTCTCTATAGAGCCGGTGGATCCCCTGGATGAAGGCGGCCGTAGCAGCGAGCCGGTCGGCGAGGCCTGCCGGAAGCTTTGATCCCAGGTCGAGCTCCTCGGGCCTCGCCAGGACGTCGACGGGGATCTCGGTGACGGAGTCCCAGTTCGCCTCGATATCGACCCCGCCCCGGAGAGAGAAGTAGATCACGTCTTTCTCCCTCTCGGACTTTATGGCGACGTAGAGCTCCTCCTCCGGTCCGTGGGGGATGAAGGGCTCGATGAGAAATGTGTCGAGGGTCCCGACGACCGACCCCACCAGAACCTCGCGGCCCATATTCTCCTGGATGTACTTTTTTGCCTCGTCCCAGGAGGCGTCGAGGAGTATCAGGCCGTGAGACCCCCTCTTGCCGAAGAGCTGGTCGGGTTTGACCACCAGCCTTTTCTTCTTGACCCAGGGGTTGTCGACCGCCACCACCTCCAGGTCTGTATCAGGAGTAATAAGTGCTATCTCACCATTGTAATCGAAATCATCGATATAACCGGGAAGCCTCTCCGCCAAGATCCTCTTGGCGTCGTATTCCCTGATCCCTCTCTGTGCCATCTTGATAACCTCCTCCCCCTGGTGAGGGCCCTTTTTGTTTAGAAATCTTTCTACGAAATTGGTCATAAATGTGCCCGGAAAGGCTGAAATACCGTCCTGCTCCATGGAAGGGCGATGCCGTCAGCTAAGCCCTCGGCGGAGGCGATAACCCCGGCGGAGGAGGTTCTGGCCCGCCTCGATCTCCTTTACATGGCCTGCCCAAGATGCCCAGCGGAGCCGGGCTTCGACAAGGGTAAGCCCTTCTCCGCACTCGCCTCGATGGGCAGAAGGTGTTCCGGCTGCGGGAGGGCGCCCCTGGACCTGGTGATGATGGAGGCGATGGAGGTCCTCGTAGACCACAACCTGCGAAGCCCAACCGACCCCCTCCGATCCATCGGCTGGCCCCTGGTGGAGGTGGGCTACCCCCTGGCGTATCCGCCGAGGCTCGGAGAAAGAGAGCTGATAATCGTCGGCGAGCGCCTGACGAAAGAGGCCGCCGCTGATATAATCGCCAGAGTCCCGGAGATAAAGGGCGTCATCCGGGGCGGGGGCGTCCCCGGCGTATCGGACCTGCGGGCCAGCCCCCACCGGTGGGAGCTTCTGGCGGGCTCGGACCTGCGCTGCGACGTCGTCTCCTCATTGATCGGCGATCTCGTCATCTACAAGCATCAGTCAAAGATCCACGTCGAGTTTCCGCGCCAGGCCGCCCCTAAGATGAAGATCCTGGAGGAGCTGTACTTCCGGGGGAGATTGACGACCGTCGCCGACGTCCTCTGTGGCCCCGGGACCCTCGGCCTTTCGGCCGTTCTAGCCGGGGGGGAGCGGGTCGTCCTGAACGACGCGTGGCTTGCGGCGGTGGAGGATGCGATCCTGAACCTGGAGGCGAACCGGTCGATCCTGGGGATCGAGAAGATCGAGCGATATAAGATGCCAGCAGGCGAGGTCGGCGCGGAATCGGTCCTGGCGGCGGAGGCCGACGGCGACGGCTGCAAGATCGAGGTCTACTTCGGCGACGCCGAAAGGCTATTCTCGCGGGCGGAGCCGACGGACCTCTGCTTGATCGACCCCTTCCCGGGGATGAAGTACGAGCGGATCGCCGAAGCGTGCGGGGTCTGTGGGGAGATCGTGGTGGTGTAGATCATAGTGAGATCATGCACCTGGGGTCATCGAATCCTTTGTCCTATTCCGATCAGGGCCAGGAAACTTCCCACGCGTCCGTTTTAAAGCGGTATCTCGAATCAGAAGCTATTACGTAGTCGCTGGATATATCAACCCATTCTAGGCGCACCACCTTCGATCAGCTAAACGAAAAGAAGAACAAGAAGCTTGGTAAATGGAGTTTCCCAGAACTGGGAGCCGTAGTAGAGTACGAGGCCACTTGGATGGGTAAGAAGGCCGTTGCCATCAATCCAAGATATACTTCGCGTACATGTTCCAAGTGTGGGTATCAGACAGATTGATGCTGATTTGAATGCATCCAGAAACATCGCCACCTTCAGTAGATCTGATCGTAGCAGGCTGTCTGTCAACCAGCCAATCGTAGCAGGCTATAGCAGGCTATATTCCTAGCTGCAAACCACCCCTTTCACGGGGTGGTAGTTGACTCGAGGAGCAGAGCATCAAATCTCTCCACTATCCACCGGTTCCTCACCTCGGGGTGGAATATGATCCCATAGAGGGGCCTTTCGGCGTGTTTGAAGGCCTCCACCTCTCCGGGCCGCCCCGCCACCAGGTCGAAGCCCTGGGGCAGGGTAACCCCAAAGTTATGGAGGTGGTAGCCCTCGATCTGCCGAGGCGGTCCCAGAAGGTCAGTTTCTTTGACGATCATTATCTTCTCCAGTCCGATCTTCGGCTGGGGGACGATCTCGCCGCCGAAGACGGCCGCCACAACCTGCATCCCGGCGCAGATCCCGAGTATGGGCTTCTCGAGATCTCTGATCCAGGAGAATAGGTCGATCCTCCGGGCGTAGATGTCGTCTTTGAGGGCGGTGCCGCAGAGGATGATGCCGTCGGAGCTATAGATCAAATCCGGTGTAATCTCAGTGGAGTGAACGACCTCATATTCGGACCCGGCCCGCCTCAGAATGGCGGTGATCGGATCGACGAACTCGTACTTAGATAGCGATTGCGGCTTGAAGCAGAGGTCGACGACGAGGATCATTTCTCCACCAGCCTCGCCTGCTCGATGGAGAACCGGCCCCGGTAGTTCCCATAGGTCTTCTCTGCCCGCAAAATCTCGATCCTCTTTCTAAAGATGGGGCCATCGAGGACGAAGGTCTCGATCTCGCCCCCCTCTCCGGAGGGGTTGATGGCGTACCGGTCCCGGAGGGCTTCGAGCTTCTCGATCAGAGGGCCGTCGATCCTGGCACCGATCCACGATCCGTCGAAGGGGTAGGCGAAGACCCCGGTGATGATCACCTCGAACCCCTCCGAGACGAGGAGGCGGAGGTACTCGAGCTGGTCGATCTGCCAGAGGGGGTTATAGCACCAGAGGTCCAGATCTCTGCAGATCCTCTGGACCCGGGCCGCCTGGTAGACCGACTCTATCGCCCCCGTCACCACCCCCTCGATCCCGTATCGATCGATGGCGGCGGCCATGGCGTCGGAGAGGTCGGCTAGCTCGGACCCCTCCTCCCCCAGAGTCGGCCATGTCAGCTGGGGGATGCCGACGGCTTCGGCTATGAGCTCCGCCCAGCCGACGTTGGGTGTGTGGAACATGTAGCTGTCGGGGTTCTCGGATACGACGGTTATCAGGCAGGAGACGGTGTCGGTCTCCATCGCCCTTCTGCATGCGTAGACCGAGTCCTTCCCGCCGGAGAAGAGGACGCCGAGGAGCACGATGGAGGAGATCGGTCCCGCCGTCTAAAAAGGTGTTGGTGGATGGATCTGCTTCCATCCTCAGGATTAATAATTTATATCAAAGCCCCATCTTACTGGGAGGCGAAGGAGGACAGGATGTCGGATCGTCCGCCGGTCATCGCGGCCGCTCCCGCGCCAGAATGGTCCCAAATGTCGTCTTTATCCTCGAGGAAAAGTATCGGGAACCGAGTTTAAATCTTACGAATATTTTAAACAGAATTTGAAGATAACTGTCCCTGAGAGCTTCAACTTCGCCTTCGACGTCGTGGACGTTTATCCGAAAGAGGGCCCAGAGAAGAGGGCCCTCGTCTGGTGCAACGACCGGGGGACGAACTGATCATCACCTTCGGGGATCTGTTGGAGAAGAGCAACGGCGCCTCCAACTTCTTTCCAGGTTATGGAGTAAGAAAAGGGGACTGTGTCATGCTCACCCTCAAGGGGAGGTACGACTTCTGGATAGCCATGGTGGGACTCCACAAGATCGGGGCTGGGGCGATCCCGGCGACCTCCATGCTGAGGGCGAAGGATAATAGCATACAGTATAGATAAGGCAAGATTGAAGATGACCGCCTCCATCGAGGAGGACGGCGTCCCCGACGAGATCGATGCTGACTGCCGCGAGATCGATGGAAAGCCCCCCATCAGGGCTTTCATCGGGGAGGGGTAGAGGGAAGGGTGGCTGGACTTCAGAGGGGAGGTCGAAGGCTCCTCGCCGGTCTTCGAGAGGCCCATCGGCGCCGGGGCGACGGAGATCGGCGACGTCCTCCTCCCCTACTTCACCTCCGGGACGACCGCCACCCCCAAGATGGTGAAGCACGACCACACCTACCCCCGCTGCCACATCCTGACGGCGCAGTTCTGGCAGAACGGAGTCGAGGACGGCCTCCACTACAGCGTAGCCGATTCGGATGGGCGAAGTGTGTCTGGGGTCAGATCTACGGCCAGTGGATCGGAGGCTCTGCGGTATTCGCCTACGACTACGACCGGTCCGACGCAGGCCGGATGATGGAGATGGCGACCAAGTTCGGCGTCACCACCTTCTGCGCCCCGCCGACGATCTATCGGTTCATGATCAAGGGAGATATGTTGAAGTACGGCTTCTCTCTGCTCAGGTACGCCGTCACCGCCTGAGAATCCCTCAACACCACCGTCTACAACCTCTTCTTCGAGGCTACGGGCCTGCGGCTGATGGAGGGGTAAGGCCAGACGGAGACGGTGGTGGCGGTGGCTAACTTCCCGTGGATGGACCCGAGGCCCGGCTCCATGGGAAAGCCGTCGCCCGGCTACCACGTAGTCCTGGTGGACAGAGACGACTCAATCTGCAACGTCGGGGAAGAGGGAGAGATCGTCATAAGAACCGACGGTGTCAGGCCTCCAGGTCTCTTCATCGACTACCACCTGGACCCTGAGAGGATGAGAGATACCTGGTACGACGACTACCTCCACACCGGTGAAACCGCCTGGATCGACGAGGACGGATACCTCCGGTTCGTCGGTACAAAACCACGTCAAGAAGGCGACCGCACCCGACAAGGATCCCCGTATCATAGAGTTCGTCGAGGACCTCCCCAAGACGATCAGCGGCAAGATAAGGAGGATCGAGATAAGAGAGAAGGACGAGGACTAGGGAGATTGATCTCCAATAAGTTTATATATTTAGATTAGAAATAAATAAGTCCGAGGTGGAGAGATGGGCTACTCGGTGAAGATCATATCTATGGATGAGAGGGATGCCATGGCGGAGCGGTACGCTGCCGACGTCAGCCATGAGGTCAAGTCAGACATCTACGGATGCTGCATCAAGCTCCTCACCGGATCGGCGGAGGTGAGAGATCGTTGGATGGAGAACTTCTACTTCATCTCATCGTCCATCAGATCCCATGCCCGCCTCTACGTCGTCTCCGACCCCGATCTGGGAGCCGACGAGATCTCTTACTGCCCCCATTCCAAGACCGTCTTCCTCGTCAACGTCGGCTACTATGGGTGGATCAAGTCCCTCGCCCTAAGCGCCGCGGGGGACGTCCTGGAAGACCATCATGGGATCTACTCCGTCCACGGCGCCTGCCTCGACCTGCTGGGGCGGGGGATATGCCTCCTGGGAGGGTCGGGGGCGGGGAAGACGACCCACACCTATGGCTTCCTGAGGAGGCCCGAGACCCGGGCTGTCTCTGACGACTGGTTCTTCGCCCGGATCTATGGTTGCGACGTCCTCGCTTACGGCTCGGAGAAGAACTTCTACATCAGGGCGGAGCTCTCGGAGATCTGGAAGGAGTTCTCGGGGCTCGTCGAGAAGGCCGAGTTCGACGACGAGGGAAGGGGGGTCGTCGACCTCCGCTTCGCCATCGGAAAAGGCCGGATCCTTCCCCTCACCACCCTGGCAGGGGTCGTCATACTGAAGCGGGACCCCGATGATGAGGCGGTCAAAAGGAGGCTATCGCCGGAGGAGGCGCTGGCGATCCTGGAGGAGAACGGCTACTATAACCCCCACCTCCTGGTGAAGAGCGGACGAAAGCGGAGGCTTAGGTCCGGCTTCTTCGGATCCCTCTTCGACCGGGTCCCCGTCTACCTCGTCAACACCGTCAGGACCCCCGAGGAGAGCCAGAGGACGATTCAAGATGCGATCTCCGAAGGCCTGCGGACCAGATGACCCTTCGCCATCTAGGGTCTTACATAGGCCCAGCCCTCTGTCTCTCTCTTAACCAGCTCTCCTGTTCCGGTGGGGACGACCTCGACCTCCTCGACGAACTCCTCTTCCTTCATCCCCAGGGCGGCGAGGCTCCTGGCGCAGACGACGAACCTCGTCCCCCTCCTGGCCAGCTCTCCTATCCTCTCGACGAAGGGGCCGGCCTTGGAGAGCGCCCTCACCCCCTCGGAGTTGGCGACGACCTCCACCTCCGTCTCCTCTTCTCCCAGGTCGTTGAGGAGGTTGGCGACGTTGTTCAGGGCGAGGTTCGCCCTCTCCATCTCTGTCAGATGAATTACGGCTCGATATTTCTTCATGGAATACTCTCCTCTCGTCTCTCTGGACGATATACGACTTCCTCTTTTCAATAGGCGACCGTTTGCACCGATAGGTTGATCTTCATATCTATTTAACCTGATTGTGATGCCGGGGAAACTCGCGGTGATATTTGACGTGGCTGGCACCATGCTGGAGATGTACCGGGTGGCCAAAGACCTCTCCAGAAACCTCCTCATGGAGGGGATCTTCACCATGGAGCTGGTGATGGAGAAGGGAGGAAGAGCCCTGGTGATACCCCACCTTGATCCTGTGGAGGTAATGAAGACCCCGGCGGAGACGACCTTCGCCGATTTCTTTCGGGGCAGGGAGGGGAACGTCGTGATAAGCTGCTCCAGCACCCCGGTATCCGAGGACGAGGCGCGCCGCCTCTTGCTCAGCTCCGAGGCGGAGGTCTCCAGCCTCCAGGAGACGCTGGCGGCGGTCTGTTCCCGCTGTCCCGGGTTCTACTATACTTCGGGGCTAATAGTCGACGTAGAGACGGGGATGGTGACCCACTCCATCAGCACCGGAGGGAGGCCGTTTCCGGAGATGGAGGCGGTCCTGGAGGAGCTGGAGGAGATGGGAGCGGATATCTACGTCGCCTCTGGAGACAGCAAGAGGAGCCTCTCCAGCCTGACCAGGTGGCGGGGCATCAGGGAGGAGAGGATATATCCAGCGTCAAAGCCGCACAGGAAGGAGGAGATCGTCACAGGTCTCAAGGGCGAGTACAGGACGGTCGTCATGGTGGGAGACGGCCTCAACGATCGTTACGCCCTAAAGGCGGCTGATCTGGGGGTCCTGACCGTCCAGCAAGAGAGCCGCCCTCCTTCGGAGCTTTTGGAGGCGGCGGACGAGGTGATCGACGAGATGAGGAAACTTCCAGAACTGTTGAGAAGCAGGATCGACAAATCGCCCGCGTAGTGACGTTCCAAGCCCTTCATCTCTTTCCTTTCATTTTTCATTGACCGAACTAGCCACTGAAAGCCGATACTGCCATGTCCACATCCGCAGGTGACCGGCAATAATATCAAAGATTGACAAGATTGCCATTGACCCCCATGAGGCTCCAGATCGAGGCGCAATTTTTAAGATAAACTATTTATACTCGGATCCATATCACAAGACGTAACAGCCTTTTCGGTATCTTGCGAGGGTTAGTTGAGATATCGGATGGAGCGCTTATATTGAGATAAGGAGCTAAGGAGCGCAGATCTAATGTTTGAAGAACTTTTGGAAGTTTACAAAGAGAAAGTAGCTGAAAGTGAGCGAGAGCTGGAGGAGAAGCAGGCGATGATCGGCCTCATCATGGCCGTGGAGAATATGTCTGGGATGCTCAGCATGAAGCAACAGGACGTAGACCTCTTGGGAAGGCTCATCGACCAGGTGGACCACCTTTCAAAAGAGGTGGCAGATCTCAAGAGCCAGATGAAGACGAGACAGACGAGATCGGTAGCCGGTCGGGATCAGAAGGCGAGCGACGGATACGCCATGGACAAACATACCGCCAACCTCATCGATCTATTGAAGGAGAGGCCGGGAAGATACACCACCAGCGATCTGGTTGAGATGCTCGGACTAAACAAGACGACGGTGATAAGCGTCATGAAGCGGGCCGTTGAGATGGACCCGTCCCACGTCAAGCTCACCCAGGGAAAGAGGCGGAAGCTCTTCCTATCCTACATCCCGGAGGATCAGGATCAGGACGCTAAGGCACAGGCGGAGGAGGGGTCGGAGGATTCTGATAAGATACGTCTCGAATTGATGTCCATGACCTGAGTCAGAAACTTTCGGTCCTTATAGATCGGGAATATCTTACGGTCGTCCAAAACCCGGTCTTATAAAAGCCGAGATCTTCCGTTCAGTTGGTACCTCCGATGGTCGATAAAATCCAGTCCCATCCACGAAGTTATCATCGTCTCGATAAGAATGGGGTCTTATGAGACGATCGCATGAGGAGACAAGGTCGCTAGCCTGCTTCTCCTGCTGCTGATAGATGGCGATGCCCTCCGAAAAATCGAATAATAAGCCATCCTCTTTGTCGATTGAAATATCCGTCAACCAGATTTAAAGCTTAATAGATCATCCAGACTCCTCTGCAAAGGAGGTATGTCAATGATAGAAGCCAAAGCCTTTCTCATCGACCTCGACGGGGTACTCTATGTAGATAATTGCCCGATTGAGGGGGCGGTGGAGGCGGTGGAGATGCTGGAGGAGAAGGGATATCGATACCGGTTCGTCTCCAATACCACCTCGAAGTCCAGGAGGTGCCTCGCTGAGTTCCTCGACGAAATGGGATTTTCCATATCCGAAAGGAGGATATTCACCCCGGGGATCGCCGCAGCAGAGAGGATCCGGTCCGAGAGGGACAACAGGTGCTTCCTCCTCACCAGGCCTGACCTCCAGGAGGAGTTCGATCAGGCTGGGATACCCATCGCCGACGATGAGGCGGAGTACGTGGTGGTGGGGGACGCCGAGGACGGCTTCACCTTCGAGCGACTGAACAGGGCTTTTCGGCTGGTGATGGCCGGGGCGAGGATCATGGCCCTGGAGAAGGACCGGTACTGGATGGCCGCCGACGGCCTCTCCCTCTCCGCCGGCCCCTTCGTTGCGGCTCTCGAGTACGCCACCGGCACCGTCGCCGAGGTGGTAGGAAAGCCCTCCCGGGGTTTCTTTGAGATGGCCCTCGCCGAGATGGGAGCGTCGGCGCAAGAGACGGCGATGATCGGTGACGACATAATCACCGACGTCGGAGGGGCCCAGAACGCTGAGATGACGGGGATCCTCGTCAAGACCGGAAAGTACAGGGAAGATCTCGCCGACCGCTCCACCGTCATCCCAGACATGATCATCGAATCGATATCTCAGCTGAGGGAGCATATTTGACGGGAGCGGATTTATGCCGTACGAATGAAGGGGTATGGCCCCTCCCCGGCGACCTCAGGAAGGCGGTCCATCAGAGGGGGGAGCCCGGGTCCTTTCTGGAGGACCGGGGTGACCGGCGCCACTGCGGCGTCGACATCTACGCACCTCAGGGTTCGCAGGTCGTCTCCATCACCGACGGCCTCGTCTTTGATGTCGGCGTCTTCACCGAGCCGGGAGAAGTCCCATACTGGAAGAAGACCTTCTACGTAGTCGTCCAAGGAGATGGTGGCCTCTTCGTCAAATATGCGGAGCTGGGGGTGGTGGATGTAAGAGCTGGCGAATCGATCAGATCCGGCGAGAGGCTGGGGAGGGTGGGATCGGTCCTCGACCCAGAGAAGATCGACGACCTCGCCCCAGGCTACATAAGAAGGCTACAGGAGGAGGGGAAGGTCTCGATGCTCCACCTGGAGCTCTATCGTTCCCTCCCCGAGCCCTCGGATCTATACAGGGGCGGAAACTGGTTTGGGACCGGAGAGCCCGGGGGGCTCATCGACCCCACCCGCCTACTCGCCGCCATATCAAAGAGATGATGAGTTCGCAAGTAGGATACAAAGAGGGCGGATCTATGGAAAGACTATAGAATAGATCTCCGGGGAGGTTCCATATCCTCAATCTAACAAAACCAGCCCAAATAGGGCGAAGGCTTGCGAATAGGATTCGAGGACCGATAGGTGGTAGCCCGCCCTCTCCAGGGTCTTGAAGACGTCTATGCCGCAGGCCTCCATGGAGGGCCTCACCTTCTCCTTATGCCTGCAGTTGCGGGCGTCGAAGGGGCCGACCCTCTCCTCCTCCTCGGGGATGCAGGTGGCGCAGAAGGTGCAGGGCAGGGCGTTTAAGCCGAAGGCCTTGTAGCAGCCGGCGAGGAAGGCTCTCCTCTCCAGCTGGAATACCTCCTCGTGGGCCCTGTTGATCGACTCCCAAAGGTGGTGGTGGAGCCGCTGGGGCGGAACGCCCCGGTCCGGGACCGCCTCGAACCGGGCGATGACCCCGACGGCGTACTCCGCCAGAATCTTTCTCGTCTCATCAGGGGTCGGGGAGTAGGGGGGGCACCCCAGGTGCTTCCCGTAGGCTTTGCATCCGTACCTGCACTTGAGCCTCACCCAGTCGGCTACGACCACATCCCTCGCAGAGATGGGGGTGAGGTGGGGGTGGACCTCCTTCAGCCTCGGGAGGAGGTCGTCGAGGTCTATCCTCCTATGGGCCATTCTCGGCAACTGATCCTATCGATTTTTCAGATACTCGTCTATATAAGGTATCCAATCCCGTGGAATGTCTTCCAGGTTCGTTCTGATCACCCTGCCGTAGTGCTGGGCGAGGATCCAGGGATCGTCGGAGTAGAAGGGGTACATGAAGTCCATGGCCGTCTTCGGATAGGTTACCTGCACTGGCGGTCCGAAGGACCCCTGCCCGAGCCATCCGATCCCGACCAGTCCGGTTTCATCGTCTCCGATCTCGGAGAGCTGGAGTGTGTCGTTGACCACCTCCTTGCCCCTGGGGACGCCCCCCCAGCTCCAGAGGCCGTCACCGTCGTCGCCTGTGACGGGCTGGTACGGCTGATTCTTTAGCCAGGAAATCCCGAAGTCTCCGCCGACGCTAACTGGCTCGGCGCCGGTGGCGCCGTTACCAGTCACCAGCGCCACCAATATGGAGAGGATGATAACCCTTCTCATGAACAAGCCCCACTATGCCCTTGATGTTAGGAAAGAGACGTCCCTCCGATAAAAGCCTTTCGAGATATTTTGAGATATTTGGGCCCATTCCTTCCTTCTGGGGAGGCTCAGGGAGGGCCATCACTCGATCTTCCTCGCTGCCACTTCTATCGCCCGCAGGAGGCTATCTCTGGGGATTATGGTGGCGACGGGTATCGATAGGAGCTTCTCCACCGTCGGGCTGACGATGGGAGCGCAGACGAGGGCCGCGGCCCCGTCCCTCTCAGCCCGGACGGCGGCGATGATCGCCTCCTCGATGTTCGTCGCCGAGTACTCCCGGAGGATCAGGATCCTCTCCCCCACCTTCATCCTCTTCTCCCTGATCTCGTCGAGGACCGGCCTGGCAGCGATGACGGCGATGAAGCCGGTATCTCCTCCTTCTATCTCTCTTATGGTTTTGACGATCTGCCGGAGGGTCGTGATATTCGGCTCCCGGTGGCCGGACATGATCTTGTAGAGGGTCGACTGGGGTATCCCCGATACGACGCTGAACTCCTTTGCACTCATCCCCAGCTCCGAGAGGACCTCTTTCATCGATTCCCGGAGCTTCTCGTCGGAGATGAAGGCCGCCCTCATCAACCTCTCGGCATATGTCATCCTATTGTAGAATATCTAATAGATATTAGTACTTTTGGGATCATAAATCATCCTGTCCGGAAAATGCTATATATCCGCCCAAACCCTCTCCCGGTGGTGATGATATTGAGGAGAGATATTCTTATAGCAGCCTTCGCCGTCGCCCTGGCGGCGGTCATCGCCCTCGGCTGCATCGGAACCGATGAGGAGAAGATAACCACCCTCCGAATCGGCTACCAGCCCAGCACCCATCAGGTGGCTGCGATGGTCGCGATGGAGGAGGGGTGGTGGCTGGAGGAGCTGAAGCCCTTCGGGATAGTGAAGGTTGAGGCCTTCGAGTTCCCCTCCGGGCCACCGGAGATGCAGGCGATGCTCGGCGGTCATCTCGACGTCGCCTACGTCGGCGCAGCCCCCCCTATAACGGCGATATCCCAGGGGCTGGATGCGAAGATAGTGGCCGGGGTCAATACCAACGGCTCGAACTTGATGGTCAGGCCTGAGGTCGGTTATGATGGTCCTCACTCTCTGAAGCAGCTCACCCTGGGAACCTTCCCCCCAGGATCGATCCAGGATACGGTATTGAAGAAGTGGCTGAAGGATAACGGCATAAGCCCCGAAGAGATCGATATCAAGTCGATGGGACCCGGGGATGCTGTGACAGCTATATCAGCTAAGAGGATAGACTGCTGCTTCCTCCCGACTCCCGCCCCATCCATCATCGAGCTTGCCGGAACCGGGAGATCTGTCGTCGCCTCCGGAGAGATGTGGCCAGACCACGCCTGCTGCGCCCTCGTAGTCAGCGGGAAGCTTATAAGAAACCAGCCTGAGCTGGTGGATGAGATAATAAGGATCCACATCAAGGCGAATCAGTTTATCAACGAGAACCCCGAGAGGGCTGCCGAGATATACTCAGCCAAGACAGGCCAGGACCTGGCGATGGTGAAGCACTCCATCGAGCACTGGGATGGAGGATGGATCAGCGATCCTCACATGACGATCCCCTCGACGATGGAGTTTGCGAGGATCAACTACGAGCTGGGCTACACAGGGGGCAGACTGCTGACCGAAGACGACCTCTTCGATACCAGCTTCTACGATAGGGTGACGAGGTAAGATGAGAGATGGAGGGGAACCGGGATTGAATCTGATTGAGAAGGCGGTGGTGGGCGGAAAGGAGCACGCCGTCACCGTCCTATCTGTGATGGGGCTGATCGGGTTATGGGAGATCATGGCGATGATCATATCAAACCCGCTGAAGCTTCCGGCCTTCACCTCCGTCCTAAGCGCCCTCTTCATCCAGTGGGAGACGATCCTCTGGGTGGACCTTCCGGTGAGCCTCATCCATTTCGCCATAGGGATGGGGGCTGGGCTCCTGGTGGCCCTCCCCATTGGCATGTCCATGGGATGGTCGAGGGTTGCCGACAGGGTCTTTGACCCGATAGTGGAGCTCATAAGGCCTATACCCCCCCTCGCCTGGATACCCTTCGCCATAATATGGTTCGGCCTCACCCCCCAGGCGGCGGGGTTCATCGTCTTCGTCGGGGCGGTCTTTCCGATGCTGATCAACTCCTACGTCGGCTTCAGGTCCGTCCCCCGGGTGTATGTCGAGTCGGCGATGGTCCTCGGGGCCACCAGGAACCGCGACCTCCTCAGGTACGTAGCCTTCCCGTCGGCCCTCCCATCGATAGCCGCCGGCATCAGGATCGCCATGGGGATCTCGTGGATGTGCATCGTCGCCGCCGAGATGTTCGGGGCGTCGACGAGGAGCGGCCTGGGGTACCGCCTCTGGGACTACTATTCCCTCCACATGATGGAGATGGTCTTCCTCTATATGATCGTCCTGGGCCTCCTGGGTCTTTTCATCGATCGGACCTTCCGCTACGTAGTCCAGGAGAAGCTCCTCCGCTGGCAGGAGGGTCTCCGCCAGAACTAGGGGGTAATACACCTCGCCCCCCCCCTCCGGCCCATCCATTTTTCGATCCGATCTTATCCCGGTTCCTCGATAAGATCTTCTGCCCATTCTTACCCGGGCTCTTTTCTTCTCCTCTTCGATCCCTCCTCCATCGGATCTGCCGCCAGGATAACTAACCCTGGAGAGAGATGGCGGGACGGAAGTGAGATCCCTTGTTGACATCGACCACACCCACCGTGGAGGGTAGACGGATCGTTAAGTACCTCGGAATAGTCAGCTGGGAGGCGTTCCTCGGCGCCAACGCCGTCCTCTCTGTAGACCTGGACTACGAGACCCTGGGGCAGAACGGCGGTATGCTGATGGTCTCTGCCTCCGGGACCGCTGGCCTCATCGATGGAACAGCTCCATAGATTCGGGATGGAAAGGATCGAGAAGAGAAGAGAAGGAGGGTCTTCAGGGGAGCTTCAGGGTCCCGGCGATCCGTAGCTTGCTTCCCTCCAGCTGGCAGACGACGGCCCGATCGCCGGCCCGCCAGACCAGGGGCTTCTCCAGCTCGATTCTGAGAAGCGGCCTCCTCCAGTCGTCCCCGGCCTCGACGGAGGCGACCCTCCCGGGGAGAAACTGCATCCAATGGCCGATATGAAGGACCATCCCCACCTTCATGGGAGCGGGCCAATAGCGGACGAGCTCGGCCCCGGCCGAAATCCTCGACTCCGATCTGACTGATCCGTCGCTGGATAGGACGTCGCCCCGGTCGAGCTCCCCGGCCTCGATGTTCTTGAGGGCGATCCCGGTCCTGTCCCCTTCGACCGCCCAGTCGAAGTCGTCGTCGTGCTTCTGGATCGATCTGACGAGGGCGGTCCTCTCCCCGGGGAGGACCCTCACCGTCTCGTGTCTTCTTACGACCCCTCCGGCGACGGTCCCGAGGATGACGGTACCGATACCCCGGACGTTGAAGAAGTGGTCTATGGGGACGGCGCCCCCCTTATCATCGGGGGATGGGGGCTCGTCGCCTAGCAGCTCAGCCTCGCAAAGAAGCCTCTCCCGGAGGGCTATGGGGTCGTCGTCGATCACCTCATACCCCTCCAGGACCGTCCCTTTTATAATAAGCGCCATCCTGCCCGGGTCGATGTAGTTATGCAGTATGATGTACCCTTCTTTTATCCCTAAGGCCTGGAGCATGATGACCGACTCTCCGAAGGCAGCGTCGATCTCGTCGACGACGACGACCGCCTTCCTCGCGAGGGACGCCGCGAAGAATAAGGGCGCGAGCCTCTCCGGATACCGGGTCGGCTCGACGATGGTGACGGTGCTCTCGCCCCTCTTGAGGTTGTAGAAGGTGATGTCGGTGGATGTACCCTTTTTGCCGACCTCTTTTCCGTAACCCTCGGGGCCGAGGATCGCCACGTTGAGATTTGCCATAGATCGCCGGAGATATTCTCGACGATAATAGGCTTTGCGGTAGCCTCCACCCCCAAGCCCTTCTGCCCCTCTTTCCATCGCCCTCTCAGGTACTGACGAGATCCCGCCGGAGCGCTCCGGCGTCCCCTCAAGCCCACCTTCGAGATAACTTCATCTGCGACGGACGGGTCTTGGAAGGCGACTGGAGATGTGAAGGAGATGGAAGGTTTGCAGAAGGCGGTGGCTATCGATGGGTTCAGGGGATCTCATCCCAGCTTTGAGGAGATCCTCGCCCTGGATGAGGTGATCAGAAGGAGGGCAGACAGGATCGGAGAGCTCCTCCTCGTGGAGGTCTGGCGGACCGGACCCGCCGGGATGGATTGCGAGAGGATCGAACGCGAAGACCCCATACCTTTCAGGGTCGACGACCGACCCTGGGAGGCGGTCTCGTGGCACCTGACCATCACCTACGGCGGCCCCGCCGGCGACGCCCTGGGGTCCAGAGGCAGGTGGTCGCAGACGGGGGAGACGGCGGCCGAATGCGTCCTCGACCCCCTGGGACTATTCGAGGCCCTCGCCTCGGGGAGGCTCTCGCGTTTCTTCTCCGAACTTGCCCGCTGGCTCGAGGCGGAGGTACGGCCCCGGGGTCTGGCGACCGAAGATCGGATCGGGGAGGCGGCCTGGATGGCGATGGATCTCGCCCGCCTCCTGGAAGGTTGGCGGGATGGAGAAGAGAGAGGGGGTCATGACGAGATGGTGGGGTTACGAGATGGTGGGGTTACGAGATGAAGGGGGTGAGGACTATCTGCGGAGGTGAGCTCCCCGACTCCCTGGAAGAGATCGATGGATATGAGGACGAGGAAGCCGGGGAGGAGAGGCGAGGCCGCCGGTCCTCCTCTGAGAAGAGAGGGAGACGGGATAAGAGATTAAGGTGAAAACCGGGATCGATCTTTGATGGATCCTCCCCGGGATGGGGGAGCTCACCTACGCCAGACGGCGGCTGGGGTGATGAGGAGGATCATCGCCGCGATCTCTACCAGGGGTTCTGCCCAAAAGGGGAAGCCACCGGCCGGATGGGGTCCGCTCCTAAAAAGGTTTTGGCCCAGGTGGAGCCCATCTCTAGACCGCCAGCATCCTCTCGATGGCGCCGCGAGCCCGGTCGGCCGTCTCCCGGGGGACGACGACTCTCGGCTCCAGGGTCATGAGGGCTGATAATATCTTCTCCAGGGTCGTCTTCTTCATATCGGCGCAGACCGCCTCCTCGCTTAAGGGGTAGAACTCCTTTTCGGGGTTCTCCCGGGAGAGCCTGTAGTTCATCCCCACCTCGGTCCCGATGATGAACTCTCGGGCGGGGCTCTCCTTCGCCCGTCTTGCGATCCCCGAGGTGCTGTAGACGCCGTCGGCGAGGTCGATCACCTCAGGCCTGCACTCGGGGTGGACGAGGAGGTCGGCCCCGGGGTGGAGGGCTTTGGCCTGGCGGACGTCCTCGACGGTGTACCGGTCGTGGACGTAGCAGTAACCGTCCCAGGGGATGATCTCCTTATCGGTGAACCTGGCTACGTACCTTCCTAGGTTTCTATCGGGGACGAAGAGGACCCGCTCCTCCGCGAGGGAGGCGACGACCTCGATCCCGTTGGCGGAGGTGCAGCAGATGTCGCTCTCCGCCTTCACCTCGGCAGAGGAGTTGACGTAGCAGACTACGGCGGCGTCGGGATCTTTTAGCCTGAACCTCTCAATGTCCCGGGGGGTTATCATCTGAGCCATGGGGCAGCAGGCGCCGGCCTCTGGGAGGATAACCCTCTTATCGGGGGATAGGATCGCCGCCGTCTGGGCCATGAAGTCGACGCCGCAGAAGACTATCAGGTCCGCCTCTTCCCCGGCGGCGGCCCGGGAGAGCTCCAGGGAGTCTCCCAGAATGTCGGCGACGTCCTGGACCTGGGCGGGCTGGTAGTTGTGGGCGAGGATGACGGCGTTCTTCTCCTCCTTCAACCTCAATATCTCATCGGAGAGCATGGTTGGAAGGCTGTGATGATACGTAATCTTTAAAAACGCTCCCCTCGCCCCGGGGATCTCACCTTCAGCCTTCAGTGGCCTTCCGCCTCTGCCGCTCGTCCTTCCTCCTCTCAGCCCTGTAGTCCTGGATCATACCCTCCAGCCACTCGGCCTTCTGCCTCGCCACCCTCGTGCGCCTCCGATCTGCCCAACCCGCCATCGCTCCCTCCAGATCCCGGGGGTCGATAAGCCCGACGCCGGCTAACCGTCTCACCGGCACCTCCCGGACGGGGAGGACGGGGACTCCTCCGTCCATGAGGACCCCCTCGACTTTTTCGTCCATATCCGTCCCGGCGATCACCGCCTCCACCTCCATGGCTATGAGGAGGTCGGCGGCGTAGGCCCCTCCGCCGGTGGCGTCTTTTAGGAAGATCAGATCCCCTCTGGCGATCTCAAGCCGGGCTGAAGCCTCCATGATCGCCTCTTTTGAGAAGGAGGCGACATCCTTGACCTGCCTTCCCACCGCCTTCTCCTCCAGCTCCTCGCCCCTCCTCTCCCTCTTGAGCCTCGACTTGAGCCTCCTGTTCATCTTCCTCTCCTGCCGAAGGAGGGACCGGAGCCGGTCGATCTCCTTCTCCCTGATCCTGATCTCGAGATCCCTTTTGATCTCCCGCCTGGACCTATCTTTCAGCCTCTCGATCTTCTCCGCTAGCTTACGCCGAGCCTCTTCCCCTGCCGCCAGCTGGACCTTCAGCTCCTCAATATACTCCTTCTGTCGCCTGATCTGGTCTGCATGGCGCCTGTTCTCCACCATCAGAGCTTCGAGCTCTGAGCCTACCTTCGGCTTCTCCTCCCCTTCCCTCCTCGACGGGGTTTCATGAACGGCGGGAGTCATGCCGGATATCGCCTGATCTATCGATAGACCCCGAACCACCTGGGCCTTCACCTCCTCGGGGTCGAGGTCTGGGGGGCACTTCTTATCGACCTGCTGGAACTTGTTTCTGTACTTCTTGTAGGCGCTGGCCGCCGCCGCCAGGGCGTCGCGCTCGTGGTCGTTTCTGTAGCCGTACCCCCGGGCGATGGCGATCTTCTCCTCGGAGGGGATCTCGCCTCCCGGAGAGTAGAGGACGGCCGAGAAGGATCGCTTCACCTTCTCCACCGCCTCGGGAGCGGGAGATACGTCTGTCGCCACCACCAGAGGCTTTCCCCGATCGGATAGCCATTCTATGACATCTGGAGGCGATAGCGCCCTGCCGCTGACGAGGTCGACGAGCTCTCCCCTCAAGTTGAGGGCGGCTATCCCGGTGGTCGTCCCCGGATCTATACCGGCTATGATGTAACCCCTTCTGCGGCGGAGGGGTTCGAATCTGAGCCTCGGCCTCTCCACTCCCTCGACCCTGATCTGGGCGTCGCCCCGATAGCCGGAGCGGATCTTGACATCTTTCCTATCCGCTTCCACCACGAACTCGCTTCTGATGTAGCCGCCGATCCCCTCCACGTGCCTTGCGGTGAACCTCAGCCCCTCCTCCCGGAGCCTCTCCTCCACCTCCCGGGATAGGGCCTTAACCGACCCGTGGATCTTCCGGGTGTACCTCTTCTGGGACCAGCCGCCCCGACCCGGGGACCTGCGGCGGCTGACCTTGATCCACGTCCTCTCCTCGAAGGCTGAGACGGCGCTTCCGACCCCCCGGGAGGCGAGCCGGGCGCAGGCCTCGGCCTCGTCCATGGGATCTTTCTTATCGAAGGATATCCCGTGCCAGCGGGCGAGCTTCGCCAGAGGTTCGGGCCTCTCCCCTCCCGTCGCCTGGACGAGCTTCGTCTCCGGAGGCAATTGTCTCAAAAGCCTGACCAGGTCGCCTCTGCTGGAGGCGAGCTCGTGGACGTTGTCCACCGCCACGATATCCGGGGACCGATGCCTTATCATCCTCAGGAGCTTCTCCCTGGTTACCAAAGGGTGGCGCTCCTCTCCGCCCTCGGCCAGGATGAAGAGGGCATAGCTTGGGGGTCGCTTCCCTTTAGGCGAGCCGCTGGCGATATCTACTCCGTAGATCAGCCCAGGAATCGGATCACCTCCATAGACCCTTCTCCCTCGGAGGTCCACCCCTCCACTCTTCTATCCCCATCTCTGCCTCCATCCCCGCATCCATCTGATAGTCCATCCCCGTCTGCGTCTGAGGATCGATCCCCATCTCCATCTCAGGGTCCGTTCCAGTCTTGCGTCTCAGGGCCCCTCATCCAGATCTCCGAGCCTACCCTCACCCCAGCTTCTCGCCCCCCGTCCCATCAGTTCTCATCCTCAGCGATGATGGAGGCGATCGCCTCTTGAGGCTCCACGTCCAGGCGGTACTTCCGTTCGAAGTGGTCGATGACGTTCTTGACGTCCCTTCCGAGGAGGTCGACGGATCGGGGATCAGTCCGGGAGACGGCCTGGGGCCAGTCTATGATGACGATCTCTCCATCCTCCCCGACCAGGACGTTGTAGGGGCTGAGGTCGGCGTGGACGAAACCCCCCCTCCAGGCGGCTGCGATCTCTTCGAGGACGATCTCCAGGCACTCCTTGGGGTTTTCAAGGTCGAGCTTGTAGAGCTCCGCTCCCCCCATATGCTCCATCACCAAGGCGTGGAAGCTGAGGGCGACGGGCTCCGGGACCGAGACCGCAGGATAAAGGGCTTTCAGAACCTTGTACTCCCTCGCCGCCCCGATCCTTGCGGCGTGGATCCAGGCGCACCGGGGCCCGTCGAGAAGGTGGCTTCTCGCCCTCCTGACGTGCTTGAAGCTCGTCGTCCCCTGGCGGTGGAACTTCACCGCCAGGGGGATGAGCTCCCCCAGATCCTCCGTTGATCCGGCCACCCCCCTACCCCCTGGGAGGTTCTTCTCCCGCCCATCTTCTTCCGAAGGGTCCTCTTTAGACCCCGCACCACCTCTGGCGGGGGCCCTGCCCAGGGCCTCGAAGACGACCGACTCCTTGCCGACCCCGAGGAGGTCGCCGAGGGAGACGACTACGCCTCTGGCGACAAGCTCGGATAGGGCGATGAGGTCGTAGGCGGCGAAGCCTATCTGGTAGCCCTCGTACGGCTCCGTCGTCTTGAATACGAGCTTCTTTGAAACGAGCTTCGAGAGGCCCGTCCTCGTCCCCTTTAGGGAGAGGCGGCCTTTGGCCAGGAGGTCCTCGATGGGGACCCACTCGGAGCGGCGCATCCCCCTCTCTATCGCCTTGAGGAGGGCGATCTCCTTTCGATCCAGTCTCAGGAAAGCTTCTGCCAGGTTCTCCACGGCCAGTAATTTGTCGGCTATAATTAAAATTGATTGCCCTTTGGAAATGAAGGCCCGGCGGCAGGGGCCGGGCCCGCCCTCCGTTATCTTAGGTTTCTCTACTGATACCCCTTCCACCTCGCCTCCAAATCCGGGTCCGTGAGGGTATCCATGACGTAGTCGGCGAACTCCCCCCCCGTCGCCCCGTCGGCCCTTCCCGTCAGGACGACCTTCTTCTCGTGCTGGCTGCAGATGTCCAGGGCCATCTCGAGCCTCCTCGCCTCCTCTGCAAAGCCGATGTGGCCGAGGAGCAACACCGACGCCCGCATCATGCTGGAGGGGTCGGCGTACTGGGCCCGTCCCTCGTCTACCATCCTCGGAGCCGAGCCGTGGATCGCCTCGAACATGGCGTGCCTCTTTCCTATGTTGGCGGAGCCGGCGGTCCCGACGCCGCCCTGAAACTCCGCCGCCTCGTCGGTGATGATGTCGCCGTAGAGGTTCGGGAGGACGACTACCCTAAACTGGGTCCTCCTCTTGGGGTCGACGAGCTTTGCGGCCATGATGTCGATGAACCACTCGTCGAATTCGATCTCAGGATACCCCTTCGCCACCTCCCTTGCCACCTCCAGGAACTTGCCGTCGCTCGTCTTGATGACGTTCGCCTTGGTGACGGCGGTGACCCGGTCGATCCCGTTCTTCTTCGCGTGGTCGAAGGCGAGCCTGACGATCCTCTCCGCCCCCTGGGTGGTGGTGACGGTGAAGTCGAAGGCGATGTCCTCGGTGAGGTTGAACCCCTTCGATCCGAGGATGTAAGCCCCCTCGGTATTCTCCCTGAAGAAGACCCAGTCGATCCCCTCCTTGGGGACCTTGACAGGGCGGACGTTGGCGAAGAGGTCCAGCTCCCGGCGCATGGCGACGTTGGCGGACTCGAGGTTCGGCCAGGGGTCCCCCTTCTTGGGCGTCGTCAAAGGTCCTTTGAGGATGGCATGGCACCCTTTCAATTCATCGATCACCCCGTCGGGCAAGGCCTTCATCGCCTTCGCCCTCTCCTCTATGGAGAGCCCCGCCACGTCTCTGATCTCGACCTTGCCTGAATCGATCTCGTCTCTCAGAACATATTCGAGGACCCTCTTGGCCTCGGCGGTTATGAACGGGCCTATCCCGTCCCCTCCCACCACGCCGATGACCATCTTATCTATGGTGGAGTAATCGATCCAATCCCCCCCGGCCTTCATCTCCTCCACCCGGTCCATCTGCTCCGCGAGGAGCTTCTCAAAATGAGCCTTCGCCCTCTCTATAGCCTCTCTCCGTTCGGTCATTAAAATCATCCCTCAGATCAATCGATTCCCATTATACTAGTCCTCATCCATAATTAACATATCTGGCCACCATCCCTAATCGATCTTCGTGCCCATTAAAAATATAAACTTCAAGATCAGAGGGTAGTATATGACAGCCCAGGAGATAGCGTTCTACGTCATAATATTCCTGATCGTCTTCATGGTGACCCGGATATTAATCAAAATCAGGCGCGGGTACTGACCGGAGATGGTCGGAAGATGTTTCCACCGGTGATCGCCACCGTCGGCGGAGGAGGCACAAGGCTCTATCCTCTCACCCTCGACCAG
Source organism: Candidatus Methanocrinis natronophilus (assembly GCA_029167045.1). Classification (GTDB taxonomy): domain Archaea; phylum Halobacteriota; class Methanosarcinia; order Methanotrichales; family Methanotrichaceae; genus Methanocrinis; species Methanocrinis natronophilus. The sequence goes on from JARFPK010000019.1 coordinate 35,153, forward strand.
CCCAAGCCCCTGGTAGACCTCTGCGATACCGCCATCATCGCCACCCTCTTCAGAGTTCTGGCAAACCAGGGGTGCAGGCGGTTCATTCTAGGTTCCAAGGGCGCAGAGAACACCCTCCCCCTAAACAACTACTTCAAGGCTGGGGAGGGGTTCTTCAAGAGGCTCGGCATCAACGATATCGAGGAGTTCTCCTACCAACCCCAGTACGACGACAGGGGGAGCGCCGACTCATTGAGATACTGCATGAACTACTTCGACGTCCAGGAGGATATGCTCGTAGTCTCTGGAGACAACGTCATCGATATCAACCTCAGAAACTTCATAGATTTTCACCGGGAGAAGGGTGCCGTCCTCACCGTCGCCCTCAAAGAGCTCCCGGCAGGTGAAGAGGTATCCCAGTACGGCGTCGCTGATATTGGCGGAGATCTCAGGGTTAGGGGATTCGTAGAGAAGCCTGCCCCAGGAAGGGAGCCGTCCAGAATGATCAACACTGCATTTTACTTATTCTCCCCAGAGGTCCGGGATCTCCTTGCGGAGATGGGCGACTCGGCCCGGGACATAGGTGGCGACCTGATACCTTACCTGACAGAGCGCGGATATCCGGTATTCGGCTACCCCGTTAAGGGATACTGGATAGACATAGGCACCCCTGAAAGGCTCCTGCAGGCGGCGATGGACTTTCTCGCGGGAAAGGTGGAGCACTACGCCTTCAGAAACGAGTACCGTCCAGGCCAGTGGGTCAACCCAAAAACCCTCAATAGGATCGAGAAACACCTCGACTCCGGGGATATCGAGCTACGGGGAAAGGTCTTCATAGGCAGGAACTGCAGCATCGAGAAGGGGGTCGTCATAGAGAACTCTCATATCGGCCATACGAGCCTGATAGAGAGGGATTCGAAGATCAAAAACAGCATGGTGATGAGCTTCTCCAACATAAAGAGGAGTTCATCTCTGAATCGAGCGATTGTGGGAAGACACTCCATCATAGGGACCAGATGCATCCTCGACGCCGACCTTTCCTCCGGCAGGAAGCCGGGGAGGATACCGGTGGCGGGAGAGAACGTCAGCCTCCCGCCGGAGTCGGTGGTGGGGCCCGGGACTAGGGTGGCCCCCCTCAAATACAGCTACAAGATCCTGGCTACGGGGAAGTTCTCACAGCTGGGATCCGATGACAAGAATATATTCTTCTGCGAGAAATGACCCTACCAGTATCGCTCCCAGCCGCCTGTATCCAGGGCCCTGACCCTATATTTTTTATCGTTCTCTAAGAGGAACTTATGGAGATCCTCGGGGCTCTTGAAGAAGGACTTGTCGTGGAGGTTCTCGTATATCTCCTCGGAGGTGAACCCGGAGAGATGCCCTTCTGCGTATACTATCCTCTCGATGGTGTACCACAAGTCGTCGAATTTTCTGAGGCCTGCTGTAAATTCAACCATTCCTACCACCTTTGTAGGGCGGTTCTGGCTTAAATGAATAAGTACGTTTCGTTCCTTGGGAACTTTACATGAATACAGATCAAAGCGCTGAGGTGAAGAGGAGCCCTCCTGAACGGTCCAGGGAGCTCGTATCCATCGAAGAAGCGATAAAGGCCTGCGAGGGGTGTCCCCTGGCCCGGGGTAGGACGAAGGCGGTCCCAGGAGAGGGTCCTGACCGGGCCGATATCCTCCTCGTGGGCGAGGCGCCAGGAAGGGATGAGGACAGATCAGGCAGGCCCTTCGTCGGGAGGGCGGGATCGGTCCTGGATCGGGCCCTCAAAGAGGCTGGGATCGAACGGTCCAAGGTCTATATAACGAACGTCGTCAAATGCCGGCCGCCGGGGAATAGAAGGCCCAAGAGGGAAGAGGTGAAGGCGTGTCTCCCCCACCTCCAATCCCAGATCGGGGAAGTCAGGCCGAAGGTGGTGATCCTCATGGGGAACGCGGCGACAAAGGCGGTCCTGGGTATAGAGGGGGTCACAGACCTCCGGGGCCAGGCCTTTGGAGAGCTGTACTTCGTCACCTTCCATCCCGCAGCTCTCCTCAGAAATAGAAATCTAGAAGATGCCCTCGTCTCGGACCTCAAGGCCGCCATCTCCAGGGCTACGATCTCAAAGAGCGATGCCGAGGATTAAGGCGGATCTGCCAGCGACGGTGGTCAGGGGCCTTTTTCTGGAGAGAATAGGGCCTCTACCTTCGAGACGTCCTCGGAGAGGGATAGGATGTAGACCCGGTCTCCATCCTTTACCTCCGTCTCAGGGGAGGGGATTACGGGCTGGTTTCCCCGCATGATCATGCCCAGGATCGCTCCCTTCGGCATCTTCTCTGCGGCGTTCTTCCCCACGATCTTCGCCTCCTTCTCGGCCCGGAACTCCAGGACTTCTGCCCCTTCGCCTGCCTGGACGATCGCATCATCGCCGCCCTTTATCAGGCGGAGGACGGCCTCGACGGTCACCCTCCCGGGGCTTATGGCGTGGTCGACCCCCACCATCTCGAAGAGGTCGATGTAATCGCTCCTGTCGACCCTGGCGACGATCTTATCGGCCCCCAGCTGTTTTGCCAATAGGGAGCATAAGAGGTTCTTCTCGTCGAAGCCGGTGACGGAGAAGACGGCGTCCATGGACCCGACGTTCTCGCCTTTGATCAGGGATATGTCGGTCCCGTCCCCGTTGAGGATCAGGGTATCTGGGAGCTTCTCGGCCAGATCCTGACATCGCTCGTTATCGATCTCCACCAGCTTCAGATCGAAGTCCATCTTCTCCAGCCACTTGGCCAGGTAAAATCCGACGACACCGCCCCCGACTATCATGACCTTGTGAGATGCGGTCTCCTCGTGGACGAGCCTGCGTAGCTTCGGCACGGACCTGGCGTCACAGGCCAATATAAGCCGGTCCCCGGGATTAACCGGATCCTCCTTCTTTGGGATGAGGATCTCTTCCCCCCTCTTGATGGCAGCAGCCTTGCAGTTCTCGGGGAGCCTGAGGCTTCCTATAGGTCCGAGAAGGGGCGCCCCCTCTTCCACCTTCAGCTCGATCAGCTCCCCCTTCCCCCCGGCGAGCCTCCGCCGTTCGAGGATGGTGGGAAAGTAGAGGTCTGTGACGATCCTCTCGGCCATCACCAACTCAGGGCAGATCATGAGGCCTATTCCGATCTGCTTTCGATCTTTCATCGGCTGGTCGATGTAATCGGGGTTGCTGATCCTCGCGATCGTCCTCTCGACGCCGAGATGGCTGGCGGTGATGCAGGTGATGATGTTCACCTCGTCGTTGCCGGTGACGGCGACTACTATATCCGCCTCCTGTACCCCTGCCTCCATCAGGAGCTGGGCGTCGGCGGCGTTCCCCTGGAGGATCTGGGCATCGACCCCCTCGAGGCGCTGGCAGGCCTTGCTGCTCTGGTCGATTACGGTAACGTCGAAGGCGCCGGAGAGCTCTCTTGCCAGGTGAAAGCCCACCTCTCCAGCCCCGGTTATAAAGATCTGCATCCAATCCCTCTCCTAACGACCCTCCCTCCGGGAGTGAACGTAAGGGATGGTTAGGTCATGCCGACGGGAAAAGGCTTTCGACGGGTTCCTCCCCTCGGAGGTTGGGAAACGAAGAAAGAACTTTTTTCTATCATCAGGAGGAGAGGGGACCTTGATGGAGATTCGAGAGGAAGATTATAGGGGCCTGATCAGCGAATACGGAAGAGTCCTCTACCTCTGCCACAGGAACGCCGATCCCGACGCGGTAGGGTCCGCCTTCGCCCTGAGGGAGGCCTTCGGTGGCGATATCGGGGCGGTGGAGGGGGTGAGCAGGACGGCTGCAAGCCTCATATCGGCTACCAGGGCGGATATTGAGATAGATCCCTCCCCCGGGGGTTACGACCTGGTGGTGGTGGTCGACACCGCCGTGGCGCTTCAGATCGGCGACTTCCGTCTCGGAGATTACGCCGTAGTCGACCACCACAGAGACAGGGATCTTACCCAAGCAGCCCTCTTCTACATCCAGAGGCCCGCCGACTCCACCGCCGAGATCGTATGGGAGATCCTGAAGAGGAGCGGTTTCCAGCCGACTAAAGATGCGGCCCTCGGCCTCGTGGTGGGGATAATAACCGATACCGGTAGGTTCAAGCACTCTCATGCATCCTCTTTTCGGACGGTGGCGGAGATCCTGGAGAGGACAGATATCGAGTACGCCGACGCCCTGGAGGTCCTCTCGAGGGTCCCGACGGAGACGTCCAGAAGGATCGCCGCCCTGCGGGCAGCCTCCAGGGCCGAGATCGAATGGACCGGCGACTGGGTCGTCGTCTCCTCGGAGGTGGGGGCCTTCGAGGGATCGAGTGCGATGACCCTCATCGAGATCGGGGCCGACGTCGCCCTCGTCGGTGGGGACCATGGAGACGTCACCAGGGTCAGCGGCCGAGCCAGAAGGGGAGCCGTCCTCGCCGGCCTCGACCTAGCCGCCATCATGGGAGAGGTGGGAAGGGGACGGGGCGGGGACGGGGGCGGTCACCCGGGCGCCGCCGCCCTCGAGGCAGCCGGGTCCCCGGAGGACCTCTTACGGGAGTGCAGGAGAAGAGTGTTGGAGGCCCTGAAAGGACGGATCTCCCCCAGGGCAGAGGTACCGCAACTCTCCCAGATGAGGTAGTATCTATCGGTCAGGTCCGATATCTATGGGCCGCCTTCTTCAGGGCCTCTATCCCGGGGAGGAGGTCGCCGGAGAGGTAGCTTATGGAGGCCCCGCCGCCGGTGCTGACGTGGGAGAACTTCGGCTCGAGCCCCAGCTGCTCTATCGCCGCGGTGGTGTGGCCTCCCCCGGCGATGGAGAAGGCCGCCTCGGTGGAGGCCTTTAGGATCTCAGAGGTCCCCAGGGCGAACTTCTCCTTCTCGAAGATCCCGGCGGTCCCGTTGAGGACGACGATCTTCGCCTCCCTGATCCTCTTTGAGAACTCGACGATCGTCTCGAGGCCTATGTCGGCGATCTGGAGGTCTGGAGGGATCTTACCCATGGGGACGTCGAGCCTCTCACCGTCCTGGTCGAGGGCGACGTCTCCGGGGACGACGATCTTGCCGGGGTTTTTATCTAGGAGATCTCTCGCGACTTCCACCTGGACGGAGTAGTCGAGGCCGGCGATGAACTCCCGGTTCCTCTCGCCGACGTCGATCCCCGACGCCATCTGGAAGACGGTGGCCACGACCCCGGTGACCAGGACCTGGTCGACGCCCCCCCGGTTGAATACGTTTGCTATCACCTTGATGGAGTCGTCGGCCTTCGTCCCGCCGAGGACGAATATCGAGGGGTGCTCGTTTCCCCGCACGCCCATGTCCAGGGCCTCGATCTCCTTCTCCATCAGCCTCCCGGCGGCGCTGGGGAGGACCTCGGTGAACCCTACGACGGATAGGTGGGAACGGTGGGAGACGGCGAAGGCGTCGTTGACGAAGACCTCGAATAACGGAGCCAGGCCTCTTACCATGTGGCTCTTAGCGTGATCTACGGCAGGGCGGCTGATATTCTCTTCGGAGTAGAATCGGGTGTTCTCCAGGAGGATGACGTCGCCGGGCTTCATCGCCCTGATCGACTCCCGAGCCCGGGTCCCGAAGATGTCGTCGACGTAGGTCACCTCGCGGCGGAGGAGCTGGGTTAGCCGTTTGGCGTGGGCCTCCATGGTGGTGAAGTCCTTCTTTCCTGCCCGGCTCTGGTGGGCCATCAGGACGACCCGGGAGTCCTCCAGATCCCGCAGAGTCTGCAGGTGGCTGCGGAACCTCTTGTCGTCGAGGATCGTTCCGTCCGGGTCCATGGGGGAGTTGACGTCGACCCGGACCAGGATCCGCTGGTTATCTATGGGGAAATCGTCTAACGTGAGATAATCCTTCAAAGGACTCCCTCCTTCAGGGGCATTTTCGCTGTGACAGGGGTTGACTCAGGGGGTATATCACTTTTAGCCCACAGGCCGGCGCCGCACGCCCGGTTTTCCGGATTTCAGAAATCTTTGATTCATTGTTGCCCAGATTCCCTGATTTATAAGATTGAAACGTTACTTTGGTCTCCGCTGAACGATCATCAATTTTTTATCGGTTCAAAAGAGCACGAAAAACGGGCGAGGGTTCACTTCATCCCCGACCTAAAGGTCGGAGTATTCGCAACCCTCCACGCTCCCGAAGTAATAAACCGGATTGATCTATGTAGAAAATGTCTGATCACGCGTTCCAAATCACTGCTTCCAGAAAAAACCTACCTAAGGATAAATCCCGCTTGGTACTTGTCATAAAGCCTGATATGGTAGGGTTTATAAGACAAAATATATAATAAATGTTTTGGAAACCTAACATGGCCATCCACCCATATCGAAAGACACTGCGCTATAGGGGAATCTTACTATTAAAGGGCTTGAGATGATCAAGACGAATTGGTAGAAGCGAGAGAAGGAAACCCCCAGCCAGATCCTAGCTTCCCACTTTTTCGAGGTAATGACCGCTTATGAAGTTATCCGCTGAACGGAGGAAGAAATCGATTCCCCCACCGATCTGTACCGCCCCTCCGACCGACGGAGACGCGCGCTCCATTTTCGATGAGCAGGAAGGCCGCCGCCCGGTCTTAGCCCGAGATATCCGGGAGGGATGGATCTGGCGGGCATCTCCGAAGGGAGGCGAGGATATGGTCCGGAATATCGCGGAGTTTGGGATCTGAAGCCGAAGAGAGGCCGAAAGGATGACCTGCGCCGTGGTGGCGGGCGGTCCGGGTCCCCATCCGGCCCTCGGGTCGGTCG
>JARFPK010000020.1 GCA_029167045.1 Candidatus Methanocrinis natronophilus
GACTAACAGCACTCTAAGGGGGTATCTGTTTATCGCATTCATCGCATTGATATTGAGGATGAAGTTGATGAGGATGATGATCGATGCGGAGCTGAATAAAAGATACTCCGTCGAAGGATTGCTTACTGAGCTGGAAAAAATTAAGATCATGATCTTGCCGAATGGAGAGAAGATGACCACTGAAATATCCAAGAAACAGCGCGAAATCCTGGATGCTCTTCATATGTGTGCCTAAACGCTGGGGAGGTCAGGATTGTACTTGCTCAGGTTCGATAAGACCTTAGAAATAGAGAGTTAAAGTAAAGTAGCGGTATATTTTCAAAAACGCGAAATCACTTGATTTTTAGATTGTGCCAGTTTTTGGATAACACCAAACAAAAAGAGCAAAAAAAGTTATGAAGATGGGCGCTTTAAATCTTATCCAGCGCCACGGCGACCTTCCCGAAGATCTCCTTGATATCCCCTACGCCGACGACCGTGGCCACGATCCCCCTTTTGTCGTAGTAGTCGATGAGGGGCTGGGTCTGGGCGTGGTAGGCCTGGAGCCTCTCCTTGACCGTCTCCTCGGTGTCGTCGGCCCTCTGGTAGAGGTCGGCCCCGCAGGCGTCGCACTTGCCGGCTACTTTTGGCGGGTTGAACTGGACGTGGTAGGTGGTCCCGCACTTGCACATCCGCCGGCCCGTGACCCTCTTGACCAGCTCCGCGTCAGGAACGTCGATGTTCAGGACGACGTCGATCTTCTGGCCCAGGTTGGGGAGGATCTGGTCCATCGCCTCGGCCTGGGGCATCGTCCGGGGGTAGCCGTCGAGCATCCAGCCGCCCTTGACGTCGTCTTTGGCCAGCCTGTCCTTGATGATGTCGATGAGGAGGCTGTCGGGGACGAGCTTTCCCGCCTCCATGAACTTCTTCGCCTCCACTCCCAGGGGGGTGCCGTTTCGGACGTTCTCCCTGAGGATGTCTCCGGTGGAGATGTGAACCACGCCGTACTTGTCTGCGATCATCTTCGCCTGGGTGCCCTTTCCGGATCCTGGTGGACCAAGTAATACTATGTTCATAATATCCCTCCTGTATTCCTTCCGATGAACAGCAACTCTTCGAGCCCGCGCCTCCCTGAAGCCTTCGCCTTCGCCCTCCGGGGCAGAGATCTCGCGTCTCCATACAAAGCTTTCGGGACCCGCCCCTGGGGCGGATGGCATGGCCGCTGGCAGTTGCTCTCGTCTCCGTTAAGGAGACTCTCAACAACGTTAAAAAACCTTTCTCCGCCGGATTGCCGTATTCAGAGGAGGGCTGCCAGGGACATCGCCGAGCCGGCGAAGAGGGGGATGGTGAGGTTGTCGTCGATGACCTTTCCCCGGAAGGTGAGGGGGACAGCGTCGGCGAAGGTCGCCGCCGCGGCGCCGGCGGTGCAGACGAGGAGGGATAAAACCCCGGGGCCGGAGAAGTAGGTCCCCTCGAGGATCCTTGCGGCATAACCGACGGCGAGACAGACGGCGAAGGTCGCCGCCACCACCGGGAGGGGCTTCGTCCTCCGCTCCCCGCCCTCCATCATCCGGGTCCTGACCGCAGACCCCCGGACGACGGATCCGATGATCCCGGAGGCGGCGTCCCCCAGGGCGAGCATCAGCATCGCAGCGACGGCGATGGGGGGGGAGAAGAGGGCGACCGTCAGGAGAGCACCCAAGATGTAGTAGAAGTAGCCCGCGACCCTCTCCTCCTCGTGCTCCCTGACGGCGGGAAGCCAGAGCTTCCCGGAGAGCCTCGCCCGCTCCAAGAGGACCGCCACCGCCAGGGCCGCGGCGACGAAGCCGAAGGCTGAGGCCTTCCCGAAGAGGAGGATCGCCGCCGGGACCGATAGCCCCGTCAGATGGATCGCCTTCCTCCTCGCCTCCATCATGAGCAGGTCGGTCCTCTTCGATCCCGCCGTCAGAGCATCTCGAGCCATCTCTCGCCTGGCGAAGGGGTCGGCAGATCGGCGATCCTCTAGCCACCGAGGGGGGTCCCCGCCTCGGAGAAGCCCCTCTCTCCCCGGAGGAGGGCCGGGATCTTCTCGGCGATCTCAGACCTAGCGACCCGGATCTGGGCCATGGAGTCGCGGTCCCTGATGGTGACCGTCCCTTCCTCCAGGGTCTCGTAGTCGATGGTGATGGAGTAGGGGGTTCCCACCTCGTCGTTTCGGCGGTACCTGCGCCCTATCGATCCGGAGGAGTCGTACTCGACCCGCAGGTCGAGGGCGCGAAGCTCCCTGGCGATCTCCTCGGCGGGGCCGGATAGCTCGTCTCTGTCCATCAGGGGCAGGACCGCCACCTGGATCGGAACGACCCGGTTCTTCAGGGCGAGGACCGCCCTCGTCTCTCCCTCCACCTCCTCCTCCCGGTAGGAGTGCTCCAGGACGGAGTAGAGGATCCGGTCTATCCCGAAGGAGGGCTCGATGACGTGAGGGACGACCTCCTCGCCCCGGACCTCCACCTCCTCCATCTCGAAGGCAACAAGGTCGGGATCGACCTCGACCCGCTCGCCGTCGACGACGACGACGATGGGGTCGCGCTTCAGTTCCTCCATCGGCAGGGCGGAGAGGGCGTCGGCGACAGCCTTCGCCCCCTTCCGGAAGAGGGGGCCGAGCCGCTTCATATCCGGCCTGACCACGAGCCTCTCCTCCCTCCTCGGGAGGTCGAGGGGGAGGTAGACGGTGAGGTTCGCCTGGCTCTGGGCCATATGGGACCGCAGGTCGTAGTTCGTCCTGTCGGCGACCCCCACGATCTCTATCCAGCCGAAACGGTCGAGGAGCGCCTCGGCGTCCCAGCAGTCTGCGGCGTAGTGGGCCATCTCGTCGGCCTTATGCTGCCGGAACCGGAGCTTATCCTCCGAGAGCCCCGCCTCGAGGAGGAATTGGTAGGTCCGGGCGACGTAGTAGCCGAGGATCTCGTGGGCTATGATCCCTTTTGCCACGGCCTCGCTGACGGTCATCTCCTCCGCCTCCCCCCTCTCCTGGGCCTCCTGGGAGTAGAGGGTCAGCACCAGATCCGCCACCTCACCGAAGCGGGGATGGCTCTTATCCGCCGGATTGATGAAGATCTCCGCCTCGGCCTGGGTGAACTCCCGCAACCTTATCACCCCCTGGCGGGGGGAGATCTCGTTTCGGTAAGACTTTCCTATCTGGACGGCGCCGAAGGGGAGGCGGTCGCGGTAGTGGCGCAGGAGCCGCTGAAAGTTGACGAACATCCCCTGGGCGGTCTCGGGGCGGAGGTAGCCGGGCTGCTTTCCCCCCGGGCCGATGGAGGTCCTGAACATCAGGTTGAACTCGTAGATCTCGGATAGGTCGCCGCCGCATTCGGGGCAGAAGACGTCGTTCTCTTTTATGACCCGGTATATCTCCTCATTTGCCAGGGCGTCGGGGACCTCGACGATGTGCTTTATCAGGTGGTCGGCCCGATAGATCTCGCGGCACTCCTGACACTCGGTGAGAGGGTCGGAGAAGCCGGAGAGGTGGCCCGAGGCCTTGAAGATCTCCTCGACCCCGATGGTGGGGCACTCGATCTCGCAGAACCCCTCCCGGATGACGAAGAACCCCCTCCAGAGGTCTTCGATCCCTCTCTTCAGGGGCGCTCCCAGGGGGCCGTAATCGTAGAACCCCGCAGAACCGCCGTAGAGCTCGAAGGCGGGCCATATGAAGCCCCGCCTCCGGGCCAGCTCGATCACCTTCTCGTACATGTCCATAAGCCAATCCTCGCCTCAATTAGACCCCGACGGATCATTTAACCTTTGTCGTTTGGCAGAGGTCTTGGAGGAGGAGGTCGACGGTTCTGACGGAGATTTTTCTGGAGATGTATCGGTCCGACTTTCACCGATCACTGGAATATCTCCTGCTTATACCCTCATGGAGGCGGTCTGCTAATTTCATCCGACAGAGTTTTATGGATGTGAGGAAATTGGCGGTTGGTGAGTGATCACTCATGAAAGAGATTATCAAATTAGGGTTAGTGATGGGCGTGCTTCTCTGCACCACCCTCGGCGCGGCGAGCGCTCAAGAGGAGTTCACCGAAGACTACAAAGCGGGGTTCTACGATGCTGCGATAATAATCGGGCAGGCCTCTTTTGCATACGGAAACCTCGTAGACCTCTACTACGGGTTGGGCGGCGAATCGGTGGTTTTGACCCCTGAAAACCAGGAGGTAGTCGAATTCTACAACAACCAGTCCACCCAGTTCAACCAGCAGATGGTCCCCTACGTAAACGGCGTCATCTTCCAGATCTTCGGCCAGGACGACGAGAGGGCTGAGGATTTGTACATGCCTGAGCTTCCCATCATATCCTGAGATTTTGTGAGATTCCAGGAGAGCGGCACCGCCGCTCCCTGACCTTTTCCTCTTTAGCTTGCATGAGTCCGCTCAATTTTTGTTTTTCATCTTCAATCAGTGGACAGACCCCCCTGGAATTACCATCCCTTCTTGGAGGCAGACCCCCTCGATCCCCATCATCCTGGCCAAAGGACTTCGGAGCCGTTCCTCTTCAAATACGCTTAAATGATCAGAAGATCGAAAATATATCAGGAGGATGGTGAGATGGAGATGGAGAGGTTGCTTTCGAGGCTCGGGATCGAAGACGAGAACCCGGGGGCCTGCACCGGCCCCGGATCTTGGATCGAAGATCCGGATGGAGAACTCCTGATATCGAGAAATCCGACGACCGATGAGCCGATCGGCTCGATCAGGATCGCCACCCCAGCCGTCTACGAGGAGGTGGTCGCCGCTGCCGAGAGGGGTTTTATGACCTGGCGGAAGGTCCCGGCTCCGGAGAGGGGAGAGGTGGTGAGGGATCTGGGGGTGGCCTTCAAGAGACGGAAGGACGACCTGGGGGACCTGATAAGCCTCGAGGTGGGGAAGATCAGGGCGGAAGGGCGGGGCGAGGTTCAGGAGATGGTCGACATCTGCGCCTTTGCCGGAGGGCTCTCCCGCCAGCTGTACGGCCTCTCGATGCATTCGGAGCGGCCGGATCACAGGATGTACGAGCAGTGGCATCCCCTGGGGGTGGTGGGGGTGATCACCTCCTTCAACTTCCCCTCCGCCGTCTGGGCCTGGAACGCCGCCGTGGCGGCGGTCGCCGGAGACGCCGTCGTCTGGAAGCCCTCCTCCCTCGCCCCCCTCACCGCCGTCGCCGTCCAGAAGATCACAAACGGCGTGATGGAGGAGCACGATCTCGAAGGGATATGTAACCTCGTCATCGGCCGCGGTTCCGAGGTGGGCGACCTCCTCCTCCGGGACGGGAGGGTCCCCCTCATCTCCTTCACCGGCTCCACCCGGACGGGGCGGACGGTGGCGGAGCTGGCGGCGAAGCGGCTGGCCAGGACGAGCCTGGAGCTGGGAGGGAACAACGCCGCCATCGTCGCCGGGGACGCCGACCTCGACCTCGCCGTCAGGGCGATCCTCTTCGGGGCGGTGGGGACGGCGGGGCAGCGGTGCACCTCCACCCGGAGGGTTATAATCCACCGGGCCGTCGCCGGCGACCTCACCGACCGGCTCCTCCGGGCCTACCGGCAGATCAGGATCGGTGACCCCCTCGAGGACGGGACGATGATGGGCCCCCTCATCGACGGCGGGGCGGCAGATAGGATGATGGAAGCCCTGGATAGGGCGCGCTCCCAGGGGGGCGAGGTCCTATTCGGGGGCGGAAGGCTCCCGGAGCTGGGGCCCAACTTCGTCGAGCCCGCCGTAGTGAGGATGCCGGCCCAGACGGAGGTGGTGATGGAGGAGACCTTCGCCCCGATACTCTACATCCTGGAGTACGGAAAGATCGAGGAGGCGATGGCGATCCATAACGGCGTCTCCCAGGGGCTCGCAAGCGCCCTATTCACCGAGAGCCTCGCCGCTTCTGAAGAGTTCTTGTCGTCGGCGGGCTCCGACTGCGGCATCGCCAACGTCAACCTAGCTACCTCCGGCGCGGAGGTAGGCGGCGCCTTCGGCGGCGAGAAGGATACGGGGGGCGGCCGGGAGGCGGGATCGGACGCCTGGAAGGGTTACATGCGCCGACAGACGGTGACGGTGAACTGGTCGAAGGACCTCCCCCTCGCCCAGGGGATCGAGTTCGGCGGGGGCTGACCCCCGCCCCTTCATTTCTTGGCTTCATCTTGGGATCGGCTGGCCCGGCCGCCGCCCTTCAGATCCCGGCCAAGAGCGACCCCGGCGCTTATAGCCCTGGGACCGAACCACCTCTTCGTTTCAGATCCCGGCTCTGAAGATACCTTCCTTTTGGACCTGGCAGAGGACGGCCCTTCCCTACAGAGACCCCTTCTGCGAAAGATCTCTTCAGACGCCGAAGCTCACCGTCTCCTGGACGGCGATCCCTCTTCTATTCAGCTCCTCGATGTACCTCTCGTATAGGTGGCCCCGGATCCCGTCCTCGGGGGCGACGATCCCCTTCTCTTTGATCTCCTTTCTGCCCACCATCCTGGTGGCGACGGCGGCGGAGAATCCCGTAACCTTTGCCATCGCCGATATCCCGGCGCCTTCATTGGGGCCTGCCCAGAGGTGGTGGTCGACCCGGGCCGCCTTGCCCCCCTTCACCCCCAGGACGGTGTTGTACATGACGCAGACGTCCCCCTCCCCCGGGAGGGGTCGCAGCTTCGGCCCCACCACCGAGACGAAGAAGTCTCGAGGGCGTATCGCCTCTCCCTGAAACTCGGTGGGCTCCAGGTCCAGAAGGCCGCACTCCCTTAACACGTCGATCCCCCCGAAGTGGCCCGGCCACCGGACCGTCTTCTCAGAGAACTCCGCGAGATATCCTCTGGTATAGAGGAGGCTCGGCATCCCGGGGGTGACGGCCGCCTCCAAGGCCTCGGTCTTCCCGAAGGCGTCGAAGACGAACTTCTCCCGGTCCGAGAGGGGGGTTACCTCTATTATCCTGCCGCCCCGCAGGACCCTGACGTCGATCATGTACTCCCGAAGGACGTGTCCGAAGGACCAGGTGACGGTGTACCTGAGGGGGTGATTAGCCGCCGCCTCCTTCGAAGGGATCCCTCCGACCCTGGCGGTGGCCCCCCCAGCGGAGTCGAGGAGGTCGATCCCCCGGCCTATGGAAACGTTGGAGAGCCCCGGAGCAAAGCCCATCCCGTCGAGGAAGGTGACGCCGTTCTCCACCGCCCTCTCGTGGAGGGATTCGCCGTACTCGTCCGGGGTCATGCCGGCGGGGACGGGGAGCCCCTCCGTCTCGTGGACGTCGGGGCGGCGGTGGTACTCCTCCAGGACGTCGACGGCGGGAAGGGAGGAGTCGATGGCCATCTCCAGAGCCCTATAGCTCGTCCTCCGGTCGGGGAGGGCGAAGATTCCGACGTCATAGCCGTCCATCAGCCGAATTGTCCCTCCCTCCTCAGCCAGATCTTGGCGGTGGAGGCGGATCTTATCGGAATCGATCCAGTCGGCGGCTCCCTTCAGCCCCTCTTCCCTTTTGCCGACGATCCCCACCTCTTCGACATCTTCAGCCCTCGCCAGATCCCAGGCCGCGGCAGACCCGATCCTCCCCGTACCTCCTAATACCAGCACCCTCATCTCAGAGACCCTCCTATCCACCGATCCTCTCCGTCTCGAGCTCAACCATTCTTATACTGTATCTCTCCGATTTTATATCAATTACCTAGTAATGGCGGGGATGTTCGTTGCCCCCGGCAATAGATTTCCGGCGCGCATCTGAGCCCTTAGCCACCGATCCTGCCGAAACCTATTTAGACCACCTCTTTGCTTGTGGTGGCGATACTATGATCGGCGTCTTAGGGTTGGAAGACGGCACCAGGGTAGAAGGGGTGGGCTTCGGAGCCCCTGGGGTCGTCTCTGGCGAACTGGTTTTCGCGACGGTGATCTCCGGATACGAGGAGGCTATGACCGATCCCTCCTACAGGGGACAGCTTCTGATGTTCACCTACCCTCTCATGGGAAACTACGGCGTGAGCGGCGACAACTTCCAGTCGGACCGGATCGGACCGACGGCGATCGTCTGCCGGGAGATCTGGGATCGGCCCCTACACCACCGGTCGAGGAGGACGATATCGCAGTTCCTGGAGGAGGAAGGCATCCCCGGCATCTTTCGCCTCGATACGAGGATGCTCACGATCAAGATAAGAGATCAGGGGGCTATGAGGGCGGCCCTCGCCGTCGGCGAGAGATCTGAGGTATCAGGAGAGGACGTCGTTGCCATCGCAAGAGATCAGCCTGAGATCTCCACCCTGGACCTGATCTCCGCCGTCTCCTGCCCCAGCCCCCGCCGGATCCCCGGGGAGGGGCCGAAGGTGGTGATGATCGACCTGGGTATAAAGAAGAGCATCCTCGACTCCATGAGGTCCCGGGGGTTTGATATCGTCGTCCTCCCGTCGAACGCGACGGTCTCGGAGATCGAGGGGTACGAGCCTGACGCCCTCTTCATATCCAACGGCCCCGGCGACCCAAAGCAAGCGACGGACGCGATCGAGGCGGTTAAGCACTTTGCAGGAGAGAGGCCGATATATGGGATATGCCTGGGCCTCCAGGTGATCTGCCTCGCCCTGGGGGCGGAGACCTACAAGCTGAAGTTCGGCCACCACGGCGGAAACCAGCCGGTCAAAGACCTGGCCACCGGCGTCGTCCGCATCACCTCCCAGAACCATAACTTCGCCCTCCGCCCCGACTCGGCGGAGGGGACCGGCCTCAAGATCACCCAGGTCAACGCCAACGATGGGACGGTGGAGGGGATCAGGAGCAACTACCTGGGGGTGGAGGCGGTCCAGTATCACCCCGAGGCGAGGCCCGGCCCCCTCTGCACGCGGGATAGGTTCTTTGGCACCGTCGCAAAAGAGATCGAAGCGAGGAGGAGGTGAGGAGTTTGCCCAAGAGACCAGATATCAGGAAGGTCCTCCTCATAGGGTCGGGACCTATTCAGATAGGCCAGGCCGCAGAGTTCGACTTCTCCGGCTCCCAGGCCTGTAAGTCCCTCCGGGAGGAGGGGGTGGAGGTCGTCCTCGTCAACTCCAACCCCGCCACCATCATGACAGACCCGGAGATGGCGGAGAGGATCTACATCGAGCCCCTCGTACCCGAAGTCCTCGCCAAGATCATCGAGAGGGAGAGGCCCGACGGGATCATCGCCGGTATCGGGGGCCAGACCGGCCTGAACATAACGAGCGAGCTCGCCGAGGGAGGGGTCCTGGAGAGGTTCGGGGTCGAGGTTCTGGGGACCTCCGTCGACGCCATCCGGGAGACCGAAGACCGCGACCTATTCAAGACCGCCATGATCAGGATAGGCGAGCCGGTCCCGAGGAGCCGGGCTGTGGAGACGATGGAGGAGGCAGAGGAGGCGTTGTCGGAGTTGGGACTTCCCCTCATCATCAGGCCCGCCTATACCCTCGGCGGCTCCGGCGGTGGAGCCGCCGAGACGGAGGAGGAGTTCTTCAGGATCGTCGATATGGGGATGAAGAGGTCCCGGATCCACCAGGTCCTCGTCGAGGAGAACCTCGTCGGCTGGACGGAGCTGGAGTATGAGGTGATGCGGGACGGAAATGACACCTGCATCACCATCTGCAACATGGAGAATATGGACCCCATGGGGATCCACACCGGCGAATCGATCGTCGTAACCCCCATCCAGACCCTATCCGACGAGGAGGTCCAGACCCTCCGGTCTGCCGCCATAAACATCATCCGGGCCCTGAAGATCGAGGGGGGTTGCAACATCCAGTTCGCCGCCAAAGACGGGGATTACAGAGTGATCGAGGTCAACCCCCGGGTCTCCAGAAGCTCTGCCCTCGCCTCCAAGGCTACCGGCTACCCCATCGCCCGGGTCACAGCCAAGATCGCCATCGGTATGACCCTCGACGAGATCGGAAACGACGTCACCGGGGAGACCCCCGCCTCCTTCGAGCCGACGGTCGACTACGTCGTCATGAAGATCCCCCGGTGGCCCTTCGACAAGTTCACCAAGGCCGAGAAGACCCTCACCACCTCCATGAAGTCGACGGGCGAGGTGATGGCCATCGGGAGGAGCTACGAGGAGGCCTTGATGAAGGCGGTCCGGTCCCTGGAGATCGACAAGGACCTGGGCTACGCCGGCAAGGACGAGCCCTGGACCGACGAGGAGGTAAGGCGTCTCTTATCGACACCCACGGACGAGCGGCTCTTCGCCATATATCAGGCGCTCCGGCGGGGGATATCCGTCGAGGAGATAGCGGAGCTGACGCAGATCCACCCCTATTTTATCTGGAGGATCGAGAACGTCATCTTCATGGAAGATGAGGTCCGAGACAGCTTCTCAGTCCCGATTTTAAGGAAAGCGAAGAGGATGGGGTTCACCGACGAGCGGATAGGAGAGATCCTCGGGAAGGATAGGGAGGAGATCGCCGATCTGCGGATCGAGAACGGGATAGTTCCAACCTACAAGATGGTCGACACCTGCTCCGCCGAGTTCGCAGCCAAGACCCCCTACTACTACTCCTCTTATGAGGACGAGTGCGAGCTTGTCCCAACGGGGGAGAAGAAGGTCCTGATCATCGGCTCCGGCCCTATCAGGATCGGCCAGGGGATCGAGTTCGACTACTCCACCGTCCACGCCGTCATGGCCCTGCGAGAGCTGGGGATCGAGGCCCATATCGCAAACAACAACCCCGAGACCGTCTCCACCGACTACGACACCTCCGACAAGCTCTTCTTCGAGCCCCTGACCCTCGAGGACGTCATGAACATCATCGAGAAGGAGAGGCCCTTTGGGGTGATGGTCCAGTTCGGAGGCCAGACGGCGATGAACCTCGCCATCCCCCTGGAGAGGGAGATCGCCCGCAGGGGCCTCGATACCAGGATCCTGGGGACGAGCCCCGAGAAGATCGACGTCGCCGAGGACCGGGAGAGGTTCAACCTCGCCCTCCGGGGGATGGATATACCCCAGCCGGAGGCCGGCTACGCCACGAGCCCGCAGGAGGCGAAGGCCGAGGCGCGGCGGATCGGCTACCCGGTTCTGGTGAGGCCGAGCTATGTCTTGGGTGGCAGAGCCATGGAGATCGTCTACGACGAGAAGGAACTGGAGGTCTACATGAGGGAGGCGGTGAGGGTATCGCCGGAGCACCCCATCCTCATCGACGACTTCCTCCAGAACGCCGTAGAGATCGACGTCGACGCCGTATGCGACGGCCGGGACGTCCTCATCGGGGCGATCATGGAGCATATCGAGGAGGCGGGGATCCACTCCGGGGACAGCGCCTGCATCATCCCTCCCCAGACGATACCTCCGGCCGTCCAGGATACCGTCCGGAAGTACGTCAGGAAGATCGCCCTCGCCCTGGAGGTGAAGGGTATCCTGAATATCCAGATGGCCTACAAGGACGGTATAGTCTACGTCCTGGAGGCCAACCCCCGGTCGTCGAGGACTATCCCCTTCGTATCGAAGACGGTGGGTCTACCCCTGGCCAAGATCGCCGCCTCTGTCATGACCGGAAAGACCCTGGCGGAGCTGGGCTACACCCGGGAGCCGGAGGTCCCCTTCGTCTCGGTGAAGGAGGTTCTCCTGCCTTTCGAGAAGCTCCCCGGCGCCGATACCCTCCTGGGGCCGGAGATGAGGTCGACGGGGGAGGTGATGGGGATCGACCGGGTCCCCGGCCTCGCCTTCTTCAAAGCGGAGCTATCCGCCGAGAACCCCCTCCCGACGGAAGGGGTGGTCTTCATCTCGGTTAGGGACGAGGACAAAGGGGCCATCGCCGAGGTGGCGAGGAGGCTCGCCGAATCCGGTCTCAAAATCATCGCCACCGAGGGGACCGCCGGGTTCCTCACGAAGATGGGGATCGCCGTCGATAGGGTCGAGAAGATCTATGCTGGAAGCCCCAACGTCCTAGACTACATGAAGCGGGGGGAGGTGGCCCTCATCATAAACACTCCAACGACGAAGCAGTCGGTGAGGGACGGCTTCCAGATCCGGCGGAACGCCGTCGACTACCACGTCCCCTACATCACCACCGTCCAGGCCGCCCGGGCTGCAGCCCAGGCGATCGAGATCGCCAAGGGAGGCGAGATCACCATCAAGGCGCTGGACGAGTATCACCGGGAAGTCAGGTGAGGTGGTGAGGCGGTGGGAGGCAGGGGCGAGGGGAAGGTGGGGCTCTATCGCTCCATATTTTCGCCTCATAGCCCTCCATCCGGACCGAAGGGTTTATCTTCGAAAAGCTCCGTGGGAGCATCCGTCGTCGTGGGCTCGTGGTCTAGCTGGTTATGACATCGCCTTGACATGGCGGGGATCATGCGTTCGAATCGCATCGAGCCCACCTAACTCGCCCAGGTAGCTCAGTCCGGGAGAGCGTCAGACTGAAGATCTGAATGTCCCCGGTTCGAATCCGGGTCTGGGCACTAACTTACCTGTAAATCGTGT
Source organism: Candidatus Methanocrinis natronophilus (assembly GCA_029167045.1). Classification (GTDB taxonomy): domain Archaea; phylum Halobacteriota; class Methanosarcinia; order Methanotrichales; family Methanotrichaceae; genus Methanocrinis; species Methanocrinis natronophilus. The sequence goes on from JARFPK010000020.1 coordinate 12,364, forward strand.
GTTTTTAAGACGAGGGTTTGGAGTGAAAAGCGGGGGCTCTCTAGAGGTTCTCGCTTTTTCTCTGTGCATTTCACATGCCCATTTAGAAGCTCATCGACCCGATAAGATGTAGCAGTTAGGATCGCGCTTAACCTGAGGTCATGCCCACAGATCACCAAAGGTTTGGAGCGATTGATAATATAAAATGGTATTTATGATATTAAATCACCGACGCTTATGGTTTGTGGCAAGAAGGTGAAATACTCCTCAAACGTCCTGTATATCGTCCATCATCTCTATGAACCCTTACTGAAGTCTCCAGGATTCTCAAAGCCATTCCATTGGTCATCGGTTAAGCCTTTATGATGAATCTATTCTCCTTCAGGTTTAGATACCACACACAGGGCATTTATCACGTCGGGTTTTTTTTCGTCATTTATGTTATAAAAATATAATTTTATAATGAAAAGAATAACTCTTGACATAGAAGCCTATCAAAATAGCCTTAACCGCCTTTGGCGCTCACTGCACGCGCCTCCCTCAGCGGCAGAGCACCTAAGTTCACCGATGTCATCCCCCTCGCGGAGTGGGTCCACGACACCCTGATAAGAGCTATCGGAGGGCTCTGTGACCTTCACTAACTGCGATGGGGGGGAAGGCCCCTCGCCAGCCACAAACACGCCTTCATCTCCCCCGAATCAGTCGAGGCCCTCGGCCGGGGTTCGGGGCGTCCTGGACATTACAGGTGGCTCGGAGGTCGGATAGCCCCGGACCATCGGCATCAGGAGGATCTGGTCGAACTCGAACTCCTTCTCGGTCGCTCGGCTGTCTATTGCAAGGTTAAGTAGTTCATATTTACGTCGGAGCAGCTCCTAAGTATTCACCATCCATAGGTCATCGGTTAAGTGAAGAATCGCAATGATGCATTGATATCGCTAGCAAGTACGATGAGATTGTCTTGGTAAAAGAGGCTACATCAAGTCAGTCTTTAAATCGGATCAAATCTAGATGAGGCATAATTCGTGACCCTCCGTACACCCTAATTAATAAAATGAGTAAGTTAATTCTGGTTTATTGAGGCGAGTTTTCTTGGATGGAATGTCTTTGACTTTATCGAAGCAAGGATGTAGTCAAATAGGGATTCGACGTGTTTAAGAATGACATCGAGTTGATGCCAACCAAACTGAGGACTAACAGCAGTCTAAGGGGGGGTCAGGTTTATACTGTTATAGCTCTCATGGTGAACCTTCAGCCACAAGATGTGGGCTGAAAGCTATCGGTCAAAAAACCAGCCCGAACTTAATCTTGTAGAAAATGTTTGCTATTTATTTCAACGGCCTGTACCGCGACCCAAAACGGTCGAGGGTTCACTTCATCCCCGACCCAAGGTCAGGGTATTCGTGACCCTCTGCGCTCCCGAAGAAATAATAATTTCCATTCGGAAAACCTATCAGCTCATCGGTGCCTGAATGATGCCCGTACCTACGTCATCTTCTTCCCAGCCAGGAGCTAGAGGGGCATAGATGCCGCTAGCAACAAGTTGCGCCATCAGGCTCTGGTTATCGACCCTCCCGGTCATATCCAGTTGACGCTGTGCCCACAGGGCGGCAATACCTGCAGCATGAGGGGTTGCCATGCTGGTTCCACTCATGCTGATAAGATCGCTTGTACCGGCTTTGGCCGAGAGGATGTTAACGCCAGGGGCTGCAATGTTAGCTCGGTTATTGGAAAATTCAGCTATGATAAAGCCCTGGTTGGATTTATTAAGTGCACCGACGGCAATGATGCCTGTGCTGGCTGCGGGAGGGGAGACGGCAATTTCGTAGGAAGGTCTATTGCTTTCATTACCGCTGGCGGCGACAATGATTGCACCTTGCCCGAACGCTCCGTGTGCTACCACAAGGCGGGCTAACTCGCTGAACAAGTTGACGTTGGCACGGTACTCTTCTAGCGCTATGGACGTGGCCGCGTTAATGTTAAAATGTTCTTCTTTTACCAACCACTCCACATAGCCAGGAAAATCAATGCCCAGTGACATGGAAATTACGTTTGCGTCTTCCTGGAGTGCCCACTGGATGGCCTTGGCGATCGTGGCTGAGGAACCCCCGTCATTATCCAGAACCTTGCCAATTAGGGCCTTTTTGATGTGGCGAGCGATGCCGATGCGGATGCCGTTGACATCCTGGCCGAAGATAGTCCCTGCGCAATGTGTTCCGTGACCATGGAGATCATTACCGTCTTCAGTGGTGAAGTTCTGCTGAACTAAATTAACGTCCTTAAATGCTGGGTGATTAGGGTCGATTCCAGTATCGAGCACAGCTACAGTGATACCGGTTCCATCAAATGGTGACTCCGACGCACGTACAGCATCAATTCCCCAGGCTTTTTTTGCTTTTGCAGCGACAGTATCGTTAGAGGAGCGGCTAACCGGGGCAATCAGTTTCATTGGCATGGGCTTGGCAATGGCGCGTGTGCTGGGATCATTGAGCAGGTAATTGCGCTCCCGCTTGGTAAGGTCGGCTTCCTCTAGCTTGACGATTGGCCGATCCACTCTCATTGGGAACATTTCTGCACCCCATGCACGCCCTATATATCCTCGATCAGGTGTTGATACCTCCCTGCTGCTCAGAATAATATAATTTTCTGTGTCCATGCGATCTTCCTCCATTGATCTGTAAATAGTTAGTTTTTTAAAGTATAAAAACTTTTTCGCAGAATTTCGAGTAATCTATAGTCACGAAACCTTTGACTTTATATACTCAACAATTCCGCATGGGAACGCGAAATAAGGCTGTAAAGGTAATTGATAAGAAGATCAGATACATTATGGGAGGTAAAAACGACAACTTAAGCATCAAAAGCATCGCGCTTGTGATGGAAGAAAGCGAATCAACCGTGAAGGGAGTCTGGATGTATTGGATGAAGATCGCTAGCTTCTGATCATATAATATTTGGTAGTAAGTCACAATATCTATATGAAGAATCAGTTCAAGGGTTTTATAACTACTAGAAAAAAGCGCGGGTTCACTTCATCCCCGACCTAAAGGTTGGGGTATTCGTGACCCTCCGCGCTCCCGAAGTAATGAAGAAGCGAACTCGCCCTCGGGGGTATAGCCCTCTTGCTATCATTTCTCATCCCCTCACCTTAAATTCGGCTGGACTGCCCGCCAGCCCAACGATTTTCGGTCTCCTGGGATGCTTTGCTGGAAGAGCGGCTCGAAGAGTCGAGGAGATCCCCGGAAGACTGTCGGCCGCATCGCTCCAGTGGCGGCCCGCCTATCTGGCCTCCGAGGGTTTGTGGCTTTGCCAAACGTCGATGCTTTGAAGAAACCCTCGTGAGGCATCAGGAGCAGGGAAACCGGTCCCCAGGGGGGTGGTGGAAGTGGTGGAGTCAGCGATGCCATGGAAAAATCGTCTCGACTGCTCCCCAGGAGACTCTCGGTTCGGTTACAGCAATCCGTACTATTATGTCATGATCTTAAATACGCTTTTGCCCCATCCCCCTACAGTTACCCGGGGATGAAACCACAAGACCCTCTCCTCTCCTCCCCTCTCCTCTCCGAACAGCTAGTGGTTTTGTCATAAAGCGCTAACTTTAAGACTGAAGGATGTCGGGAGCCGGGATTGCGGTGGCTTGATACCGGGGGATCGAAACGTCTTTTGCCCGTCGGGACAGTCACCACCGCCATAATGAAGATTCGAGTCGTCAACTCCCGGGCCGAGATAGCCACCGTGGACCCAAAGGAGAGGGTGGTCCATTTGACATTTACTCCTACCACTGTCGCCCTCTTGGATCTGATGCAACGGTGCCTTCGTTTGGAGGCGATCCAGGTTCCGCCATTCCAATTTAGAAATATGTTCAAGTCTTCTCGGTGTTTTCTGGAAGCGCGAAGGGTGACGTTTTTCGAGGGCACGATTCAGGGCCATAGATCGGAGACTGGCAAACACTACACCATCGACGACGCTCTTATCCTCCAGATGGCGGAGGAGCTCCGGGCCGAGGGGCTGGACTCCGGACAGATCGAGGCGAGGGTGGCGGAGGAAGCGGGGGTATCCCTGGGGCTGGTGGGGTTCATCTTAGGGCGATAATACCGAGGAGATGACACGCGCAAAGGATATCTCGAACATGTTCAGCTCCCGCCCCCTCAACTCATGTGAATTGACCTATAGAATCGCCCTCGACGAGAAAAATTATATAATTCTTTGGCCATACCTATTAGTTTGGGGGTATGCACGAAGAAGAGATAATCAAGGAACTTAAAGCTGAGAATGAACGATTAAAGCGTGAGAATGAGTTTCAAAGGGAAAGTATAGCGAAACTTGAAGCTCGAATAGTCCTCCTTAATATTAATTTTGCGACTTAATATAATGTCGTCTAAGTTTTTCTCTGGCATCCTTTTTATTTAAATTTCCAACGAATGGATGCTTTGATACGATTCCGTTCTTGCTGCCATACATCGACTTCTTTTGATAGTATGTTCATATCACCAATCCTTCGATCCAACCATTGTTTTGAAAGGGCTGAGAGTCCTATCTCCGCCATATAAAGCCTGCTACCCTTTGTAGGTATATAATGACATTCAAATTTCTTCGAAAGTTCAAAAGCATCAGCAAGCAGCAGGAAACGCATCATAAAATGAAGCTGGGGTATGTGTATTTAGGTTATCCTGAACGAGACTTATGGAATACGCATCTGGATACTGCTTGACAAGATCGCTCATAAACTGGGCGTAGTCCAATTTTGAATCTCATTATCTCAACGCCCTCCGCTCGTCATCAGCATTATACTTGCTCGAATCAAGCTTCTCGCTGATGCTACTCCCTTCCGAAGGTATTGCTGCAATTTAGCTTCGTCTCCGTCCTTCAAAGTCATGAGGTAGGCCTTATTTTTAGGGACAATATTAATCATGACAAGTCTTATATGATTTATAATTTATGTTCTTATGCACTAGAACCACGCTCTTTCCCAGGAGAAGGACGTCTATAGGAACGACATATCCTTCGAGGAGAGCCATATATAAGGGCAAGAGCGCCAGCTGCAGAAAGAGGTTCCAGGGAAATAGAGACGCTCCGAGCCCCACGTCCCCCTTTGCCATGCTGGTGAAGGCGAGATACCAGTATGTACAGGGGGGGTGAGCGTGCATGAAGAAGCCGACCCATAGGTCCGGAGGACTCCTCAAGAAGAGATAACCCAGCCCAAAAGCGAAGAAGGGGGTGAATAAGAAATTGACCATCATGCTGAGCCACGCCACCTTTAGGTTGGTGAACCCCCGGCCCAACCACACCAGGGGCATCTGCAGGAATATGATCTAAAGCATCAGCATCAGGGCAGGAAGTATCGCGGCCCCCCCATGCTGGGCTATCTGAGGAAAGCGGCTGATACCCAGACCGACCCCATGCTGAGGAGTATAAAGACCGATTGGAGCTTCTCCGATGAGCTCAGCCTCAGATCGTTCATGATCCGCTCCCTTCTCGGCCGTCAGCCATTGAGGAAAATTGTGACTCTGGGGAAGATTATAGCTTTTTGGTAGATGAACCGGGACCAAGACCGCCTAAAACCTTCCAAGTTCTCCGAATAATGAAGACTATCTAAGATGATGGATCGTGTCCGCATTTCGTAGAATTGGTACGAACAAAATCTGACACGCAGACTACTCGCGGTTATTTCTCCCCAATATTGCTGGAGCTATTGTTTCTTAACAGTATAAAAGTTAGGGTTTCTCTCCATAGATGCCAATTTTCGCCGGTTAAGTTACGTGGCTCAGCTACCACCGGACCCTCCCGTCCACCCCGATCCCCAAAACCTCCCTCGCCCCCTTATACACATCCTCCGCGATCAGGGCGCAGCCGAGGGCCGCATCGCAGCCTGCGAGCGCCAAAACCTCCCTCCCCAGGAGCCCTGAGACCCTCCTCACGATCCGGGAGGCGGGGTCGCCCGCGAGATAGAGCGCCGGTTTCGCTGCCCCCTGGTCCCGGAGGAGGACGGCCATCGCCGCGATCTCCATGGCGGCGTAGAGGGCGAGCGCCTCGAAGGCCGCCTCCTTCTCTTCGGGGGTGCAGCCCTTGAGGGTGAGGCCTCGCTTACGGAGGATCCCGCCCCGGGTGAAGGCCTCGTTGGCGGTAGTCTTCCCGGCATCGACGGCCCGGATAGCGGCGACGTCTAGTGGTCCATGCAGAAGGCCGGGGGCGAAGATGGGTGCGTCGATGGCGCCGACTATGCGCCCATCAACGACCCCGATGGTGACGACGTTGGAGCTGGCGTCGGAGATGATGAAATCCTCGGGGCCGTCTCTTCTGACCTTGTAGGCGAGCCCCACCTTCTCGGGGCTGGCTCCGTGGGAGAATACCCGCATCCTGGGGTCTATATCGGACCGGTCGTGGATCCCGGGAAGGAGGATCGCAGGCCATCTCGCCGCTAGGACGGCGTCGAAGACGTTCGTCCCGCCCCCGACGTGGAGGCCCGCGCCGTCCTGGCTGATGACCCCCCGGTTCTCGGCGTCCTCGATCCTGACGATCTCAGAGATCCCGTCCCCCATGGAGTAGCAGAGGGCGAGAAGCTCGACCTTCTCGGCGCGGCCGGCGCCGCTGCCATCGCCATCGCCATCGCCATCGCTTCCTCCGCCGGTCCCAGGGGCGAGGTCGAAGGCCTCCCGGATCCGGCCGGCGATCTTCGATGGGGCGAGCAGCCCGGCCTCCGCCCTCGGGATGATGAAGCACTTTCCTTCGGTGTTGGCGAGCCTGATCGCCCTAGTCCCGTGATCGACTCCGATAAACATCCTAGACCCTCCCCCCTCCTAGCCCCTCTCTTTCTCCCCTTCCTTCTCACCCATCTTTCGTCTGCCGACCATCTCCAAGACCTCCACTATCTCCTCCGCGAGCCTGGTGCTATCCGCCCCGTCCCTCATGACGGTGTCGAGCCTCACCGAGGGGCCGGGATAGTCGCTTTTTAGGCTGACCACCATAAGGTCGACGCACCCCAGGATCTCGGCGACGGCTTGGTCTGTGACGGGGTAGCCCTGGGCCCGCATGAACTTCGCCGCCGGTCCGCTGACGGGCCGCCCGCCGACGAGGGGGCTGACGGCGACGACCGGGATCTCTCCCCCGCCACCTCCCAGGAGGTCCCGGACCCCCCGGAGGGCAAGGATGGGCCCGATGCTGGAGACGGGGTTGCTCGGCCCTATCAGGACCGGCTCGCCCTCTTCCGCTGCCCTCTCCAGGGCAGTGACGAACCCAGGAGATGGGCGGGCCTCCTCGATACCGCGGTATCTCACCCCCGTCACCTCCGCCCTTCCCCCCCTCCCGACCCAGAACTCCTGGAGGTCCATCTCCCCCTCGGGGGTCGATATGAGGGTGGAGACGGGATCGTTGGTCATGGGGACGACCCTCTCCTCCACCTTCAGAGCCCTGGAGAGGCTCTGCGTCGCATCGGAGAGGGATAAGCCTTCCCGGAGGAGCTCGGACCGGAATATGTGAACGGCACGGTCGAGGTCGCCGAGGGAGAGGAGCTCCCTGCGGCCGAGGCCCTTGAGAAATTCGTGGGTCTTAAAAGAGTCCCCTTCGATCCCCCACCACTTCCCCCGGTCGATCATCCCCGCCAGGGTGTAGACTACGGAGTCGAGGTCCGGGGATACCAGGTTTCCCGAGATCCAGAGGTCGTCGGCGGTGTTGGCGACGACGGTCACCTCCGACGAAGGCAGCACCTTCTGCAGGCCCACCAGAAGCTTCGGGGTCCCCGTCCCGCCGCTGAGGACTATCAGCCTTATCCGCCTCCCTGGCCTCGCCGGTCATGCGGAGGAGTCGAGGATGATCATCCCGGTCTCGAGGCCGTCGCACTCTTCGGGGGTGAGCTTGGTGGTGACCGCCTTCTCGGAGACTATGGCACTATTTCCGAGGGGGTCCTCCAGGATCACCGTCAGCGGCCCCGTCCCCTCCATCGCCCTCTCGATCCGTTCGAGGATCAGCTCGCCCCGCCGGGCGTTCTCCTCCACGCCAGCGTTTCGGGCGGATCGGGTGGCGAATAGGACGATATCTCGGACCCTCTGGAGGACCCCCTCCAGATTGGATATGTACGCCTCCGAGGCGGGGCCTGGCTCCACATCTACCCCCAGCTCCGGGAGCCTTATCGTCCCGCTGGTGGACCTGATCACCCGGGCGTTCAGATCATTGGCATCCTCGATGGTGATGGAGTACCTCGCCGGCTCCCCCTGGGAGAGGAGGATGGTGTCGCTGAGCTTGAAGCCGCAACCGTCGCAGACCCCGGCGATGATCATCGCCTCTCCGAAGTGAGGGATCTCCTTCGTCTCCCAGTCGAAGGCGATCTCGGCGGAGCAGATGGGGCAGCTGGAGGTCGTCCTGGCCTTCAATCCTCCACCCCCATGATGTTCTCCCGATCAATCCTCATATTGGTGGGGACGACTATCACCAGGTTGTCCCCCAGCCCCGCGATGTCCCCCCTCAGCTCCTGGACGGCGGCCTTCAGCTCCCCTATCGCCTCGTCGAGAAGGTCCTTCTCCCTCCTCATGGGAGATATGTCCACCAGGACTAGGTTTCCCTTCCGTATCTCCATCTTTATCTCGGGGAGAACTTCAATGTCGCTCAGCTCCGCCATCCTCACTAGAATCTCCGAGGGGCCCCTGGCTGAGACCTCCTCGAACTGCCCCAGGTCTATGTGAACGTAATCCTCATCGCCAGACCTGCCCATCAACTTGTCCAAGATCCCCATATCTCACCCTCTTTAGAGAGGAATGCCGCTAGATGGTATCAAAACCATTCAACTTCACTCTTCGACGTCTATTAGCCGGAACCCGGCACCGCCCATCAGGAGCATGAAGGCCAGGACCGCAAAGACAAACCCCGCCGGCTGGAGAGGTTCGGGCGCCACCAGCTGAACCAGGATCATCAGGGCGATCATCAGAAAGACGAGCCCGCAGCTTACGCCGATCTCAATCGACTTTTTGCTCATACGCCACCTCCTCTGCGCTGATATATGATATCATTTGCGATTCCTATCCGGGATATAAGGCCCGTCCCGCCTCCGCAGGCCATCGGGACCCGCCATCCTCTCTACCAGATCTCTGGTCTTTCGGCCGTGCCATCCGAGGTCTATGTACCGGGGGTATACGGCGAGCCTCTCCATCATCTCGAAGCCCGGAAGGCGGATCCTCAGCTCCTCGGGGGTGGGCCAGAGCCTCTCGGGGTTGATCCAGTCCGGGGTGACGGGGCTGATCCCTCCCAGGTCCGAAGCTCCCGCCTCCACCAGGGGGAGGGGATCAGCCAGGTTTGGTGGGACCTGGACGGCGACCTCCGGCGGGAGGATCGATCTTGCGATCTTCACCGTCTCCGCCAGGGGCTCCAGCCCCGGAGGAGGGATGGTGGCCATGGGGGTCCCTTCTTTTGGGTCGAAGGGCTGGACTATTACCTCCTGGATGTGACCGCACGTCTCGTGAATCTCTTTTATCGCCTCGATCGATCTCCTCCGGTCCGAGACCGCCTCTCCGATCCCCACCAGGATCCCGGTGGTAAAGGGTATCGAAAGCTCCCCCGCCGCCCTGATCGCCTCCAGCCTCCGCTGGTGGTTCTTTCCGGGGGAGGCCCGGTGGGCTTCGACCACCGCCGTCGTCTCGAGCATCAGCCCCATGCTGGCGTTGTAGGGGGCGAGCCTCCTCATCTCCTCCTTTGAGAGGAGGCCGGCGTTGGTATGGGGGAGGAGGCCCCTCTCCAGGGCCAGCTCCGAGAGTTCGATTATGTAGCCGATGACGTCGTCCCTCCCCACCTCTTTGAGCCGGTCGGAGAAGCCGCAGACCTCTTGGGGCGCCTCTCCGAGGGAGAAGAGCGCTTCGGCAGAGCCGGCCGCAGCCCCCCGGTCGAGGAGGTCGATCGCCTCCCGGCGACGGATCACCCTTCCGTCGTCCCGGCGAAAACCGCAGTAGAGGCACCGATTCCTGCAGACGTCGGTGACGGGGACGAAGACGTTCCGGGAGTAGGTGAGAACCTTCCTCATATGGGCCACCCGGGATCGGTGGAATTAGTCTTAAAAAATTGGAGTGGAAGCGGACGGCTTCAGCGCCTAAGCTCCACCAGCTTCAGCTTGTTTCCAACCTCGCACTCTTCGGGAGCCTCCCCCACCACATCGACGATGGTGCACCTGTCACCTCCTTTCAGGCCTACGGGGTGGCAGAGGTCGTACATGGTGCATTCGTACTCGTCGCATTTCGGGGGTTCAAGGACGGTCTTGGAGCCGGCGAAGGCCTTCCTGGCGTCGATGGCGGCGATGATGGGGCTTTCAGTCACCTCCACCGCCCGGACCCCCGCCTCGTGGATGGGGCAATCGTGGACCAACTCCCCCCGGATCCCCAGGATCCTGTACCTCCTCCCCGACTCCAGGTTTGTGCAGGTGTTTCTGAGCTTGCAGGTCTCGCACTCTGGGGACGGGGCGTTGAATATGAACTCCATCCCTATCGTCGCGAGCTTGGTCCCTATCAGGGTGATCTGTGTAGCTGCTTCGGACATGATATTCGCCTCGAGGTAATAATTATAATATCTTAGTCTTTTTTGCCGCCGCCGCCGCCGCCTCTCGGGGGAGCCCCGAGCCGAGGATGGTATACCTCTCGGGGCGGATATTGTGGGCCGTAGTCAGCGCCTCGACCACCGTCTCCTCGTCGATGCCGATCTCGGAGGCGGAGGTGGGCGCCCCCACCTCCTGGAGGGCGGACCGGATCATCTTCCAGTCCCCGCCATGAAGGTACATCATGACGATCGTTCCAAGGCCGCAGAGCTCGCCGTGGAGCGCCTTCCCCGGATCGATCCGGTTTACGGCGTGGGCGAACTTGTGCTCCGAGCCGCTGGCGGGGCGGGAGGAGCCGGCGATGGACATGGCTACGCCGCTGGAGATGAGCGCCTTGACTACGACCCTCGCCGACTCTTCGAGCCCCGGCTTCAGGGAGGGGGCGGTCTCGACGATCATCTTCGCCGTCATCTCCGATAGTGCCGAAGCGTACTCGCTGTACTCCTCGCCCCGGAGCCTGGAGGCGAGCTTCCAGTCCCTTATGGCGGTGATATTGGATATTATGTCGCCGCATCCGGCGGCCAGGAGCCTTTTGGGGGCTTTGGAGATGATGGCGGTGTCGGCTATGATCCCCAGGGGGGCGTGGGCGGAGACGGATGTCGTCTCTCCTTCGATGGTGATGGAGGCCTGGGCGGAGCAGATACCGTCGTGGGAGGCGGCGGTGGGGATGGAGACGAAGTGGAGTTTCGCCCTCTGCGAGGCGAGCTTGGCGACGTCTATCGATCTGCCCCCCCCGACGGCTATGAGAAATCCGGCCTCCATATCCGCCGCCATCCGTTCTGCCCTCTCCACCTCCTCTATTTTTGAATATTTCGTGATCATCAGGCTGGTATCAAAGCCGTCATCTTCCATCCGCCGGGAGACTTCTTCCCCCGCCAGCTCGCAGGTGGTGGGGCCGGTGACGATGAGGGCTCCGCCCTTCAGCTTTAGGTCGCGGCAGACGTCGGCCACCTCTCGCGCGACGCCGCTGCCGACGACGACCAGCCGCGGAAGCTCCATCCATTTCGATCTAGTCAACGGTCTCACCAGCTTGGACAAAATTCGTACCTCTACGGATATAAACGCTCCCTAAAGCGGACCGCTGAAGGGCCCCAGACCGGAGCGGAGAGGATGGGACGGGGGCCGAAATATATGAGGAACTTATAAGAAACATGTGAGAAATGTACGTGAAATTTATGATAAATAGAAAAAATATATTTTTAACCATTCCTGAGGCTCTTCAGGTCGGAGAGGATCCTCTCCCTGTACCGGTTCACCTCGGCGCTCGTCCTGATCCGGGGGCGCGGGAGGTCGACGTCGATGATCTCGTTGATCTGCCCCGGCCGGGCGGACATGATAACCACCCGGTCGGCGAGGTATATCGCCTCGTCGACGCTGTGGGTGACGAAGACGACGGTCTTCTGCTGCTCCTGCCAGATGCGGAGAAGCTCCGACTGCATGACGTTCCTCGTCTGGGCGTCTAAGGCTCCGAAGGGCTCGTCCATGAATAGAGCCCTGGGGTTGTTGACGAGGGCCCGGACGATGGCGACCCTCTGCTTCATCCCCCCCGAGAGCTCGTGGGGGTAGCTGTTCTCAAAGCCCGCAAGGCCCACGGCCTGGATGTACCGGCGGGCCTTCTCGTGCCGCTCCGCCTTGGAGACGCCCCGAAGCTCCAGGCCAAAGGCTACGTTGTCGAGGATCGTCCTCCAGGGAAAGAGGGAGTACTCCTGAAATACCATCCCCCGCTGGGGCCCCGGACCCTCGATGGGGACGCCGTCGAGGAGGACCGCGCCGCCCGAGGGCCTCTCCAGGCCGGCCATGCATCTTGAAAGTATGTGTCAGCTCCATGCTCCAGCAGGTGCTTAAGATGGGCAATGATGGTGGCGCGCCCCTGAGGAATGATCCGTTCGGTCATTACCCGGTGCTCATCATAGGGCTGGGCCTCTCTGCTCTCTACCGTAATGGCCCCTTCGGGGCAGGTGCCGATGCAGGCGCCGAGGCCGTCGCAGTGGGACTCTCTGACGACCCGAGCCTTCCCGTCGACGATCTCGATGGCGTTCTCGGGGCAGGCGAGGACGCAGCTACCGCAGCCGTCGCACAGGTCCTCGTCGATCTTTATGATCTTTCTCTTCACCATCTAGCATCCACCTCCCCCTCCTGGTCCGGATCGGAGCCGCGCGGCCGCCTAGCTCTTCTTCTCGAACTCCTGCTGGACGTCGCAGCCGAGCTTTCCTATGGCGTCGGACCTGCACTGCCGGCAGTGCCTCATCTGCTTCATGATCTTGGCCATCTCGTCCTGGACCTTCTTCTTCTCGGCGGGGGTCGGGGGGGAGAGGTGGGAGAACTTGTACTGGGGTATGAGGGGCATCACGTTCTGGATGTAGACGCCGAGCTTCTTGACCGTCTTGGTGATCTCGAGGATGTGGTCGTCGTTGATGGTGGGGATGATGACGGTGTTCACCTTGACGATCATCTTCCTCTTGACAGCCTCGGCTAGGCCCCTCAACTGGTGGTCGAGGAGGATCTCCGCCGCCTCCAGGCCCACGTATTTTTTGCTGCCGTAGATGACGTGCTCGTAGATCTCTCTGCCGATCTTGGGGTCGACGGCGTTGAGGGTGACGGTGACGTTGCTCACCCCGAGGGAGTCTAGCCGTTCTATCTCATCGGGGAGGAGGAGGCCGTTGGTGCTGATGCAGAGGATGACCTGGGGGTACTTCTCTCCCACCAGCCGGAAGGTCTCGAAGGTCTCTTCGTTATAGAGGGGCTCGCCGGGGCCCGCCACCGCCACCACCTTGATGTAGTGGAGCTTCTCCATCACCTCGTCGACCCGCTGGAGCGCCTCCTCCGGGGTCAGGACCTGGCTCGTCACCCCAGGCCTCGTCTCGTTGACGCAGTCGAAGTCCCGGATGCAGTAGTTGCACTGAATGTTGCATCGGGGGGCTACCGCGAGGTGCATCCTGCCGAAGCGGTGGCAAGCCTTCTCGCTGAAGCAGGGATGATCCTGGATCCTCCTCAGCTGCTCTGGGTCCCAGGGGATCTCCTGGTCGCCGACCTTGGCGGTGGGGTAGGCATTCTCGCTCATGATCACGAACTCCAGGGATCATTTCAGCATTTCTTCTCTAAAAGGCTATCCCAGATCCAGATCCCAATAATCTTCCGGGGCCGGATAGCTCCGGGGCCAAAAATCTTATCCGGCAAAGGCTCATGATAGCTCTTCGTATGTCCAAGAAAGACGGCCGGTTGGTGATCTGGCCCGCCTACATCGACGCCGGCAGATCGAGGGGCGAGGGGAGGCAGGTCTCGAGGCGGGACGCCCTCGAGAAGCCGACGATCGACGAGATGATGGCGGCCGCCATGGAGATGGGGCTGCAGGCGGAGGCTGAAAGAGATAAGCGTTACCCTAAAGAGTGGTGGGAGAAGTCAGGTCGGGTCCTGTTGCAGAAGAAGGGTCCCAAGACCGCCCTCGTAAAAGAGATCGCCAGGAGGGCAAAAAAGAGGCGGGGATGACCCCCTCTCGGGGGAGAGGATCTCGAAGACCGGCAGGCCAGTTCGTTCTGGTGGCCCCCAGGCCAAAGGCTATTTGAGGCCGGTGGTCATCGGTCCTGGGCCGTCTCCACCTCTTCGACGATCTCTTTTCCGGCTACCACCTCGTCGATGCTGTGGATGACGCCGCCGAAGTCCTGGATCACCGACTCCACGGCCAGGTAGTCTATCTTGTCTCCTTTGATGGTGATCTTGATCGTCTCTGTCTGCTGGTCCACCTCAGAGAGGCTGAGGTTCACCCCTGATATCCCGCCGAGCTTGCTGAGGGCTTCGGCGAGCTCTAGGATCGTGGGAACATGGGGCTTCAATACGTCCAGTACCAAACGTCTGATGGCGGTGGTCATCGAAAACTCCGGAGATCTTCTCGGGCTGGTTCTGTTGAAGGCAATACTTAATAACGTTTGTGATTCTGGCAAGCTCATGATCGACCTTCACACTCACACCGTATTCAGCGACGGCGAGCTGATCCCAAGCGAGCTCGTCCGTAGGGCGGAGATGAAGGGATGCCGGGCCCTGGGGATCACCGATCACGTCGACTTCACCAACGTAGAGATGGTGTTAGAGCAGGTCTCCAAGGTGAAGGAGCTCGAGGAGGTCCTGGAGATGAGGATCCTCGCCGGCGTCGAGCTGACCCATGTACCCCCGGAGAAGATGGAGAAGCTGGCGACCCTCGCCCGAAGGCTAGGAGCCGACCTCGTCGTCGTCCACGGGGAGACGGCCGTCGAGCCGGTGGCCCCGGGGACGAACCGCAAAGCCCTGGAGATCGGGGCCGATATCCTCGCCCACCCCGGCTTTTTGACGATCGAGGAGGCGGATCTGGCGAGGGATAACGGAGTCTGTCTCGAATTGACCGCCCGCCGAGGCCACAATTTGACCAACGGCCACGTGGCGAGGCTCGCCCTGGAGGCGGGGGCGAAGCTCGTCGTCGACACCGACGCCCACGCCCCCGAAGACCTCGTCGACCGGGAGAGGGCTATCGAGATCGCCTGGGGTTCGGGGCTGACCCTGGAGAAGGCGACGGATCTCGTCGACCACCACGCCATAATCGACCTCTGAAGTATATCGGACTGAAGAGATGGTACTTTGGACGTGGTGGCGGTCGACATATCGGGAAGGCATGTGGAGGGCGACAGGTACATCATGGTCTCTGCATCGGTGGAGGCGAAGATATCCCCGGAGGGGATCGAGGGGATTAGGGGTATGAGGCTCTTCCCTACGGTGGCTGAGTCTGTGGATGTGGAGGTGGTGATCGGCCTCTTCGAGGATTCGGTGAGGGGGCTCTCGGGGGTCGTCCTCGCCGAGAAGGGGGACCTCTACAACCTGGAACGGTGGCGGGTCGAGAGCATCCTGGGGCGGGAGTTCAAGTATCCTGAGTCCAGGGGAGAGAGGATGGCGATGGAGCTCGCCCACCACGCCTCCTTTGCGGGGAGGAGGCTGGTTTTGAGGCTGATGGACGGGGGGCTCGGCTTTTTGGCATTAAGGGATGCGACTGGAGGGGCATGAATCGGGAGAAGACGGCGGTCCTCCTCTTCCGGGAGGACCCCAAGGAAGGGCTACCTCCTGAAGATATGGCGGAGCTGCGGGGGCTCGCTCAAGCCGCCGGCTACACCGTCATCGCCGAGGTATCCCAGCGGAGGGGGAGGGACAGGAGGTTTCAGCTGGGGAGGGGAAAGATCGCCCAGGCCGCCTCCTACGAGCCGGAGAAGCTGATATTCAACGACCCCCTCAGCCCCGGTCAGATCTTCAACATCAATAAGGAGTTTCTCCTCCAGCCGATGGACCGCTTCAACCTGATCCTGGAGATCTTCGCCTCCCGGGCCTCCACCCGGGAGGCGATCCTCCAGGTGGAGCTCGCCCGCCTCTCCTACGAGGCGCCCTTCGTTAAGACGATGGAGTCCCTCAAGAAGCTGAGCGAGCGGCCCGGATACCACGGCTCGGGGAGGTACGACGTCTCGATGTACCGGGACATCACGGGGCGGATGGCGAAGATCAGGGCGGAGCTACAGGGGGTGGAGGAGACGGGGGAGAGGAGGCGGAAGAGGCGAAGGGAGATGGGCTTCGACCTGGTGGCCCTGGCAGGCTACACCAACGCCGGTAAGAGCACTCTATTCAACCGCCTCGCCTCTGAGGCGGTTGC
Source organism: Candidatus Methanocrinis natronophilus (assembly GCA_029167045.1). GTDB lineage: Archaea > Halobacteriota > Methanosarcinia > Methanotrichales > Methanotrichaceae > Methanocrinis > Methanocrinis natronophilus. Next base: position 28,566 of record JARFPK010000020.1, read on the forward strand.
CGCAAAAGATCAGCCCTTCACCACCCTATCCCCGACGACCCGGGCGGTGGCGGCAGGGGATAGACGGTTCCTCCTCACCGACACCGTCGGGTTCATCGACGACCTCCCCCTCTTTCTGATCAAGGCCTTCCGGTCTACCCTGGCGGAGATCGTCGAGGCGGACCTCGTCCTCCTGGTGGTCGACCTATCCGATCCACCGGAGCTCTTGAGAGATAGGGTCGCCTCCTGCCACGAGGCGCTCTGGGACTGCGGATGTTACGCCCCCATCATATCGGTCCTGAACAAGGTGGACAGGATCGACCCCGAGGTCGCCCTGGAACGGTCCGATCTGATCCGGGACCTAGCCCCAAACCCCGTCTTCATCTCCGCCCGGGAGGGCACCGGCATCGACGCCCTCCTCGATATGATAGGTGAGAAGCTTCCGCCCCTGGTGGAGTTCGTCCTCCGGCTGCCGTCGTCGGAGGATGGGTTGAAGCAGCTCTCGAGGCTCTACGAGGTGGCCGAGCCTATGGAGGTGAGGTACGGCGAAGAGATCGAGGTCCTCCTTAGGGGGAGGCGCGAGATCGTCGCAAAGGCGCTGAAGGGGGCCGGAACTCCTCTTATGAAGCCAGGGGCTTCGCCCCCGGAGGAAGGCTCGCTAGAGGCTGACGAGAGGGCGGCGAGAGGGTGACGGAGGCATCAGATCTCCAGAGGGAGAGGTTTCGTCTGAAGGAGACGATCGTCACCATCACCGCCCAGGAGAGAGACCACCTAGAGGCGGCGAAGGAGGAGATCGCCATCCAGCGGGGGCTCCTCGAGGAGTTCATCAGATCCGACCCCTTCTTCCTCGTCACCCTGGAGCCCTACGAACTCCCCGCAAAAGACGCCCCTCTGATCGTAAGAGAGATGGCGAGGGCGGCCTCGGCCGTCGGTATCGGCCCCATGAGCGGCGTTGCCGGGACTATCGCCCTCTTCGCTCTGGAGGCGATGATCAGAGCCGGGGCGACCCACGCCGTCGTCGACAACGGCGGCGACGTCGCCCTGGTCTGCGACCGTCCCATCCTGATGGGGATCTACGCCGGTCCCTCCCCCCTTAAAGACCTCGCCTTCGAGATCCCACCCGGGAAAAAGCCCCTGGGGATATGCACCAGCAGCGGGACCGTCGGCCCCTCCATCAGCTTCGGATTCGCCGATGCGGCCGTCGTCGTCTCCGACGACGTCCCCCTGGCGGACGCCGCGGCGACGGCCCTGGGCAACGCCATCGGATTGGCATCACCACTGTCCGACTCCTTCCATGCGGTGGCGGTCCCGGGGGTCACCGGGGCGCTCGTCATTCGGGGGGAGGAGATGGCGCTCGTTGGGGAGCTACCGCCGCTGCGGCGGGCGAGGCTCAGGCCCGAGCTGATCACCAGGGGGTAAGGGCATTGGAGTCATCTGGTATCCTCCAAGACTGAGATGAACGGTTCTGGGATAGTGGGGGATGGTGGATCTTATCCCAGGCCGGGACGCCTCCCTTCTACCTCCCCATCGGCACGAGACACTCCGGCCCGTCACCTATGAGGTCCTCCCTTCCGGCGAGGCGCAAGCCCTCCCGGACGAGGGGCCAGTTCTTCTTATCCCGGTACTGGAGGATCGCCCTCTGGATCTCCTTCTCCCGCCCCCGGGGGACGTGGACGGCCTTTTCGGTGAAAGGGTCGATGCCCGTATAGTAGATGCAGGTCGAGACGGTCATCGGCGTCGGGGTGAAGTCCTGGACCTGCTCGGAATAAAGGCGATGATCCCGGATGTACTCGGCAAGCTCCACCATATCCGCGATCTCGCAGCCGGGATGGCCGGAGATGAAGTAGGGGACGGGGTACTGCTCTTTTCCCTCCTCCCGGCTCAGGGCCCTGAACCGCCCCAAAAACTCATCCAGGACGTTTCGGGGGGGCTTTTTCATAGCCGCCAGGACGGAGGCGGAGACGTGCTCGGGCGCCACCTTCAGGTGGCCGGAGACGTGGTGGCGGGTGAGGGTCTGGAGGTACTCATCCCCTGCCGCTGACTTATCTGCCAGTATCAGGTCGTGCCTGATCCCGGAGCTGACGAAGACCCGCTCGACGCCAGGGACCTGCCGGAGGCGGCTGAGGAGCTCCAGCTGGCGGCGGTGGTCGGCGTCGAGGGTCGGGCAGGCGGGGGAGCAGAGCTTATCGGCGCAGGCCCCGCAGCTATTCCAGCGGCTGCAGGCCATACCGTACATGTTGGCGGTGGGGCCGCCGACGTCCTGGATCACCCCTTTGAATCGGGGGTGCTCCGTCATGGCCTCCGCCTCCCTCACCAGGGAGTCGATGGACCTGGACTGGACGATCCTTCCCTGGTGGTGGGTGAGGGCGCAGAAGGAGCAGGATCCGAAGCATCCCCGGTGGGTGGTGAGGGAGAACCTCACCGGCTCCAGGGCCGGTATCACCTCATGGTAGGAGGGGTGGGCCTCCCGGGTGTAGGGGAGCTCGTAGATCCGGTCCAGCTCTTCGGTGGTCATGGGGGTAGCCGGCGGGTTCTGGACGACGACGGTCTTGGGGTGGGGCTGGACGGCGGTCCTTCCCCGATAGGGGTCCTGCTCTCCATGGTGTAGGCGGAAGGCCTCGGTGTACCTCCTCTCATCCTTGGCCACCTCGTCGAAGGAGGGGATCTGAAGCCACCCTTCCCGCTCCGAAGACCTCCACTCCCGAAGACCCATCTTGAAGGCGGTCCCGGGGACGTCCCTGATCTCGGAGATCTCCTCCCCGGAGGCGAGGCGGCGGGCGACCTCCAGGACCGATCTCTCCCCCATCCCGAAGACGATCATCTCGGCGGGGGCGTCGGCGAGGATCGACCTTCGGACGGAGTCGGACCAGAAGTCGTAGTGGGCGAACCTCCGCAAGGACGCTTCGATCCCTCCGAGGACGATCGGCGTCTCGGGGAAGAGGGCGTGGACTTTGTCGGCGTAGACGATCTCCGCCCGGTCGGGGCGGAGGAGGCGGCCACCGGGGGAGTAGACGTCTCTTCTTCGCCTCTTTCTATTCGGCGAATAGTTGTTGACCATCGAGTCGACGTTCCCGGAGGCAACGCCGAAGAAGAGCCGGGGGGTCCCCAGGGCGGAGAGGTCTTCAGCCCGTCTCCAGTCGGGTTGGGGGATAACTCCGACGGCGTACCCCGCATCCTCCAGGACCCTCCCGATGACGCCAACCCCGAAGGAGGGGTGGTCGACGTACCCGTCTCCTGAGACGAGGATCACGTCGAACCGATCGACCCCCCGGCGCTTCGCCTCCTCCATCGATATGGGCAGGGGCGGCAACCCCCTTCTCCTCTCGACCCTCCCCTCTCTTCTCCCCCTCATCTAGAACCTCTCTTTCAGGTTGGCCAGGAGGAGGCCCGACTCTTCGTCGAAGACCCTCCTCGCTGAAAGACCCAGAAACTCGAATACCACCACCTCCACCACCAGGTAGGCCTCACCCCTCTCCCGCAGGCACCCGGTGAAGGCCTGGTCATCCCTCCCGAAGGAGGCGTGGATGTGTACCTTTGGCCCCCCGCCTTCCCCTGGATAGACGGTGGCGACGCCGAAGGTCTCAAAGCCCCCCTCCAGATCCTGGACGAAGGGGCTCTCCGGCGGTATCGTCGGCTTCCGGGGCCCTGCCACGATCCTTCCCCGCCGGAGGGCCCCGAGGAAGAGGATCATCCCAGAGGCGACCTCCTTCTCCGCCAGAAATCGATCTAATGAGCCGATCAGATCCTCACCGTCCGATAGCCGGATGACGAAAATTCTGCCGAGGCTTCCTTGCGAGTACTCCATGGCGGAGGCTATGGGGTTATGGTCATAATATAACCCTGACCTATCCCTGACCTCTCTCAGATCGGATGGCATCGTCGATCGGGGTTGAGGCCCCCCTCTCCTTTGGAACCTGCGTTCGGCATCTCCCGCGGATCGATACCGTTATCTACCTGGAAGATATTTCCAGCCGCCATACCTCAGATCCGTCCGGGGACTTTGAGATATGTGGGGGATCTTAACGAGACGAATCATATCCGCTTTGTCAATATCCGTGCTCTGCATCGCAGCTCTATCCGGCATCGGAGCAGCCGCCGTAGTGATCAACGAGGTGGAGCTGAATCCGCCGGGAAACGGAACCAAATGGGTCGAGCTTTACAACAACGGTGAGGATGACGTGGAGATCTCCGGCTGGGTCGTATCCATCGTCAACCTCCCCTGGATAGGGCCGATTGCGATACCCGAGGGGACGGTCATCCCTGCAAAGGGCTACTATGTGGCCGAGGGCTCTCTTCAGTGGAGACAGGAGTACAGCGGCTATGTGACCCTGGTGGATGTCGGGGGGTTCAAGGTCGACGAGACCCACTTAATCACCGACGATGGTGACAGCGACTTCACCTATGGTCGCTATCCCAACGGGGTCGACACCGACCAGAAGTCCGACTGGAAGCTCATGAAGGCCACTCCGGGATCGGAGAACGTCCTATCCATCAGGTCATGATCTGGAAGATCGAAGAGGTATAGCGACTTGGGGATCGGTTATCTTCGTAAAGAGGCGGGGATTTTGTGGCGACTCGTACTTACCTGGGAGCGTTGACCTCCTTACTGGCGGTCTTGGCGATATCCTCTCCGGTCATCGGGGCGGTGGTGATAAACGAGGTGGAGCTCAACCCCCCCGGCGACGGCAACGAGTGGGTGGAGCTCTATAACAACGGGGCCGAGGATATTGATATCAGCCGCTGGACCGTATGGATCGTCGACACAGAGCCCGCCTGGACCGGCGTTATGAGGATACCTCTGGAGACGCTCATCCCACCCGGCGGCTTCTACGTCGCCGAAGGGGATCGAAACTGGATCCACCCCACCGGCACTGGGACGGTGATCCTGAAGAGAGAAGACGGCATGGAGGTCGACAAGACCCCCCTCCTCAGCGACAGAAGCGACAACTTCTTCACCCACTTCCGCCATCCCGACGGCTTCGACACCGACCAGAGGTCTGACTGGATCTTCGGGAAGGGGACCAGAAACGGTCCAAATTCTCTATAGACGAGTGGGGGGACGAGATCTAGGTCCCTCATCCCTATCCATCGACACGGTTATTTATTCGAAGGTCCTCAATATCCCGCGGGCCGGGACGGAGAAGTCCCGGAAGAGATTTGATGTGGGGGTTAATCATGAAGCTGATCTTGAAACTGGTCATGGCGTCATTGACGATCTTATCGGCCTTGTCGCCAGCATCGGGGTCTGTCGTCATCAATGAGGTGGAGCTGAACCCGCCCGACGATGGGGTGGAGTGGGTGGAGCTTTACAACACCGGGGACGACTCCGTGGATATAGGCCGCTGGACGGTATCGATAGTCGAGATCCTGCCCACCTCCGGGAGATGGACCGGAGCCAAACCGATACCCAAAGGGGTGATCCTCCAGGCCGACGGATACTACGTCTGGGAGGGGGACCCCCGTTGGGTCCGTGGAAATAATGGGACCGTCTACCTGACGACCGATGAAGGGCTGGAGGTGGATAAAACCCCCCTTCTCTCCGACGAGGAAGGAAAAGATTTCACCTGGTCCCGATGTCCCAACGGATGGAATACAGGCCAGAGGTCCGACTGGGCCTTTGTAAAGTCGACGAGGGGCGCAGAGAATATCTTCTGCATCGGAAAAAGGCCCTGAGGAGATCTCAGGGTTCATTGGGGACCCCAATCGGGTTGGCGGGGCCACAGGGGAGGCCCTTCGCATTCATTTATATCAGAGGATGCAGTAAGTAGCTACCAGGTGGAAGTTCATGGTATCTCTGAACGTCAATGCGCAAGCCAAGGCCAAGGTACAGGGGAGCGAAGATGCGCAGAAGTATCCGATCGTAGCCGAGGTGAAGGGGACCGGCAGAGATGGAGGCCTCCTGGTTTCGGTGGGGATCGAGTCGCCTATATCCGCCAGGGTGAGCGGTGATGAGAAGAGCCCTGTGGCCGTCAGCCTCCCCGAGCTCCGCGATATAGCCCAGGCCGTGGCCCGGATGGCGGAGGGGGTCAGGGTTGAACTCGCCGGCGAGGATGATCGCCCCCTGAAGGTAGCCTTCGGTCGGGTGCCCGTCGATCTGACGATCTCGGTCACCTCCCCCAAAGATGAGTCGGTGCTGACGGTCAGCATAAAGGGCTCGATAGGGGACTGATAGAAGGGGATATTCCTCGACCTCGGGTCCCGGCTTTGATAAGGTAGAGGCTTTCGGAGAGTGGTCGGTCTGATGGATCTCTTCTATTTGATACCGGGATGGCTCGCCACCTTCCTTCTCGCGATGTCGCCGGTCTTCGAGCTCCGGGGGGCGATACCCCTCGCCATAGGGGTCTACGGCATCCCTCCCCTGGAGGCTTATGCCATATCGGTCGTCGGGAACCTGGTGCCGGTCCTCCTCCTCCTCTTATTCCTGGAGCCGGTATCCCTCCGGCTGATGAGATACCGGCCCGGGAAAGTCTTCTTCTCCTGGCTCTTCTCCCGGACCTACAGAAACCACGTCGAGAGGCACCGGAAGTACGGCCTTCTCGCCCTCATCTTCTTCGTCTCCCTGCCCCTTCCCGTGACGGGAGCATGGACCGGCTCTGCCATAGCCTTCATCTTCGGCCTTAAGTTCAGGGAGGCCTTTCCCGCCATCGCCATCGGAGTCCTGATCGCAGGGGCGGTGGTGACGGCGTCGGTCGTCGGAGTGATAACCTTCGCCTTCAGCTGAACCTCCGGACCGACGACCTTCACCTTCATCGGAGCCATCGGCCCGAAGCGGTGAAGATCTTCCCATCCCGCCAGAATAGTCAAATATTCAAGGCCGAAGTGATGGGCCACGCCCTCATCCATCGATCCATCCATCCCGACGGATAGGTGATAGTCTGCTTTGGGGAGGGGAGAGGGCGCAGCTGGAAGATCTCCCCCTTCAGGGCGGGGATGAAAGCGAAGCCCGCCCACACACACATTTTAGCCAAAAACTATAAAATTAATAAAAGTATAACATATCTAATAAAATGTAATGCACTTTGACCCGTCGTTTCGCACTAACGGGCTAATCTCCAACCTGACCTCCCCAGCGTTTAGGCACACATATGAAGAGCATCCAGGATTTCGCGCTGTTTCTTGGATATCTCAGTGTCATCTTCTCTCCATTCGGCCATACCATGATCTTAATTTTTTCTAGCCAAGTAAGCAATCCTTCGATGGAGTATCTTTTATTCAGCTCCGCATCGATCATCATCCTCATCAAATTCATCCTCAATATCAATGCGATGAATGCGATAAACAGATGCCCCCTTAGACTGCTGTTAGTCCTCAAGTTGGTTGGCATCAACTCGATGTCATTCTTTAACAAGTGAGAGAGATTCCATCCAAGAAAACTCGCCTCGATAAAGCAGAATAAACTTGCCCATTTTATTAACAGAATGAGAGACCGCGCTTTTTCTGAAAGATACATGAGAAACTTGCCGTCTATCGCTTTCCACTCAGTCAAAATGCCGCGGCGCACCCCGCAGCTTGCTGCGGAGCGTGCTTCGCGCCGCCGCCTTAGTCGTCCTGGTTTGTAGGACGGTCCCAAAACATGTTGCACTATAAAACGCATAGTATCGTGTCAAAATATATGAACGAAACATCGGTTTGTCAGTTATATGCTCATCCCCGCAGCAGAGCTGTGGTGTATACGATAAAAATTAAGGCCGAATAAAAATAGAATGGATACCGCTCACCCTCACCATATTCGACTTGACTACAGAGAATCTGCTGTACTTCCGGGTTCAGGTGGCAAGATTGATCAACTGGATGGAATAAGATCCCTCACCCGGATCAATCTTGCCTCTGCGAGCCCCAAGTGAAGCCTGCATCGGCACAACCCCAGAGTTTCAGCTCAGGGATTAGCAGGTGGACAGTTTTATGCCGCCATGATTGGACAGATTTAGACCGCCAGCTACACTTTAATATTTCTCTTAACGATTTGGACTGAATTAAACCGCATCCCTAGATATTATTTCCGTATTAAGACGAAATGCAGCGAAAATCAGTTATTTAAACGATTTTAATCGCGTTTCAAAAATCACATTTTGGAGAGGGGTATACTAAAATCGCTGCCTCATCGCGATTCTTCTCTTAACCGATGACCAACGCATAACAATTACAAAGGGAGGCCACAGTTACTACAGAACAAAGCACCATCTTTATATTTCGAGCCACACTTTGGGCATCCACCCTTTAAGTCATGACCACATTTAACGCAAAATAAGGATCCGGGTTTGATCGGTAACTTGCATTTTGGGCATCTCTGCAAGATTTGAGCTCCTTGTTGATCTTCTAAAGTCATTCCACAATTAGGACAGAATCTCGCTTGAATTGTGAGTCTAGCATCACATGAGGGGCAATTGCGCTTCCACTTCGGTTCAGCATTTCGACTCATCTGCGCTTTATCGACATTTTGTACTGCATCTTTTATCTCTGCTTTTAGGCTAGATGACGGTTCTTCTAACCTATATTCTAGCCCTATCATATCTGATTCTTCTCTGAAATCTTGAACCGATCCATATGCCTCCAAGACTTTAGCTCCTGCATTTGAAACACTACGGCTATCATCATCAATAAGGCTTTTAAGAGCCTTGTGTGCTGAAAGCGCCAAACCTCTATTAGAGCCATTAAGGAGGCGTTCTAGCTCGTTCACCACTGCCAACCGAATGCTTGGAAGAGGGCTTTCTATGGCATGCTGCAGCTCCTGTGGCAATTCAACAAGTTTTACGACCGGTTTAGGATTTTTAGCGATGACGATGTCGCCCTCTACACCTAAGGCAGTCTTTGTTGGCCTCTGCAAAGGATTCTCATCATATACGCAGTTGTAGACATAATTGTATAATTCATCTATAGTTATCGAGCCATTCGCATCTTCATCCGCCTTACCACTCTCAAGACCGCCCACCAAAGAACGCGTGAAGATCGAACTCACCCCCTTGCCCTCAACGTCATCGCCCTCAAATGAGTACTGCATAGAATTTGATGCAGTGAGTATTATCTTTCCTCGTCCCTCGAATTCCTCGTTAACGCAAATATCTTTATCAGACTTGGCCAATAGCCCGCGAGCAAATGCACCACTATAGCAGCAATCTAAAAGTAGCACTTGTTTTCGTGAACGGCTCGAATGCATGATATCATTGACAAATTTTGCAGAAACCGCAGAAGATCGCAAGAGTTTGCGCCTCGTATTCTTGGTGACGAAGTACAATCGGCCTTCTTCATCCTTCATGCCATGGCCCGAAAAGTAAAGCAATAAGAGATCATCATGTTTGCTATCTGCAAAGAAAGATTCGATAGCCTGCATAACTCTGTAGGAAGGCTCGTTTATAAGCTTTTGAACCTCAAATCCTCCAACGGCAGAATCTTCTAAAACACGGGCCAGAGCCTCCGCATCTCGGCTGGGAGCAATCAATTGGCGTATTGAAGGATCTTCGTACTCATAGTTTGCCAGTATCAACGCTTTCCGTCTTTGGCCCATAAGCTACCACTTATTCTCCATAGCGACTAATCCACAGCTCGATTATCCGTTGACACTCTTTAGAAGGGATGTTGCCTAGCTCTAGTGTATCATCGCCGATCTTTAATAACACCTTAGTCTGTCCTTTAAGCGCCATCCATGATTGGACGGCAGGGATCAGCTTAGGTAGCACTTTAGCAGCGTGAGATAGAGTTACTCGCAGTGATCCAATAATTATGGATCCGATGGCCTTGGAGCCTTCCGGAGGTTCTTTATCGGAACTTGCGAATTCGACTGCATCTACGTCCAGCTCCAACAGTTCAGCCCTCAACTGCCGGGTCAGCTCCTCCAAATAGTCGTAACTTGCCTCATTGCCGGCATCGATTTCAATTTTCAACTCCATAGACTTATCTCCGAATTATGCTAATTCTCCCATTCTAGGCAATCGAAAATTGTTATCGATTGATAGGAACCCATCCAGATTTCCCCGTTGCCTTTTGATACAGGTCATATGCAAGTGCGAAATTAAGTACTATAATTAAAAGAATAAGCAATCCTGTAGGATCATTTACTGCTAATGCCCACAACACGATCAGAAGGATCGCTAGAGAGTACCAGGGAAGACCATAAACCTTTTTTATCCCAAGATACCAATAACCCAAACCCCATAGGATGAAGAAATTTAGCACCACCGCTATAGCAGGCTTCTTTTGATCCCAAGAATAACCACATTGTTGACAATACTTGTTTTCATCATCGTTTTGGGTTCCGCATTTTGAGCAATATTTCACCTTTACCACCACTCTTAAATGGCAATTCAAGCGCTATACATATTGATATATTTACTAACCCTCTTTTTGTATAAGTTCTTTTCGTTATGAATCTTGAACAAATAAATGTTGTAATTTAAAAATTTATATATAAATAAATTTATACTGAATGCGTCTATGAACAGAACTGCGATTTATTGGTAAGCGAACATGCTCAATAAAGTGTTGTGATGGATCTTTTCGGCAAATGTGTAGATAATTATAAATAAAAATGACTTAAAAAATATTTTTATGAAAGCGGAAGTAGAAGAGGAACTTATAAATCTCGATATCGAGAAGATCGACTTCGAGGATAAAGAGCTACTTAAGAGGCTCTTCATAATGCTTCTCAATGGAATAGAATTGTTAGCCCAGGAAAACCAGCTTCTGCATGAGGAAAATCAACTTCATTGGTCATCGGTTAAGCCCACCACTCCTCTGTAAATCGCTTTCTAGTCACATGCGGATCAACCGCCTCACTCATACTAAATTCTAAAGATGCTTTTAAGGAAGTTTCTAATCCCATATGACTA